>JAEKKH010000268.1 GCA_019510465.1 Burkholderiales bacterium
CGAAGCACTTGACGCGGTAGTCCTTGCCCTCGAGCAACCACTGCAGCGAATCGCGAACCGCCTCGTCATCGTCGACGACGTAGACGGTACCTTTCTTGGGGATCAGGCTCATTGACGCAAAACTCCGTGCTTCGCACTTCAGCTATTCATTGCCGTCCGCATCGGAGGCCGCGTCCGCTTCCAACGTGCTCAGCGCGTTCGCGGATTCGACCCGTTGCGTTGTCTCGACTGGCAGGGTGAACGAGAAACTGCACCCCACCACCGTGCTGCCATTGTAGAGGTTCTGCGCGCGGATCCGGCCCCGGTGCGACTCGATGATGGAGCGGCACAGCGACAGTCCGATGCCCATTCCTTCCACTTTCGTCGAAAAGAACGCCTCGTAGAGCCGGTTGAGGACGTCCTCCTTGAGACCCGGCCCCTTGTCGTTGACGCTGAACTCGATCACGCCGCCCTCGTCGGGCGTGTAGCGCGGCACCACGCGCAGCTCGATGTGGCGGCGCAGCAAAGGCAGGTTCGCGCCGTCGATCGCCTCGGCGGCGTTCTTCAGCAGGTTCAGCAGCACCTGTTCGATCAGGATCGGGTCGACCAGCAGCGGCGGCAGGCGCTGCGCCACGTAGACCTGGATGCCCACGTTGCGCCGGCGCAGCTCGATCGACGCGAGCTCGACCGCGTCCTCGACCATCTCGCGCGCCTGGGCCACCTGGCGCTGCGGCTCGCGCCGTTTCACGAAGTTGCGGATGCGGTGGATGATGTGGCCCGCGCGCTCGGCCTGCTTGGCCGTCTTCTGCAGCGCGGCGATCAGGTCCTCCGTGCCGATCGACTCGTTGCGCACCCGCGAGACCATGCCGCTGCAGTAGTTCGAGATCGCCGTCAGCGGCTGGTTGAGCTCGTGCGCCACCGACGACGCCATCTCGCCGACCGCGATCAGCCGGCTGGTGAAGTTGGCGCGCTCGGCCTGCTGCTGCGCCAGCTGCTCGGCGCGCAGGCGCGCGGTGATGTCGGTGGCGATCAGCATCTGCGCGAGCCGGCCGTCCGTCCACTGCAGGTAGCGCGCGCGGACGTCGAACCACTTGTCCAGCGACTCGACGAACACCTCGCGCGGCGACGTGCCGGCCTCCGTGAGCTCGTTCTGCGGCAGGCCGCTGTAGCCGTCGACGCCGTCCTCGGTGTCGAGGTCGGCGGGCGGCACGCTGGCGTCGATGCCGCCGGCCAGCACCGCGTGGATGTGCGCGTCGGAGCCGAACCACAGCCGGTACGAGCGGTTGGCGAACAGCAGCTGGCCCTGTTGCACCGACAACACCGACACCGCCGCGTCCAGGCCCTCGAGCACGGTGGTGAAGCGCTCGTGCGAGGCCGACAGCTGGTCGCGCACGCGCTTGGCCTCGGTGATGTTGGTGACCGAGGTCATCCAGCCGGTCTGCACGCCCTTGGCGTCGATCAGCGGCGACACGTACATGCGCGCGTCGAACACGGAGGTGTCCTTGCGCATGATCTTGACCTCGATGCCGCCGGCCGGGCTGCGGCCCTGCAACTCCTGCTGCAGCAGGCGCGAGTTCTCCTCGATGCGGTCGTGCGGCCAGTGCGGGAAGGGCGGCAGCTTGCCGACGAGCTCGTTGTCCGAGAAGCCCGTCATGGCGCAGAAGGCCGGGTTGACGTAGGTGATGCGGCCCTCCATGTCCATGGCGCGCATGCCCGTGAGCATGGAGTTCTCCATCGCGCGGCGGAAGTTCGTCTCGTGCACGAGCGCGCTCTGGATCTGCGCGCGGCGGCGCACGTGGCGCCAGGTGCCCAGCAGCATCCATACCGTCAGGCCCGACAGCGCCAGCACCATCCAGAACAGCGAGTTCGACACCAGACCGATCGACGTGCGATAGCCCAGCCCGCGCAGGATCAGCCCGTTGGACGCCGGCGCCAGCGGCGCCTCGAACGCGATCGACGGCACCGCCGACGGCCGCCCCGGCATCGTGGTGATGGTGCTGGCCAGCAGTTCCTCGTGCTCGTCGAGCACCTCGATCGCGCGTCGCTTGGTCACCTCCCCGGGCACCGCATGGCGCAGCAGCGCCTCGATGGAGTATTCGGCCACCAGCACGCCGGTGAACGCGGTGTGCGAGATCAACGGGATCTGCACCTGGAAGACGGCGGTGCCGTCGACGTCGATGAAGGGCTTGGAGAACTGCGGCACGTGCGTGTTGCGCGCCGCCGTGAAGGCCGCCTCCGACGCCGTGCTGGCGCCCTGGTGCGGCAGCGACGGATCCTCCGCGCTGTTGCGCAGGCTGGCGGCGCCGCGGAAGATCGAGCCGAGGAAGGTGGCGCGCGGCGTGCGGTCGGCGTTGAGCCAGATGACCTGGGTCAGCTCGGGCCGCGCGGGCGCGAAGCTGGCGGTCTGCGTGAAGAAGCTGTCGGTGTCGACGTCGTGCGTGACGATGTCGCGCGTCAGCCGGACCATCAGTTCCTGGTCCTCGCTCAGGCGCGAGCGGATCTGCTGCTGCGCGACTTCGGTGTCGCGCCGCACGGCGTCGGTGGCGCGCTCGATCTCCTCGCTGCGCAGCGTCCAGAACGCCGCGACGATCGCCGCCAGGAACAGCAGCACCGAGACCAGCGGACCGAGGGTCGCGAAGCGGTCCTGGCGCGACGGCGACTGGCTGCGCCACCAGCGGCCGAAGACGCGCTGCGTCCATGACGGTGACGGGGTCGAGCCGGACTCGGGAACGGATTGCATCCGGGCATTATCGAGTTCCCGACGCCTCGATCCGGAACGGGAATGCCAGGAGCCGCGCCGGCCGCCCGTCCATCAAATTGCGTAATATGAAATGCACTGCCGCAATTTGAAATCTGTATGAGGTTGTGCGACACTCCGCCCGTTCGTGAATTAGACCCCCCGCTCTACAAGATCAGGAGACAAGGCATGTCCGCGATTCCCACGTCCCTCCCCGGCGCCGCCAACGATGCCGATGCGCAGGAAACCCGCGAATGGACCGACGCGCTGGCGGCGGTCATCGCCGTCGAGGGCCGTGAACGCGGCCACTTCCTGATCGAACAGCTGCTCGATCACGCCCGCCAGCAAGGCATCGATCTGCCGTTCTCGGCCAACACCGCGTACGTCAACACGATCGCGCCGGAAGACGAGGCGCAGTTCCCCGGCAACGTCGACATCGAGGAACGCCTGCGTGCCTACATGCGCTGGAACGCGATGGCGATGGTCGTCAAGGCCAACCGCCTGCACCCGGCCGACGGCGGCGACCTCGGCGGCCACCTGTCTTCGTTCGCCTCGCTGGCCACGATGCTGGGCTGCGGCTTCAACCATTTCTGGCACGGCGCCGACGGCGACCACGGCGGCGACCTGCTCTACATCCAGGGCCACTCGTCGCCCGGCATCTACGCACGGGCCTACCTCGAGGGCCGCATCACCGAGGAACAGCTGCTGAACTTCCGCCAGGAGGTCGACGGCAAGGGGCTCTCGAGCTACCCGCACCCCAAGCTGATGCCCAACTTCTGGCAGTTCCCGACGGTCTCGATGGGCCTGGGCCCGCTGATGGCCATCTACCAGGCGCGCTTCCTGAAGTACCTGCACGCCCGCGGCATCGCCGACACCAGCAAGCGCAAGGTGTGGGTGTTCTGCGGCGACGGCGA
>JAEKKH010000128.1 GCA_019510465.1 Burkholderiales bacterium
CCAACCGACCTCCAATTCATCCATGCAACGCCGCACCGCACTCCGCAAGCTCGCCGACGGCCTGGCCCTCGCTGTCGGGCATTCGACTTGCCGAGCAGCCCAAGGCGCCCCTGTCCCGCCAGGGCCCGCGTCCGGAATGCCCATGCCCCCGCCCTCGCCCACCGCCTTCACCTGCGACCTCTCCGCGCCGACCCGGCCGCTGCGCCATCCCTGGCGCCACTGCGTGGGCAGCTGCCACGCGCCCACCGCGCTGCGCGCCGACTGGCAGCAGCAGCTGACTCGCGCGCACCGCGAGCTGGGCTTTCGCCACGTGCGCTTCCACGGCCTGCTCAGCGATGACATGGGCACGCTGGTGAACCTGGACGACCAGTTCCTGTTCTCGTTCTTCAACATCGATCGCGTCTTCGACTTCCTGCTGTCGCTGGGGATGCGGCCGCTGGTCGAGCTGTCGTTCATGCCCGCCACGCTGTCCTCGGACGGCAACAGCGTCTTCCACTACCGCGCCAACGTCACGCCGCCGCGCCGCATGGCCGACTGGCAGCTGCTGATGACGACGCTGGTGGGCCACTGGGTGGAGCGCTACGGGGTCGACGAGGTGGCGCAGTGGCCGCTGGAGGTGTGGAACGAGCCCAACCTGGTCGCGTTCTGGACCGGCGGCCAGGCGAGGTACTTCGACTTCTTCAGGGCGACCTGGACGGCCGTCAAGGCGATCTCCCCGCGGCTCCAGGTCGGTGGCCCGGCCACGGCGGCCAACGAATGGCTGGCCGAATTCGACCGGTTCTGCACCGCCAACGCCTGCCCGCCCGACTTCCTCAGCACGCACTATTACCCGACCGACGCGTTCGGCTCGATCCTCACCGACACCGTCTCGCAGCTGGCCGACGCGCCCCTGGGCGTCATGCGCGACCGCGCGCGCGAGGCGCGCGCGGTCGCGGGCGCGAGGCCGCTGTACTACACGGAGTGGAACATCACGTCGAACCCGCGCGACCCGATGCACGACGGCCCGTTCTGCGCCGCGCTCGCCGCGCATTTCATGCTGGACGTCGACGAGCTCGTCGACGGCTGGAGCTGGTGGACGTTCACCGACATCTTCGAGGAGAACTACTTCCCGAGCATCCCGTACCACGGCGGCTTCGGGCTGATGAACCTGTACGGCGTGCCCAAGCCCGTGTACCGCGGCTTCCAGCTCGTCGACCAGCTCGGCACGCGGCGCTGGCCGGTGGACGGCGCGCATCCGACGCTGCAGATGCACGTCGGCGCGCCCGACGACGACGCGGTCACCAACGTGCTGCTGATCAACGTGGCGATGCCGCGCCATCCGATCGCCGGCGAACTCGTCACGGTGCGCCTGACGGGCATGCAGGGCCGGCGGCCGCGCTCGGCGACGATCACGCGCATCGACGACACCCACGCCAACCCGAAGGCCGAATGGCTGCGCCTGGGCAGCCCCGAGTACCCGCACCCGCGCCAGGTGGACGCGCTGGAGACGGCCTCCGCGCTGGTGCCCGAGCGCATCGCCATCGCGGCCGAGGCGGGGGCGATCCGCGAGGTCCACTTCACGCTGCCGATGCCGGCCGACGCGATGGCGTTGGTGCGCATCGAATGGGAGGCCGCGTGAGCGTTCGCACCGCAGCCCGCAGGGCGGAGGTTGCCGCATGACCTTGACCCCCGGCCCGCGCGACCTCGGCGTCGACCCGCACGTCGCCCGGCTGGCCGTGCAGCACGGCTTCACGCGGCGCGAGGCGATCGCGCGCGACGCGATGCTGGGCGACCTGCAGCGCGAGTCCTTCGGCTACTTCGTGCACGAGGTCAACGAGGCCAACGGCCTGGTGCTGGACAAGACCGCGCCGCAATGGCCCGCCAGCGTCGCGGCGATCGGCATGGCGCTCACGTGCTATCCCGTGGGAGTGCAGCGCGGCCTGATGACGCGCGACAAGGCGCTGCAGCGCACGCTGGTGACGCTGCGCTTCCTGCTCGCCGGCGAGCAGGGCGAGTCGCCGACCGCGACCGGCCATCGCGGCTTCTTCTATCACTTCCTCGACATGGCCACGGGCCGGCGCGCCTGGCAGTGCGAGCTGTCGACGATCGACACGGCGCTGCTGATGGCGGGCGTGCTGGCCGCGGCTGCGTACTTCCGCGGGCCGTCGGACGACGAGGTCGAACTGCGGCGGCTGGCCACCGCGCTGTACGAGCGCGTCGAGTGGGACTGGATGCTCGGCGAGCGCGGCACGATCTGCCACGGCTGGAAGCCCGAGACGGGCAGCCTGCCCTGGCACTGGGAGGGCTACGACGAGGCGCTGGTGCTGTACCTGCTGGCGCTGGGCTCGCCGACGCATCCGATCCCGGCATCGTCGTACGACGCCTGGTGCAGCACGTACGCGTGGCAGGAGGCCGAGGGCGTCGCGTACCTGCACGCGGGTCCGCTGTTCATCCACCAGATGTCGCAGCTGTGGATCGATTTCCGCGGGCTGCAGGACGGGTTCATGCGCGCCCACGGCAGCGACTACTTCGCCAACAGCCGCGCCGCCGCGCAGGTGCAGCAGCGCTACGCGATCCGCAACCCGCGCCGCCATGCGATGTACGGCGAATTCTGCTGGGGCGTCAGCGCCAGCGACGGCCCCGGCCGGCAGCACTGGCACGGGCCGGGCGAGCCGCCCTTCTTCGACTACGTCGCGCGCGGCGTGCCCGACGGCCCCGACGACGGCACGCTCGCGCCGTGGGCCGTCGTCGCGTCGCTGCCGTTCGCGCCGGAGATCGTGCTGCCCACGATCGCAAACTACCGCCACATCCAGCTGCACGTGGCCAACCCGTACGGCTTCAAGGCCTCGTTCAATCCGAGCTACCCGGCCGACCGCAAGCACGCGGTGGGCTGGGTGTCGCCGTTCCATTTCGGCATCAACGAGGGCCCGACCGTCGTGATGATCGAGAACTACCGCAGCGGCATGCCGTGGAAGCTGATGCACTGCTGCGCGCCATTGGTCGCCGGCCTGCGCCGCGCGGGCTTCAGCGGCGGCTGGCTCGACGCGATCCCGCACGCCGTGGCGGCCGCGCCGGCCGCCACGCTGCCGACGCCCGAGCCGTACGATCCGCCGACGCCGCCGGGCGAGACGGCGATCTCGCAGGGACCGGCGGGGGCGAACAAGGCGTCGTGAGGGGCAGGGGCCGGGCGGCCTGCGCGTCGGCCGCGAAGGCCAAGGCAAGCAAGCTCGGGACGGCGATCACGCGTCTTCGTTGCCGCCGGCGACACCGGCATCGGGTGTCCGCTTCGAGCGCGACGGCCCGTCAGGACGATTCGTAGACCAGGACGGCCGCGGCGAGATCCTCCAGCGCGGTGCCCACCGACTTGAAGACGGTGCGTGCGGCCGGGTCGCGCGCGGACGGCGGCGCGGCGCAGAGGTCGGCCAGCGTGCCGCGCACGTCCTCGCGCCTGAGCACGCCCGACCCGATCGGGTGCAGCAGGTCGCCGGCCTTGGCGAGCGCCTCGGCGGTGTCGATCCATACGCCGGCGCCGGCGAAGCACGCGTCGTCGGCCTCGCGCATCGCGGGCGTGAAGCCGCCGATGAGGTCGAGATGGGTGCCGGGCGCGAGCCACTCGCCGCGGATCAACGGCTCGGTCGCGAGCGTGGCGCAGCTGACGATGTCCGCCTCGCCGGCCGCGGACGCGAGATCCGCGACGGCGTGCGCCGGATGCCCGTCGGCGGCGAGCGCCGCGGCCAGGCGCGCGGCGGCCGAGGGGTCGCGGCTCCAGACCATCACGTCGTCGATCGCACGCACGGCGCGGTACGCCGGCGCCAGCAGGCTGCCGACGCGACCCGCGCCGACGATCAGCTGGCGCCGCGCGTCGGCGCGTGCGAGGCGCGACGCGGCCAGTGCCGACGCCGCGGCGGTGCGGCGCGCGGTGAGCTCGCCGCCGTCGATCAGCGCCAGCGGCGCGCCGGTGGTGGCATCGAACAGCTGGTAGGTGGCGAACAGCCCCGGCAGGCCGCGCGCCGCGTTGCCGGGCGCGACGTTGACGACCTTGAGCCCGAAGTAGCGCCCGGGCCGCCAGGCCGGCATCACGAGCGCGGTCATGGCGTCGCCGACCGCGTGCACGTGGCGCGCGGGCACCTCGCAGCCCTCGACGAACTGGCGCTCGAGGGCGGCGATCAGGGACGGGAAATCGAGGCGGCGCGCGGTGGCCTCGAGGTCGAACTGCCTCATCGCGCGCGTTCGGCGGCCCGCAGGCCATGCAGGCCGAAGATGGATTGCAGCATCTCGTCGTCCCAGGCGCACGAGGCGTCCTCGGCGTCGACGAGGCGCTCGCCGCGCTCGATGAGGTGGCCCAGCCGCGTGGCGATCAGCGCCGTGGCCAGGTTCAGCGCCTGCATCGACGAGGCGCCGCAGACGTCCGGGTAGCGGGCGTCCACGCCCTGCAGTTCGGCCGCGCAGGCCCAGGTGCCGTCGTCCACCGGGTACGGCAGTCCGACGCGGGCGACGATGCGCTCGCGCCGGCCGTCCGGCTGCAGCCAGATCAGTTGTTCGATGGCGATGTAGTTCGGCTCGGTGGTGCGCATGCGGGGTCCGGTTCCGTCGAGTGTGGCGGATCGGCCTGACTTTGGAAATCAGGGACGTTACCGGCGCGACCGCGCAGGCGCCGGGGTCGCCGGCCGCGCGGCCGCAGGATCAAGCCGTCTCGACGCGCCACCACGCCGGCAGGAGCCGCCGGACTTCCGCCCGCAAGAAGCGGTCGTCGATCAGGTGCACGACGCCTTCATCGGTGGTGCTGCGGATCACGCGGCCCGCCGCCTGCACCACCTTCTGCAGGCCGGGGAACAGGTAGGTGTAGTCGTGGCCGGCGCCGAACAGCGTCTCCAGCCGCGCCTTCATCTGCTCGTTGACCGGGTTGACCTGCGGCAGGCCCAGCGTCGCGATGAAGGCGCCGATCAGCCGCTCGCCGGGCAGGTCGACGGCCTCGGCGAACGCGCCGCCCAGCACCGCGAAGCCGATGCCGCGGCTGCCGGCCTGGAAGCGCGCGAGGAAGTCCGCGCGCGCGCCTTCGGTCATCTGGCGCGCCTGCGTCCACACCGGCACCTCCACGTGCAGCGCCTGGAACAGGCCGGCCACCTGTTCGAGGTAGTCGAAGCTGCTGAAGAACGCGAGGTAGTTGCCGGGCGCGGCGGCGAACTGGCGCGCCATCAGCTCGACGATCGGCGCCAGCGAGGCGGGCCGGTGCGCGAAGCGCGTCGACAGCGGCGTCACCTGCACGCGCAGCTGCGCGGCGTCGAACGGCGAGGCGACGTCCACCCAGGCCGTGTCGGGCGGCAGCCCGAGGAGGTCGGCGTGGAAGTGCATCGGCGTGAGCGTGGCCGAGAACAGCGTCGTGCTGCGCGCGGCCAGGAAACGCGGCTTCAGGAACGAGGCCGGCACCAGGTTGCGCAGGCACAGCGTGACCTCGCGCTGCGCGGCGTCGGCGATCGTCACGTCGAACAGCGAGTGCGGGCCGAAGGACTCGGCCAGGCGCGTGAACTGCAGCGTGTCGAACCAGAACTGCAGCAGCTCGGACGGCACGTCCTCGGGGTGCGCCGCGGCGTGGTCGCCGATCGCCGAGTTGAGGTTCTGCAGCGCCGTGAGGAGCCCTTGCGGCAGCTCCTCGTGCACGGCATAGGGCTCGAGCTGCCGGCCGACGATCTCGTTCCACGTGCGCGCCAGCCGCTTGAGCGCGGGCGCGACCGTGGCCGGCGCGCGCGGGCGCACGCCATCGAACGCGGCGCGCGCGAGCGTCGCCGAGTACATCTCGCGCGCCCGCGGCACCAGGTTGTGCGCCTCGTCGACCAGCACGCCCACGCGCCATTGCCCGGCGTGGGCGAGGCCGTGCAGCATGCCGCCGAGGTCGAAGTAGTAGTTGTAGTCGCCCACCACGACGTCGGCCCAGCGCACCATTTCCTGCGCCAGGTAGTACGGGCAGACCTCGTGCGCCAGCGCGATCGCGCGCAGGCCCGCGCGATCGAGCCGCGGCGGGTCCGCGGGCGTCGCGCCGACCGCGGCCTGCCGCGCGGCGGGCAGGCGGTCGTAGAAGCCCTTGGCGAGCGGGCACGATTCGCCATGGCAGGCCTTGGCCGGATGCTCGCACGCCTTCTCGCGCGCCACCAGTTCGATCACGCGAAGCGGCGCGGCTGCGGACTGCGGCGTGCCGCGGCCGGTCCCGCGCGGGGGCGCGCGGCCCGGATCCGCGGCGACGGGACGCGGCGGCTGCGCCTCGTCGCCGGTCGATCCGCCGTCGTTCGGCGGCGGGTCGTCGTTCATGGCATCCGCCGTCTCCCGCCACGCGCGGTGCGGCGCCGTGATCGCGCGCAGCGCCTCCAGCGCCAGCGCGCGGCCCGGCGTCTTGGCGGCGAGGAAGTAGAGCTTGTCGAGCTTCTGGCGCGGCATGGCCTTCAGCTGCGGGAACAGCGTGCCCACCGTCTTGCCGATGCCCGTGGGCGCCTGCGCCAGCAGCGTGCGGCCCAGGATCGTGGCCTTGTAGACGCTCTCCGCCAGCTCGCGCTGGCCGGCACGGAAGTGCGCGTAGGGAAACGGCAGCGCCGTCAGCGCGGCGTCGCGCGCGCCGCGATGCGCGGCCTCCTGCTCGGACCAGGCGAGGAAACGGTCGCACTGCAGCTCGAGGAAGGCGCGCAGCTCGTCGGCGGTGCAGGTCTCGACCAGCAGCGTCTCGTCCTGCGACGTGACGTCGTAGTAGACGAGCGCGACGTCCAGCCGGGCCAGGCGGCGCTGCGCGCACAGCAGCGCGCCGTAGCACTTCGCCTGGGCCCAGTGCAGCGCGCGCCGGTTCTGCGGCATCGCCTGCAGGTCGCCGCGGTAGGTCTTGACCTCCTCGAGCCGGCCGGCGCCGGGGTCGAAGCCGTCGGCGCGGCCGCGCACCGCCAGGCCGTGGACCTCGCCCTGGAGCCAGACCTCCGCCTCGTAGTCCTCGCCGCGCCTGGAGGCGACCATGGCATGGCCCGCCATGCCTTCCAGCGCGGTGGCCGAGGGCGTGAAGCGCAGGTCGAGATCACCGAGCTTGGCCGTGAACTCGCAGAGGGTGCGGACGGCGACCGTGTATGTCATTCACTGGCTATTTTCCCATGCCGGCGCTCGGTCATGCAGGCCTTCGCAACGCTGCCGTGGTATGGCGCGGAAACGCGCCGAAGCATTCCAGTCGTCACGTTGGTACCAATGTGGTATTGGAAAATTCGGTAGCGCTTTCATGGTCGAGCGAGCTAGCGCATTTCCTGCGAAACAGTCCCCCCTAAATCATTGGAAACAGCGGGTCGTTCGGCCCCTCTTACATTCGAAGAACAAATTGGTGGATCGTTACTGGTCATGTACTGGTTTCACCTATCCGGGCAGACCCGCGCGGCGACCGAGACTGCGCGCACCGGTCCCCCGATCCGGCGGACCGGCCCACAACGAGGAGAGCCCGAAATGACCCATGCCCCCAGCGCCGATCGGCGCAAACGACTCGAACGACTGGCCCTGCTGTCGGCCGCGGTCGCCGGCACCAGCCTGGTCTCGGCCGGCGCCCACGCCGCGGTCAGCTGCCAGCCCTGGAACGCCTCGACGGCCTACGTCGGCGGCGACACCGTCACCGAGAACGGCCATACCTACAAGGCCAACTGGTGGACGCAGGGCAACGACCCGGCGACCAGCAACGGCGCCTCCGGCAGCGGCCAGCCCTGGACGCTGACCACCGGCTGCTCGACCACCCCGCCGCCGCCCACGCCCACGCCTCCGCCGCCCACCCCGACACCGCCGCCGCCGACCCCGGCCCCGCCGCCGTCCTCGTGCGCGCCCTGGAGCGCGACGACCGCCTACAACGGCGGCGCCACCGTCACCGAAGGCGGCAAGACGTACAAGGCCAACTGGTGGACGCAGGGCGACGACCCCGCGACCCACAACGGCGCCGCCGGCTCGGGCCAGCCGTGGACGATCACCACGAGCTGCAGCACCACGCCGCCCCCGCCGACGCCGGTGCCGCCGCCGCCCACCCCGGCGCCGCCCCCCCCGACCCCGGCCCCGCCGCCCGCCTCGGGCTTCGTGTTCGGGTCGTACAAGGACATCACGATCAACATGGACTGGAACAACGACCAGATCTCCACGTCGGTCACCGGAACCCGTTCGCCCGTGCTCAACGTCATGCCCTCGCGCCAGACGTCGCTCACGTGGGCCTTCGCTTCCGGCGAATGCGGCTCCGAGAACTGGGCCGGCGTCACGCCGTCGGCGCTCGTCGCGCAGAACGTGAACCAGTGGGTCAGCGCCGGCAAGAAGTACATCATTTCGACGGGCGGCGCCAACGGCGTGTTCACCTGCGGCTCCGATGCCGCCTTCGAGTCGTTCATCCAGCGCTACAACTCGTCCAGCCTGCAGGGCATCGACTTCGACATCGAGGGCGGCCAGTCGCAGGCCGTGATCGACGCGCTGGTCGCCCGGGTCAAGGTCGCCAAGGCCAACCACCCGAACCTGCGCTTCAGCTTCACGCTGGCCACCCTCGGCGGCAACTCGCCGCAGAGCCTCGGCCAGATCGGCGTCAACGTGATGAACTCGATCAAGTCGCAAGGCCTGACGGGCTACTACGTCAACCTGATGGCGATGGACTACGGCAGCGCGATCGCGTCGAACTGCACCCTGGGCGGCAACGGCCGCTGCGACATGGCGCAATCGGCGATCAACTCGGCGGTGAACCTGCACAACTACTGGGGCGTGCCGTACAACCAGATCGAGATCACGCCGATGATCGGCGGCAACGACGCCACCGACGAGGTGTTCTCGATCGCCAACGTCGACACGCTGTCGTCGTGGGTCAAGGCCAACGGCATCGCCGGCGTCCACTTCTGGTCGCTCGACCGCGACGTGGACTGCCCGGCCGGCAGCGCCTCGGCCACGTGCAACAGCTACGGCTCGGCCGGCACCTGGGGCTTCACGAACCGGTTCGTCTCCGACCTGGGACTGTGACGACCCGGCCCACATCGCTCCCCGCGTCCGCCGGGCTCGCACCGCCCCCCACCGGAGCGGCCGAGCAGCCGGTGGCGTCGCGATGGCCGTCACGTCGTTGACACAAGGGGTCGTGCCCACGGGCGCGGCCCCTTTTTTTCTTTCAGGATCCTGACACGGCCCATCGCCTGAACCGGTGATCTTGTCCGGACTAACCCGAACGTATTTCTGCGAACTGTTACGCCCCGGGTGCTGCCCCTACACTCAGTTGGATGAGCAGTAGCTACATCCTCGAGACGCGCGATCTCACGAAGGAATTCAAGGGCTTCGTCGCCGTCAACAAGGTGAACCTGCGCGTGCAGCGCGGCCACATCCATGCGTTGATCGGCCCCAACGGCGCGGGCAAGACCACCTGCTTCAACCTGCTCACGAAGTTCCTGCAGCCCACGTCGGGCGCCATCGTGTTCGACGGCGTCGACATCAGCCGCGAGGCGCCCGCGGCCATCGCGCGCCGGGGCGTCATCCGCTCGTTCCAGATCTCGGCCGTGTTCCAGCACCTGAGCGTGCTCGAGAACGTGCGCGTCGCGCTGCAGCGCACGCTCGACACCTCGTTCCACTTCTGGAAGCCCGAGCGCAGCCTGCACAAGCTCGACGCCCGCGCGATGGAGCTGCTGGCCGAGGTCGACCTGGCCACGTTCGCGCAGCTGCCGGCGGTCGAGCTCAGCTACGGCCGCAAGCGCGCGCTCGAGATCGCCACGACGCTCGCGATGTCGCCCAAGCTGATGCTGCTCGACGAACCCACGCAGGGCATGGGCAGCGAGGACGTCGACCGCATCCGGCAGCTGATCAAGAAGGTCTCCGCCGACCGCACGATCCTGATGGTGGAGCACAACATGAGCGTCGTCTCGTCGATCGCCGACACCATCACCGTGCTGCAGCGCGGCGCGCTGCTGGCCGAGGGGCCGTACGCCGAGGTGTCGCGCAACCCGCAGGTCATCGAGGCCTACATGGGCACCGCCCAGACCGAACTCGCCGGAGCGCACTGAATGACGCCGTTTCTCGAGATCAAGGGCCTGAACGCCTGGTACGGCGAGTCGCACGTGCTGCACGGCGTCGACCTGCACGTCAACGAAGGCGAGGTCGTCACGCTGCTGGGCCGCAACGGCGCGGGCCGTACCACCACCATGCGCGCCATCATGGGCCTGACGGGAGCGCGCAAGGGCTCGATCAGGGTCAAGGGCCAGGAAACCATCGGCCTGCCCACGCACAAGGTGGCACGCCTGGGCCTGGGCTACTGCCCCGAGGAGCGCGGCATCTTCTCCAGCCTCAGCTGCGAGGAGAACCTGCTGCTGCCCCCGGTGCTGACCGCGGGCGGCATGCCGATCGAGCAGATCTACGCGATGTTCCCCAACCTGAAGGAACGCGCGCCCAGCCAGGGCACCCGGCTGTCGGGCGGCGAACAGCAGATGCTGGCCGTCGCGCGCATCCTGCGCACCGGCGCGAAGCTGCTGCTGCTCGACGAGATCTCCGAAGGCCTCGCGCCGGTGATCGTGCAGAAGCTCGCCGAGATGGTGGTGGCGCTGCGCAAGCAGGGCTACACGATCGTGATGGTCGAGCAGAATTTCCGCTTCGCGGCGCCGCTGGCCGACCGCTTCATGGTGATGGAGCACGGCCAGGTGATCCAGCAGTTCACGCAGGCCGAGCTGCCCGGCCGCATCGACAAGCTGCACGAATACCTGGGGGTATGACGATGGGCCCCCTCGCCCGGCCCCGCCCGGGTGGCGATCCCCGCTGTCCTTGCCCCCTTCGCGCCTGACATCCGTTTTCCCCACGTCCACAAGACCCACGACCAATCAAGGAGACTCATCCATGTCCAAGCCTTTCTCCGCCACCCTCAAGTCGGTGGCCCTCGCCTGCCTGGGCGCGCTCGGTTTCGCCGGCGCCGCGCAGGCCCAGATCTCGGGCGACGTCGTGCGCATCGGCTTCATCACCGACATGTCGGGCGTCTACGCCGACATCGACGGCCAGGGCGGCGTCGAAGCGATCAAGATGGCCATCGCCGACATGGGCGGCTCCATCGCTGGCAAGAAGATCGAGCTGGTCGTCGCCGATCACCAGAACAAGCCGGACGTCGCCGCCGCCAAGGCGCGCGAGTGGTTCGACACCAACGGCGTCGACATGCTCATCGCCGGCACCAACTCGGGCACCAACCTGGCCATGGCCAAGGTCGCCGCCGAGAAGCACAAGCTCATCATCTCGGTGGGCGGCGGCACCTCCGCGCTGACCAACGAGCAGTGCGCGCCCACCACCCTCCACTGGGCCTACGACACCACCGCGCTCGCCAAGGGCACCGGTGGCGCCGTGACCAAGTCGGGCGGCAAGACCTGGTACTTCCTGCAGGCCGACTACGCCTTCGGCGCGGCGCTGGAAGGCGACACTGCCCGCGTGGTGGAGGCCAACGGCGGCAAGGTGCTGGGCGTGGTCAAGCACCCGCTGTCGGCGAGCGACTTCTCGTCGTTCCTGCTGCAGGCGCAGGCCAGCAAGGCGCAGATCCTGGGCCTGGCCAACGCCGGCGGCGACACGATCAACGCCATCAAGGCGGCCAACGAGTTCGGCATCACCAAGACGATGAAGCTGGCCGGCCTGCTGATGTTCATCCAGGACGTGCACTCGCTGGGCCTGAAGACGACGCAGGGCATGTACCTGACCGACAGCTGGTACTGGAACAAGACGCCCGAGACGCGCGCCTGGGGCCGCAAGTTCTTCGACGTCATGAAGAAGATGCCCGGCTCGCTGCACGCCGGCGACTACTCCGCCGCGCTGAACTACCTGCAGGCCGTCAAGGCCACCGGCTCGGACGACACCGACAAGGTGCTGGCCAGGCTGAAGTCCGCCAAGGTGAACGACATGTTCGCCAAGGACGGCTACGTCCGCGCCGACGGCTCGATGATCCACGACATGTACCTGATGCAGGTCAAGACGCCGGCGGAGTCCAAGGAGCCCTGGGACTACTACAACGTCGTCGAGACGATCAAGGGCGACCAGGCGTTCACGACCAAGGCCGAGACCAAGTGCGCCGCATGGAAGTGATGAGCCCCCACGCTGGATAGTGGGCCCCCAAGCTCGCTGGCGCTCGCTGCCCCCCGAGGGGGCCGGCCGCGGCCGGCCCGGCAAAGCCGGTTCCGGCGCTCCCTTGGGTCTCTGTTTGGGGCGGGTGGGCGGCAGCGCCGGGGATGGTGGCCCTGCGGCGGTTGGACGGCGGCGCCGGGCGGTTCGCCTCTGGCGCGGGCTGTCCGCTTCGGCGTCTTGTTTCTGAAAGGTGAGTCCTGATGACCGAAGTCTTCGGCGTCCCCATACAGGCCCTGTTCGGGCAATTGATGCTCGGCCTGGTCAACGGGTCGTTCTACGCCATGCTGAGCCTGGGGCTGGCCGTCATCTTCGGCCTGCTGGGGGTGGTCAACTTCGCTCACGGCGCGATGTACATGCTGGGCGCCTACGTCGCCTGGCTGGGCTACGACGGCATCGACCTCACGCATGTGCAGGTCGGATCGTCGGTGCTGAACCTCGGCATCAAGTTCCAGTTCAACTTCTGGGTGGCGCTGCTGGTCGGCCCGCTGGTCGTGGGCCTGATCGGCGTGGTCGTCGAGAAGCTGCTGCTCAAGCGCCTGTACAAGCTCGATCCGCTGT
>JAEKKH010000129.1 GCA_019510465.1 Burkholderiales bacterium
TGACGCCGTGGTCGCCCTCGGTCGTCGCCTGGAAGCTGGGCGACAGGTGCACCACGTCGGCGATGGTCTGGACGTGCGCCTTCTCGATCTGCTCGGCGTTGATCGCCGTGACGGCCAGCGGCGTCTCCTGCAGCGAGGTCGTGCGCTTGGTCGCCGTCACGGTGACCTGCTGCACCTCGCCGTTGTCGGGCCTGGCGGCGCTGGCGGCGGCGGCCGGGCCGGCGGCACCCTGCGCATGCGCGGCGGTGGCGCCCGCGAGCAGCGCGAGCACGGCCAGGTGGATCGGGGAGGCGAGGCCTCGGGAATGCTGAGAGCGGTAGGTCACGTTGTCTCCAATTTGTGGCGCGTCTTTTGCGACGTCATCTTCAGGACTCTGGGGCAGGCTCCTTCCGCGTTCCCGATGCCCGGCTCGGCATCGCGCTCACGGTCCTCACCTTTCGTCTTCCGCGGCGCCCGGGCGGACCCGGTCGCTGCATTTCGCAGCGCACGCGGCGTGCTCGACACCGCGCTCCGCCGCTCGCCGCGCCCGTTGCCGGACGGTCGGAGAGCTGGAATGGGCGCATGATGCCGATCGATGACAACGCTGTCAACGGTCATCGAACGGTAAGATGACAGCGTTGTCTTTTCACCGATATGATGCGCTATATGGAGCCGGCGCTCCGGGATCAGGGAATACGCGGAGACGCTCCGGGGCCCCGGCCACGAACGATGCGCCCGAGCAGGAGACATCCCCATGACACCGATCCAGCGCATCCTCATCGTCGGCGGCGGCAGTGCCGGCTGGCTCACCGCGGCCTTCCTCGCCAAGACGCTGGGCACGGCCGCCGGCGGGCCGCGCATCACGCTCGTGGAGTCGGCCGACATCGGCATCGTCGGCGTCGGCGAAGGCAGCTTCCCGTCGATCCGCGGCACGCTGGCGGCCGTCGGCATCGACGAGGCCCGCTTCATCCGCGAGTGCGACGCCACGTTCAAGCAGGGCGTGAAGTTCGTCGACTGGGCCGACGCGCCCGGCACGCCGCACAACCACTACTTCCATCCATTCAACGCGCCCAGCCAGCGCCCCGGTGCGCCGGAACTGCTGCCCTACTGGCTGCTCGGCGAGGGCCGCCCGCGCGCGTTCGCGGACGCCGTCTCGATGCAGCAGTGCGTGGCCGACGCCGCGCGCGCACCCAAGCGCGCGAGCGATCCCGACTTTGCCGGCCCGATGAACTACGCGTACCACTTCGACGCCGGCAAGCTCGCCGCGCTGCTGGCCACGCACGCGAAGTCGCTCGGGGTCGCGCACGTGCTCGACACCGTCGAGCGCGTCGAGCTCGACGCGCGCGGCCACGTCGGCGCGGTGATGGGCCGCGCGAGCGGCGCGCTCTGCGCCGACCTCTACATCGACTGCACGGGCTTTCGCGCCGAGCTGATCGGCAAGGCGCTGGGCTCGCAGCCCAGGCGCCTCGACGACGTGCTGTTCGTCGATCGCGCGCTCGCGCTGCAGGTGCCCTACCCCGCGGCCGGCACGCCCATCCCGTCATGCACGATCTCCACGGCGCACGAGGCGGGCTGGACCTGGGACATCGGCCTGCAGCAGCGGCGCGGCATCGGCTACGTCTATTCCAGCCGGCACACGAGCGACGAGCGCGCCGAACGCGTGCTGCGCGACTACATCGGCCCGGCCGCCGAGGGCCTGGCGCCGCGCGCGCTGAAGCTGGACGTGGGCTACCGCGAGCGCACGTGGATCGGCAACTGCGTGGCGATCGGCCTGTCCGCGGGCTTCCTCGAGCCGCTGGAGTCCTCGGGCATCGGGCTGATCGAGTTCGGCGCCTACCTGGTGGGCTACCTGCTGCCGGCGCTGGAAGACCTCGACACCGCCGCGGCCTCGTTCAACGAGATGATGCGCGCGCGCTTCGAGCGCATCGTCGACTTCCTCAAGCTGCACTACGCCATCACGCGCCGCACGGATGCCGCGTTCTGGCGCGACAACGCCGACCCGTCGACGTGGACGGCCTCGCTGCGCGACAAGCTCGCGCTGTGGCGCAGCCGCCCGCCCCATCGGCTGGACTTCGTGGCCGACCTCGAGATGTACCCGTCATCGAGCTGGCAATACGTGCTGTATGGCATGGGGTATCCGACCGACCTGGCCGGCCGCCACGCCGCGTGGCCGCGCGTGGACGACGCCAGGCGCGAGTTCGCGATGATCCCGCAGGTCGCGCAGCGCGCGCTGCAGGACCTGCCGGACCACCGCGCGCTGGTGCAGGCGATGCTCGCGCGCGCCGCGGGCAGGCCTGTTCCGTCGATGTCCGGGATTTCCGTGCGCGCCTGATGACGACGCCCCGCTCCTCGCCGCCGGTCGCCAGCGCCGCCGCCACCATCAACGACGTCGCCAAGCAGGCCGGCGTGTCGATCAAGACGGTCTCGCGCGTGATGAACAACGAGCCCGGCGTGCGGCCCGACACCCGCGCCAAGGTGCTCCAGGTGATGACCGCGCTGCGCTACCGGCCCAGCCAGTCGGCGCGCAGCCTCGCCGGCGCGCGCTCGTTCCTGATCGGGCTGCTGTACTTCGACCCGAGCGCCGCGTTCGTCTCGCGGGTGCAGCAGGGCGCGACGATGCGCTGCCGCGAGGCCGGCTACCACCTGGTGGTCGAATCGATGGACAACGACGCGCACGACCTCGGCGAGCAGGTGCACCGCATGGTCTCCACGCTGCGGCCCGACGGCATGATCCTGACGCCGCCGCTGTGCGACAACCCGCACGTGCTCAAGGCGCTGCACGACAGCGGCACGCCGACGGTGCTGGTGTCGCCCGCCCGGCAGCGCAAGGACATGCCCAGCGTGCGCATGGACGACGTCCATGCCGCCGAGGAGATCACCAATCTGCTGATCGGCCTGGGCCACCGCCGCATCGCGTTCATCCGCGGCGCCGCCGACCAGGCCGCCTCCGCGCTGCGCGAACAGGGCTTCGTCAAGGCGATGAAGGCGGCGCGCGTGGAGATCGCGCCGGAGCTGGTGATCGACGGCGATTTCCGCTTCGAGGCGGGGGTCGCGGCCACGCACCAGCTGCTCAAGCTGCGCCACCGGCCGACGGCCGTCTTCGCCAGCAACGACGACATGGCGCTCGGCGTGCTGGCCGCGGCGCAGCGCCAGGGCCTGGCGATCCCCGGCGACCTGGCGATCGTCGGCTTCGACGACTCGCCCGCCAGCAGCCTGGTCTGGCCGCCGCTGACGACGATGCGCCAGCCCACGATGGCCATGGCGCGCACGGCGGTCGACCTGCTCATCGGCACGCCCACGGTCGAAGGCACGCCCGGCACGCGCACGTCATCGGCGATGCAGCGGGTGCTGGCGCACGAGCTGGTCGTACGCGATTCGACCGCGGCGCCGACGCGCCCGGCGCGGCGCGCGCCGCACGCTTGACGCCGCGAACCGTGCAGTTGTTCCGGACCACCCATCGGGGTGATGGCGCGCGCATGCCGGCAGGGGAAGAATCGTGTCCAGGGAACCGGTTCACGCCGATTGGCCCCCCAGGCCCCCCACGATCACGCTGCTGCCCCGGAGGGCACGCGCGCCCGGACCGCAACAGCACCGGGCGCGCGCGCAGCGGCCATTCGCCGCGCGCAGCGTCGACAATCCGTGGCCATGGATTCGCCCGACGCCACCCTGCCGCTGCTGCACGCCGACGACGCGATCGTCGCGATCGACAAGCCCGCCGGCCTGCTGGTGCACCGCTCGTCGCTCGACGCGCACGAGACGCGCAGCGCGGCCGACCTGCTGCGCGCGCAGCTCGGGGCGCCCGTCTGGCTGCTGCACCGCCTCGACAAGGCCACCTCCGGCGTGCTGGCATTCGCGCTGGACGCCGAGGTCGCCACGGCGATCGGCAAGGCCTTCGAGTCGGGCACGGTGCGCAAGCGCTACCTGGCGCTGGTGCGCGGCTGGCCCGACGAGCAAGGCGAGATCGACTACCCGCTCGCGCGCGACCCCGAGCTGCCCTCCGCCGGCCAGCCGCGCCTGCCCGCCGTCACCCGCTGGCGCCGCCTCGCCCGTTTCGAGTGGCCGTTCCCCGACGGCCGCCACGCGACGAGCCGCTACGCACTCGTCGAGGTCGAACCGCTGTCCGGCCGCCGCCACCAGATCCGGCGCCATTTCAAGCACCTGGCGCATCCGCTGGTGGGCGACACGACGCACGGCAAAGGCGCGCACAACCGCGCGGTGGCGGCCTGGCTGGGCACGTCGCGGCTGTGGTTGCACGCCACGCGGCTCGAACTGCCAGGCATCGACGGCCGGCCGCCGCTGCGGATCGAATCGGTGCCGGGCGAGTCTTGGCGCCCGTTGCTGCGAGACACGGGCGGCCTTTGAGGCCGGGCCGGTCGTCGCCATTGCGCCATCCCGATCGATGTCGTATTCCCGTCCTGCCATTCGTCGTGTGACTGGAGCGACCGGCGGCATCGGCCGGGCGCCGTCAACAAGGAGCCGCTCATGAACCCACCTGCCTTCGCGCCGCATCGCCTGCACAACCTGAATCGCGTGCTTTCCAGCCACGTCGACGAGGGCCGGATCCCCGGCCTGGTCGCCATGGTCAGCCGGGGCGACGACCTGCACGTCGTCGAGTCGGGCAGCCTGGCGTTCGGCAGCGGAAGTCCCATGCGCCGCGACAGCCTGTTTCGCATCGCCTCGCTGACCAAGCTCGTGACGGCCGTGGCGGCGATGCAGCTTGTCGAAGCGTGCCGCCTTCGACTCGACGACCCCATCGACGAGTGGTTGCCCGAACTGGGCAGCCGCCGGGTCCTGAGATCCCTGGAATCCGCCCTCGAGGAGACGGAACCGGCGCGGCGGGCGATCACCGTGCGGGACCTGTTCACCTCTTGCATGGGATTCGGCAGCGTGATGGCGCCGCCCGACACCTACCCGATCCAGCGAGCGGTCCATGACCTGCAGATCGGCGGGGACGGGCCGCCCTTGCCCTCGCGGCTTCCAGCCATGGACGAATGGCTGCGGCGGCTCGGCTCGCTGCCGCTCATGGCCCAACCGGGCGAGCGGTGGATGTACCACACGAGCTCCGACGTGCTGGGGGCGCTGGTGACGCGCGCCAGCGGCCTGACGCTGGGCCGATTCATGCGCGACCGCATCTTCGAGCCGCTGGGAATGCACGACACCGGCTTCGAACTGCCGTCCGGAAGCGAAGACAGGCTCGCCACCGCCTACCTGCCTCGCGCGGAGGGCGGCTTCGACACCTTCGACGACGTCCCCGGCAGCGCATGGCGTCGACCGGCCATGGAGCTGGGGGGTGGCGGGCTGCTCAGCACGCCCGACGACTTCCACCGATTTCTCCGCATGATGCTGGGCAAGGGCCGTCTCGGCCCGGTGGAGATCCTGTCCCGCTCGGCGGTCGAGCTGATGACGGCGGATCACCTGCGGCCAGCCCAGCGCCTGGGCGCGGAGCTGTTCATGGGCGAGCACAGCAGCTGGGGGCTCGGGTTCAGCGTCGGGATCAGGCGCATGGACCTGTTCCAGCGTCCGGGTCGTTTCGGATGGGACGGGGGTCTCGGGCTATCCGCCTATGTCGATCCCGTGGAACAACTGGTGGGCGTGCTCTTCACGCAACGCCTCGTCACCTCGCCCGAGCCACCGAAGGTCTACACCGATTTCTGGACCCAGGCGTACTGCGCATTGGCTTGACGCCACGCCCGGTCGCGTCACGCGGGGACACCGCGCCGCGGCCGGTAGCGGACCTCGACGTCGTCCTTCATGCCCTCGCGCGTCCGGCCCTGCGCCGCGTGGAAGCGGTCGGCGCGCGCGTTCGCGGCGGTGCCCAGGCGGATGTCGGCGACGTGGCGCGGCGGAACGCCAGGCCGCTCAGGCGCGACCCTTCACGGGCGCGGCGGTCGACCCGCGCACCACCACCTCGTGCGGCAGGACGCGCACCGGCGCGGCCTCGCCCGGCCTGGCGGCGCCCGTGAGCAGCATCTCGACGGCCGCCATCGCCATCTCGGCCAGCGGCTGGCGCACCGTCGTCAGCTCGGGCCAGACGAGCGTGGCCGCGCGCGAATCGTCGAAGCCGACGATGGCGACGTCGTGCGGCACCTCGATGCCCAGGCGCTGCGCCGCGGTGAGCGCGCCGAGCGCCATGTCGTCGTTGGCCGCGAAGATCGCCGTGGGCGGCTTCGCACGCGCGAACAGCGCCTGCGCGGCCGCCACGCCGGCCTCGAACTGGAAGTTGCCCGGCTTGACCAGGTCCGGGTCGACGGCGATGCGGTGCGCCTTCAGCGCGCGCTCGTAGCCGAGGCGGCGCCGCTGGCTGGCCGACTGGTTGCCTTCGATGAACGCGATGTCCTTGTGGCCCAGGCTGATCAGCAGGTTGGTGAGCTCCTCGGCGGCCAGCGCGTCGTCGATGCGCACGGCGGCCATGCCGTGGGCCTCGGTGCCGGGCGAGATCAGGACGCACGGCGTGCGGTTGGCGCGCAGCACGTCCAGGATCTCGGGGTCGTCGCACAGCGGCGGCGTCAGGATCATGCCGTCGGGCCGCAGCGCCGCGAGCATGGACTCGATCTGCGCATGCATGTGGCCGTCGTCCTTGCGCAGCGACTCGACGACCAGGTGGCGGCCCGCCTCGCGGCAGCCGAGCGTGGCGCCCTGCTGCACGCCGGCCACGAAGGCCGCGCTCGGATCGTAGTACAGCAGGCCGATCAGGAACGATTTCGCGCCCGCGAGGCTGCGCGCGGACAGCTGCGGCCGGTAGTTCAGCGCCGCGACGGCTTCCTGCACGCGGGCCCGCGTGTCCGCGTGGACCGTGGGCTCCTTGTTCATCACGCGCGAGACGGTCTTGATCGACACGCCCGCGTGCCGGGCCACGTCGATGATGGTGGGGGCTGCGCCCGCTCGCTTGTTCACTGTGTCGCCACTTTCGGATTCGTTCTCTCTGCGGCCGGGGATCGTGTCGACCCGGCGCGAAGCGCCTCGTTGCCGCGAGTCTAATGTTTCCCGTTTGAAAATCAGCCCGGGACCATGGGATTTGCCCTGCCCGCCTGCCGAGTATGGGGGCAGCATGGCGCCATCGTTGGAAATCCGCCGCACGAGACAAAACGAAACACGGCGATACGGCCCTGAAAGCAAGCCGGCCGGCGAGCGATGCCCAATGAGGACGTGGCGAAACGACAGACGTCGCCACGTCACCCCAACCCAAGGAAAGATCATGAAGAAGACCTGGCTGAAGCGCACCCTGCTGGGTGTGGCCGTCTCCACCGCCCTCCTGGGCAGCGTCGCCGCGTACTCGCAAGGCACCGGCTTCCACCACGGCCCGCCGACGCCCGAGCAGATCGCCCAGCACGAGCAACACATGCTCGAACATGTCGGCAAGAAGCTCAATCTCGACGCCAACCAGTCCGCCAAGCTCAAGGCGCTGGCCGACCTGGCGATCGCCGACCACGCCCCGCCGGCCGCCGGCGCCGATCCGCACGCCAGGATGGCGGCGCTGATCTCCGGCAGCACCTTCGACCGCGCCGGCGCACAGGCGCTGGCCAACCAGCACGTGGCCAGGATGCAGGCCGATGCACCCGGCCTGATCAACGCGTTCGGCGACTTCTACGACAGCCTCAACGCCGCCCAGCAGGCGCAGCTGCGCGAGCTGGCGGCCCATCACCACGGCTTCTTCATGATGGGCATGGGCTTCGGCGGCCACGAGGGGCCGCACGGCCACCACGGCGGGCACGACGGCGCCTCGGACGCGTCCGGCAACTGACGTCCCCGGCGGGATGCGCAGCGTCCCGCCGCGGCGAGGCAGCGGCCGCCCGGCCCTGCCGCGCCGCCGTTTCCGCCCTACCATCGCCGCATGCGCCGCCTCCTGATGATCGACGACGACGCGCTGCTCGCCGCGCCGCTCGCCACCTATTTCCGCCGCTTCGACTACGAGCTCGACAGCGCCACCACGCCCAGCGAGGGCCTGGCCAGGCTGCGCGCGGCGCCCTACGACGCGGCCATCCTCGACGTCATGCTGCCCGAGATGGACGGATTCGAGCTGTGCCGCACGATCCGGCGCGAGTCCGACATCCCGATCGTGATGCTGACCGCGCGCGGCGACGTGATGGACCGCATCGTCGGCCTCGAGATCGGCGCCGACGACTACATCCCCAAGCCGTTCGAGCCGCGCGAGCTGCTCACGCGCATCCAGACCATCCTGCGCCGCGCCCGCGCGCCGGCGCCCACGCCGCAGGGCCGGCTCGTCTTCGATGGTCTCGAGATCGACCTCGAGCGGCGCCAGGTGCTGCGCCAGGGCGAACCGGTGGAGCTCACGGGCACCGAGTTCGAGCTGCTGGCCATGCTCGCGAAGGCGCCGCAGAAGGTGTTCCATCGCGACGAGATCCTGAACCGGCTGCGCGGCCAGGACGCCGACCTCTACACCCGCGCCGTCGACATCCTCGTGAGCCGCCTGCGCCGGAAGCTCGAGCCGCTGGACTGCATCAAGACGCTGCGCAACGCCGGTTACGCGTTTGCAGGCGGGCACGCATGAGCGTCGCCCGGCCGCCCCCCTCGCGCTGGCGCGCGCGCTTCCCGTCGCTGGGCGCGCGCCTGGTCGGCCTGTTCCTGGTGCTGGCGCTGGCCGTCGGCGTCACCTTCATGATGGGCATCCACGCGCAGCAGCGCGCCGGCTGGCACGAGATGCTGCGGCCGCTGGTGATGAACTACACCGACACCCTGGTGGCCGAGATCGGCTCGCCGCCGGACGTCGACCGCGCGCGGGTGCTGGCGCAGCGCCTGCCGCTGCGCATCCGCATCGAGGGCCCGCAGATCAACTGGGATTCGGCCGACGAACCGCCCCCGCCCCCGCCGCCGGAGGGGCCGCCGCGGCCGCCGCGGCATCCGCTGGTCACGCTGTCCAACGGCGACCCGTTGCCGCTGGTGGTGCCCGAGCCGCGTCCGCCCCGCGGCGAGCGCGGGCCGCCATCGGGCGTGCCGCATCCCGGCCTGCGCGGCACGCCGCACCTCCTGGCGCTCAACACCGACATCGATCCCAGCCTGTGGCGCGTCGTGCGCCGGCTGCCGGACGGCCACCGCGTCGTCTTCAGCCTGGCCGACATGTCGCACGAGCAGCGCATCGAGCACATCGGCTGGGCCACGCTGGCGGTGCTGCTGCTGTTCACCGCCCTGGCCTACGCCTGGGTGCGCCACATGCTGAGCCCCCTGGCCGCCTTGCGTGCCGGCGCCATCCGCTTCGGCCAAGGCGACTTCTCGCAGCCCATCGTGCCGCGCAACCGCGACGAGCTGGGCGACCTCGCCGAGCAGATCAACGCGATGGCCGCCCGGCTGCACCACATGCTCGACGCCAAGCGCCAGCTGCTGCTGGCCATCAGCCACGAGCTGCGCTCGCCGCTGGCGCGCGCCCGCATGAACGCCGAGCTGGTCGACGAGAGCACCGAGCGCAGCGCGCTGCTGCGCGATCTCGGCGAGATGCGCGACCTCATCACCGACCTGCTGGAAAGCGAGCGCCTGGCCGACGTGCAGGCCGGCGGCCACGCCGCGCTGCACACCGAGCCGACCGACCTGTCGGCGCTGGCCCACGAGCAGTGCGACGCCCAGGCCGCGGCCGGCGCGGTGACGCTCGCGCTCGCCGACGCCCTGCCGGCGCTGCCGCTCGATCGCGCCCGCATGCGGCTGCTGCTGCGCAACCTCGTCGACAACGCCCTGCGCCACGGCGCCGAGGCGGAGCAGCCGCCGCGCGTCTCGACCCTGCGGACGCCCTCCGCGGTGCAACTGGTGGTGCGCGACTTCGGCCCCGGCATGGACGACAGCCAGCTGCGCCACGCCGCCGAGGCGTTCTACCGCGCCGACGCGGCCCGCCTGCGCAGCACCGGCGGCGTCGGCCTCGGCCTGTACCTGTGCCGCCTGGTCGCCGAGGCGCACGGCGGCACCCTCTCCCTGCGCAACGTCCATCCGGGCCTGCAGGTCACCGTCGAGCTGCCGCTGCCCGCCGCCTGAGCGGGGGTCAGGTCTTGAACGTTGCGGGGTCAGGTCTTGAATCGTGCAGGCGCGCGCCTTGCCTCGACGGGACCGGGCGGCCGACGCCTGGCCGCCGGGAGACTTCCATGAACCCGACCCGCCTGCTGGCCGTCGCCACGCTGCTGGCCCTCGGCCCCCCCGCCTTCGCCGTCGATCCCCCACAGGACGCCGCGAGCGCGGCGCGGCCCAAGGCCACGCTCGCCACGCGCGCGAACCGCCAGCTGCGGCAGGCCGACGTTCCGTCGGTGAAGACCGATCCCGACGGCAGCCTGGCTTCCCGCGCCCATGCCGATCTCGCGCCCGACGCCGCCGGCGGCCGACACCCGCGCCTGCACGTCGAGCGCCAGAACCTGAAGGGCGCCGCGGCCGGCAAGGCGATCGCGCAGCAGACGAATCCCAACACGATCGACCACGACACCGCGTACGGCGACAAGGATCACACCCAGCAGGTGACAAATCTCAAGGTGACGCTGAAGAAGCGCGGCGACACTGGGCACTGACTGCGCGGTTCGTCGCGGCGTCGATGGCGCAGGCGCTGTCCTGCGCCGAGGAGGCCGGCGACGGCCGGGCCCCGCGTGGATGCCGGGTTCGTCGCTTGCTCGTCGAGCGCCGTCGCGCCCGCGTCCGGGCGTCTCTGCGCTCGCGCGCCAAGGATCCGCCCATGAATGCCTCGCCTCGCAACGTCCCCGTGCTTGCCAACCCGTTCCTGCCGTGGAGCACGTTCGGCTTGAAGATGCTGCAGATGTCCACGGCCGCCGCGCAGGTGATCGCGATGCGCAGCACGCGCATGGCCGCGCACGGCCTCAACCCGAACGCGGCCGAGCGGCGCGAGCTGCACCGCATGGGCGCCGAGAAGGTCGACGCGTTCTCGCGCGCGGGCACGGCGCTGGCGACCGGCACGATGCCGCTGCTGTTCGACGTCGCGATGCAGGCCTGGCGCACCGGCTTCGACCTGTGGGCCGCCTCGGCGGGCCTGGCGGCGAGTCGGTCGATCCCGCAGACGATGGCGCGCCAGCAGCACTTCGCCAACACGCTGATGCGCGGCGCCGCCGCGGCCGGCCATGGCGCGACGTCGGCCGCCGCGGCGCGCCTCGCGCACCGCGCGCTGGCTCCCGTGCACCGCAAGGCGGCCGCCAACGCGAAGCGCCTGTCGAACAAGGTCCGCTGACACAGCGCCTGCCGCCATGGACTTCAAGGACTACTACAGCGCCCTCGGCGTCGCCCGCAACGCCAGCGAGGACGACATCCGCAAGGCCTACCGCAAGCTGGCCCGCAAGTACCACCCCGACGTCAGCAAGGAAGCCGACGCCGACGCGAAGATGCGCGAGATCAACGAGGCGCGCGACGTGCTCTCCGACAAGGACAAGCGCGCGGCCTACGACCAGCTCGCCGACCACGTCGCGCGCGGCGGCAGCCCCGACGGCCACTTCCGCCCGCCGCCGCCCGGCTGGGACGAGGGCTTCGAGTTCCACCGCGGCCCGGGCCAGGGGCCGGCCGACCACGCCGACTTCAGCGAGTTCTTCTCGTCGATCTTCGGCAACCGCGGCGGCATGGGCGGCATGGGCGGCATGGGCGGTTCACCGCGCGGCCGGTACCGGGAGCGCGGCGAGGATCATCACGCCGCCATCGAGATCTCGCTGGAGGATGCGCTGCACGGCGCCGAGCGCCAGCTTTCGCTGCGCGCGCAGGAGATCGACGACCAGGGCCGGCCGCAGCTGGTCAACCGCACGCTCGACGTGAAGATCCCGGCCGGCGTGCGGCCCGGCCAGTACATCCGCCTGGTCGGCCAGGGCCTGCCCGGCCACGGCGGCGAGCCCGCGGGCGACCTGTACCTGGAGGTGCGCATCGCGCCGCACAAGCGGTATCGCGTGGAAGGCAGCGACCTGTACATGACCCTGCCCGTCACGCCCACGGAAGCCGCGCTCGGGGCGCACGTCAGGGTGCCGACGCCCGCGGGCGCGCACGTCGACGTGTCCATCCCCAAGGGCGCGCGCAACGGCATGAAGCTGCGCCTCAAGGAGCGCGGCCTCGGCGGCAAGACCCCGGGCCACCTGTACCTGCTGATCGAGATCGCGCTGCCGCCGGCCGACAACGACGCCGCGCGCGCCGCCTACGAGGCACTCGCCAAGGCGACGCCCTCGTTCGATCCCCGCATGAACCTGGGAGCCTGACATGCGCGCGGTCACCACCGTCATCGAATCGACGCCGCTCTCGCTCGGCGAGCTGGCCCGCGCCGTGGGCGCGGAGGATCAATGGGTCGTGCGGCTCGTGGAAGTCGAGATCCTGCACGTCGACAAGCCCGGCGACCCGCCCGAGCGCTGGCACTTCCGCAGCGACGCCCTGCAACGGGCGCTGGCCGCGCGGCGCCTGGAGCGCGACTTCGGCGCCAACCTCGACACGGCGGCGCTGATCCTCGACCTGCAGTCGGAGCTGCGCCGCATGCGCGCGCTCATGCACGCGCACGGGCTCGCCTGACGCATGGGCGCCCGCGCGCGCGACGCGTCAGCCTGAGCGCGCCCACGCGAGGCCCAGCGGAAGGTCCGGCGGCCCGAACACGAAGTGCAGCACGCGCCGCCGGCTCGTGCCGGCCGCGTGCGTCGCGCAGGGCGATTGCCTCGGCGTCGCCGAGGCGTCCATCGCGATGGCTGCCCGGCACCACGTGCAGGGGCCCGTCGTCGGGGCCGCAGTCGTCAGGCGCTCTCGCGCCCCGGCCGCCAGCCGCGCCGCCAGCGCCGCGCCGATCATCGCGTCGAGCCGGCGGGCGTCGACGAGGGCCGGGCACACGTCGAAGCCGTCCTCGTCGAAGCGCCCCGTCATGCGCGCAGGATCCCGTCGATCGCCTTGCCCTTGGCGAGCTCGTCGACGAGCTTGTCCAGCCAGCGGATCTTCTGCATCAACGGGTCGGCCACCGCCTCGACGCGCACGCCGCAGACCACGCCGGTGATCAGCGCGCTGTTCGGGTGGAGGGCC
>JAEKKH010000130.1 GCA_019510465.1 Burkholderiales bacterium
ACGGCAGCCCGGCCACGTTCGGCTCGCTGGCGCTCGACGCGCCGGGGCTGGACCTGATGTCGGTGGTCGTCGGCAGCGAGGGCATGCTGGCCGTCGTCACGGAGGTCGTCGTCAAGCTCACGCCCAGGCCGCAGGTGGCGCGCTGCATCATGGCCAGCTTCTCGGACGTCCGCCACGCGGGCGACGCGGTCGCGGCCATCATCGCGGACGGCCTGATCCCGGCCGGCCTCGAGATGATGGACAAGCCGATGACCGCCGCCGTCGAGGCCTTCGTGCACGCCGGCTACGACCTCGACGCCGCCGCCATCCTGCTGTGCGAGAGCGACGGTACGCCCGAGGAAGTCGAGGAAGAGATCGCGCGCATGGAGCGGGTGCTGGTGCGCGCCGGCGCCACGCGGCTGGAGATCAGCGCCAACGAGGCGCAGCGCCTGAAGTTCTGGAGCGGCCGCAAGAACGCGTTCCCCGCGTCCGGCCGCCTGAGTCCCGACTACATGTGCATGGACTCGACGATCCCGCGCGCACGGCTGGCCGACATGCTCCTGGCCATCGCCGACATGGAGAAGAAGTTCGGCCTGCGCTGCTGCAACGTGTTCCACGCCGGCGATGGCAACCTGCACCCCTTGATCCTGTTCGACGCCAACCGGCCCGGCGAGCTGCAGCGCGCCGAGGCGTTCGGCGCCGAGATCCTGGAGCTGTCGGTGGCCATGGGCGGCACCATCAGCGGCGAACACGGGGTGGGCGCCGAGAAGCTCAACTCGATGTGCGTGCAGTTCTCCGACGCCGAGCGCGCGCAGATGCTGGCGCTGAAGGCGGCCTTCGATCCGCAGGGCCTGCTGAACCCCGGCAAGGTCATCCCGACGCTGCACCGCTGCGCCGAGTACGGCCGCATGCACGTCAAGCGCGGCGCGCTCGCCTTTCCCGAGCTCGAGAGGTTCTGATCCCGGAATGAACGACACCCTGATCGGCCTGGCCGAACGCGTCCGCCAGGCGGCCGCCGCCAAGGCCATCCTGCGCATCCGCGGCGGCAGCACCAAACAGGCCATGGCCGGCGTCATCTCCGACGCCGCGACGCTGGACATGCGCGCCTACTCGGGCATCGTCGACTACGCGCCCAGCGAGCTCGTGATCACCGCGCGTGCCGGCACGCCGCTCGTGGAACTCGAGCGCGTGCTGGCCGAGCGCGGACAGTGCCTGCCCTTCGATCCCCCGCGCTTCGCCGATGCGGACGGCAGGCTCACGGGCACCGTCGGCGGCATGGTGGCCTCGGGCCTGGCCGGCCCGGGGCGGGCGGCCGCCGGCGGCGTGCGCGACTACGTGCTGGGCGTGCTGCTGCTCAACGGCCGCGGCGACCTGATGCACTTCGGCGGGCAGGTGATCAAGAACGTGGCGGGCTACGACGTCGCCCGGCTGACGGCGGGCTCGTGGGGGGCGCTGGGCGCGATCTGCGAGGTGTCGCTGAAGGCGCTGCCGATGCCGGTTGCCACGACCACGCTGCGATTCGACATGCGCCAGGCCGAAGCGCTGGAGAAGCTGCACGCCTGGGCCGGCCAGCCGCTGCCGCTCAATGCCAGCGTGTGGTGGCGCGAGACGCTGGCGATCCGGCTGCGCGGCGCCCGCGCGGCGGTCGAGTCGGCCGTCCAGCGGCTGGGCGGCGAGGTCATCCCGCCGGAGATCGGGAGCGCCTTCTGGGATGGCCTGCGCGACCAGCGCGACGAGTTCTTCATCGAGGCGCGCGCGGCCGCGCAGCGCGAGAACAGCGCGCTGTGGCGGCTGTCGCTGCCGCCGACAACGCCGGTGCTGCCCTCCTTCCTGGACACGTTGATCGAGTGGGGCGGCGCGCAGCGCTGGATCGTCGCACCGGCGGAGGACACGCTCGTGATGCACCGCGCCGAGCGCGCCGGCGGCAGCGCGTTCCGCGTCAGCGGCGGCGTGGGCGACGGCGCCGGCTACGCCACGCCGCTCGCGCCCGCCCTGCTGGCCATCCATCGCCGGTTGCGCGATTCGTTCGATCCTCACCGCGTGTTCGTGCCCGGACGGCCGATGCGCTTCCAAGATTCCTGAGTCGCATGCAGACCAATCTCTCCCCGGAATTCGCCGGCACGCCCGATGGCCAGGAGGCCGAGGGCATCCTGCGCAAGTGCGTGCACTGCGGCTTCTGCACGGCCACCTGCCCCACGTACCAGCTGCTGGGCGACGAGCTCGACGGCCCGCGCGGCCGCATCTACCTGATGAAACAGGTGCTGGAGGGCGCCGAGCCGACGCGCGCGACGCAGCGGCACCTGGACCGCTGCCTCACGTGCCGCAACTGCGAGACCACGTGCCCGTCGGGCGTCGAGTACGGCAAGCTGGTGGACATCGGCCGCCGCGTCGTCGACGCCAAGGTGCGGCGGCCGGCCGGCGAACGCCTCGCGCGCTGGCTGCTGCGCGAGGGCATCACGTCGCCGCTGTTCGGGCCCGCCATGAAGCTGGGCCAGGCGGCGCGCCCGCTGCTGCCGCAGGCGCTCAAGGCCAAGGTGCCGGTCCGGCCCGATGCCGCGACGGCCACGCGCGAGGGCCTCTGGCCGCAGCGCACGCACGCCCGCAAGGTGCTGATGCTGGCCGGCTGCGTGCAGCCCGCGATGAAGCCCAACATCAACGCGGCCACCGCGCGCGTGCTCGACCTCGCCGGCGTCCAGTCCATCATCCCCGACGGCGCCGGCTGCTGCGGCGCGGTGCGCAGCCACGGCGGCGACCACGCCGGCGGCCTCGACGACATGCGCCGCAACATCGACGCCTGGTGGCCGTGGGTGGCGGGCCTCACCGGCGCCGGCGCCGTCGAGGCGATCGTGATGAACGCGTCGGGCTGCGGCGTCACCGTCAAGGAGTACGGCCACGCGCTGGCGCACGATCCCGACTACGCCGGGAAGGCGGCCCGCGTGAGCGCGCTCACGCGCGACGTGAGCGAGGTGATCGACAGCGCGATGCCCGCGCTGCTGTCGCACTGGAAGGGCGTGCGCGAGCGCCGCGGCGCGGAGTCGCCCGACCATGCGCCCGGCGCGCCGCTGGTGTTCCATCCGCCGTGCACGCTCCAGCACGGGCAGAAGCTGCGCGGCGGCGTCGAGCAGATCCTGGCGGCGTTCGACTTCGACGTGCGCCTGGCCGCGTCCGAGGCGCACCTGTGCTGCGGCTCCGCCGGCACCTACTCGCTGCTGCAACCGGCGATCGCCACGCAGCTGCGCGACCGCAAGCTCGCGGCGCTGGCCGCGTCGCAGCCGGATCCGCGTGCGATCGTGTCGGCCAACATCGGCTGCATCTCGCACCTGCAGTCGGGCACCGCGACGCCGGTGCGTCACTGGATCGAGCTGGTCGACGAGCGGCTCGCGGGATGAGTGCCGTCGTCCTCATCCCGACCACCGGCGCGCCCTCGCTGCGGCGCGCCGTCGAGAGCGTGCTCGCGCAGACCGCGCCCACCGCGGCCTACGTCGTCTGCGACGGACCGCAGTTCCATGAAGCCGCCGAGGACGCGCTGCGCGGACTCGACGTGCCCGTGTGCGTGCTGCCGCGCAACGTCGGCGCCGGCGGCTTCTACGGCCACCGCGTCTACGCCGCGTTCGCGCACCTGGTCGACGCGCGCACCTGGTCGACGAGGAGCACGTGCTGTTCCTCGACCAGGACAACTTCCTCGCGCCGGAGCACGTGGCGCAGTGCGTCGACCTGATCGCCGCGCGCCGGCTGCAGTGGTGCTACGCGCTGCGCAACATCCGCACGCCCGAAGGCGAGTTCGTCTGCCGCGACGACTGCGAGAGCCTGGGCAAGTGGCCCGCGTTCACCAACACGCACCTGATCGACACCAACTCGTACTGCATCCGGCGCGAGGCGCTGCTGCAGGCCGCGCACGCGTGGCACGGCAAGTGGGGCCAGGACCGCGTGTTCGCGCAGGTGATGATGCAGAACTTCAAGGCCTTCGACTGCACGGGCCGATACACGGTGCAGTATTGCCTGGGCGGCAACGAGGGCTCGGTGACGAGAGAGTTCTTCGAGCAGGGCAACGCGCAGATGCTGCTGCGCTACAAGCGCGGCTTCCCGTGGACCCGCGCCTGAGGCGGATGCTGTCATCCCGCGCGAAGTCGCGGGATCGATGCCGGCGAGGGCGCTCGCCTCGGTTCGCGGTGGATTCCGCGCGCGCGCGGAATGACGAGCTCCTGAGGACGCCGCACGCTACAGTCGCGACATGACGCCTGCCTTTGCCGAGTCGCTGCTTTGCCGAAGCGCTGCGTTGATCGGCCTGTCGGCGACGTTGTCCACCGCGCTGGCCGGTTCGCCGCAGGCCGTCCCCGACACGCTGGCCCAGCGCATGCAGCCGTGCAGCGCCTGCCACGGCAAGGAAGGGCGGGCCACGCAGGAAGGCTTCTTCCCGCGCATCGCGGGCAAGCCGGCCGGCTACCTGTACAACCAGCTGGACAACTTCCGCAGCGGCCGCCGCGCCTATCCGACGATGACCTACTTCGTCGAGCAGATGTCCGACCCGTACCTGCACGAGATCGCCGACTACTTCGCGTCGCTGGACCTCCCGTACGCGCCGCCGCAGACGGTCGGCGCGGCGGCCGACGAGATCGCGCGCGGCGAGGCGCTGGTGCGCCAGGGCGATGCGGCGCACGGCGTCCCGGCCTGCGCGCAGTGCCATGGCGCGACGATGACCGGCGTGCTGCCTGCCATCCCCGGCCTGCTGGGCCTGCCGCGCGGTTATCTCGTGGAGCAGTTCGGCGCCTGGCGCACGGGCCAGCGCAAGGCGCTTGCGCCCGATTGCATGGCCCGCGTGGCGACGATGCTGACGCCGGCCGACATCACCGCCGTCGCCACGTGGCTGTCGTCGCAACCGGTGGCCGTCGGGCCGGCGCCCGCGCAATCCCTCGTCCGGCCGCTGCCGTTCGCCTGCGGGAGCGTGCCGCCATGAGGGTGCGCCCGACCTGGCCGCGCCTCGTCCTCGCGCTGGCGCTGCTGGTCGCGCTGGCCGCGGCGCTCGTCGCGGGGCTCAACCTGCGCGGCGAGGACGCCCTCGGCGGCAGCGCGGCCTCGTTCGTCGCGACGCCCGCGCAGGTGGCGCGCGGCGCCTACCTCGCGCGCGCCGGCAATTGCGCGGCTTGCCATACCGATCGCGGGGGCGCCGCGTACGCCGGCGGCAAGGGCATCGCCACGCCGTTCGGCACGGTCTACGCCAGCAACCTCACGCCGGACGCGAAGACCGGCATCGGCACCTGGTCGGCCGCGCAGTTCTGGCGCGCGCTGCACAACGGGCGCTCGGCCGACGGGAGGCTGCTCTACCCGGCGTTCCCGTATCCGAACTTCACCGAGATCACGCGCCCCGACGCCGACGCGCTGTTCGCCTTCCTGCGTTCGCAGGTGCCCGTGGCACAGGCCGATCGCGCGCACGCCCTGCGCTGGCCCTACAACCTGCAGGCGTCGCTGGCCGTCTGGCGGGCGCTGTTCTTCAGGCCGGGCGTCTACGAGCCGCAGGCGGGGCAGTCGCCGCAGTGGAACCGCGGCGCCTACCTGGTGCGCGCACTCGGCCACTGCGCCGCCTGCCATTCGCCGCGCAACGCCTTCGGCGCGACCCGCGACAGCCTGGAGCTCAGCGGCGGGCTGATCCCGCTGCAGAACTGGTATGCGCCGTCGCTCGCCTCGAACGCCGAGGCCGGCGTGGCCGACTGGCCGGACGCCGAGGTGGCCGCGCTGCTCAAGACGGGCCTCGCGCCGCGCGGCGCCGCGCTCGGGCCGATGGCCGAGGTCGTCTTCCGCAGCACGCAATACCTGGACGACGCCGACGTCGCCGCGATGGCCGCCTTCCTCAAGTCACTGCCGCAGGTGCCCGCGCATCCCGCGGCCGCGCCGGAGATCGGCCGGGAGGCGTTCGCGCACGGCGCCGCGCTCTACAAGGATCACTGCGCGTCCTGCCACGGCGCCAACGGCGAAGGCGGCAGCAACCCGCAAGGCGTCGTCTACGCGCCGCTGGCCGGCAACCGCAAGGTGTTGCTGGAGTCGCCCGCCAACCTGATCCACATCGTGGTCAACGGCGGCTTTCCGCCCACGACGGCGGGCAACCCGCGGCCCTACGGCATGCCCCCGTTCGGGCCGTCGCTCAAGGACGACGAGATCGCCGTGCTGGCCACCTACGTGCGCGCCGCGTGGGGCAACGCCGCACCGGTGGTGAGCGCGCTGGACGTGCTGGAGGCGCGCTGAGGACGCGCGGGAACGAATTGCCGGGAAGCGTCGACCACGGAAGGATCGACGCCACGGCTCATCGAGGGAGGACATGATGACGACGACGACGAACCGCTATGCGCCGCCGAAAGCGGTGGTGGACGACCGGCCTGCCGAGGCCGGGATGTGGCGCGAGGGCCAGGTGCTCGTGATGCGCAAGGGCGGGGCCTTTCCCGACCGCTGCATCAAGTGCAATGCGCCGAGCGTGGCACCCAGGCGGCGCTACCGGTTGAGCTGGCACTCGCCCTGGCTCTACCTGCTGATCCTGCTGGCCCTGCTGCTGTACGCCCTGGTCGCGGCGATCGTGCGCAAGACGGCGATCGTCCACCTGGGGCTGTGCGAACGGCACCAGAAGCGCGTGTTCTGGGGGCGCCTCATCGGCTGGGGCGGCCTGGTGCTCGAGGTGGCGCTGGTGTGGGCCGCGGCCGCGCTGCACGAGGAGATGTTCGCGCTGGCCGCCTTGGTACTCGCGGTGCCGTGGCTGATCGGCAGCGTGCTGGTCAACCGCCTGGTGTTGCCGCAGCGCATCGACGACAAGTACGTGCGCCTCAAGGGCTGCGGACCGGATTTCCTGCGCTCGCTGCCGGAGCGCGGCGGCCATTGACGGGACCGCGGCGGGGCGCCGGGGGCTGCCACCCGGAGTTCGTCGCACGCCGGCGTGCTTCAGCCGCCGTTTGACGGCTTTCGTCGCATCGGGCTCGCCCGCCGCTGCGGCGAGGGCCATCCTCATGCTCAGCCGATCGCCCTCTCGTCGCCAACATCGACGCGACGACCGGCCGCCGGTGGTCGTGCTTGCAGGGCGTTTGCGCCGGTGCACCGCGGCCGCGCGCGCGCCCAGCCGATCGCCACGGTGTCGCCACCAGCGACTTGGCGACCGACTTCGGAGTTCTCCCTGCAACCCGATTCGAGGAGTTCGTCATGGACGTCGTCAAGAACACCGTTTCCGCTTCCATCGCCATCGCCGGCATCCTGCTGGCCGGCGCGTCCGCCCAGGCGGCGCCGGCCTGCCCGTCGGTGTCGGGCGTGCAGAGCCGCATCGTCGAGCACGCCAACGGCGACGTCGACGCGCTGCGCACGTTCGTCTGGAAGACCGCCATCGTCTATCGCATCCCGCAGCCAGGCCGCGGCCGATGCGCACGCCGTGCCCGTGGCGTCGGACTCGCCCGAGGCCGACGCGGCGGGCGTGCACGTCGCGGCGCGCTGACGCGCGCGTCTGCCGCGCTGGTGCGCCGAGCGGCCGGCGCGCCCCTGCTGCCGCGGTCGACGACGATCCGCGTGGTGCCGGCCATCGACGACCGCGCGGTGGTGCCGGTGCTCGAGGCGCGCAAGGCCCGGGAAGCGAAGGGCCAGGCCTAGCTGTCGACGCCCGCCGCGGCGAGGATGTCGCCCAGCGGCGTCACGGCGCCGCTGTTGCGCGCCCGATAGCCGGGCAGCGCGTCGACCTCCGAGCAGAAGGCGTCGCTGCGCAGGATCGCGAGCACCTGCTCGATCTCCGATCGCCAGCGGGATGAAGTCCAGCTTGAAGTGGCGTGCCGGCCGTTCGAGGCCGAAGCCGACGTCCGCCATGCCGCTGCCGATGAAGGCGGCCACGGCCGCGTGCGTGAACTCGCCGTGCTCGTAGCCGACGATGGCGGCCGGGTCGACGCCCGCCTGCGCGAGCAGCGCGTCCAGCAGGAAGCGCGTGCCCGAGCCGCGCTGGCGATTGATGAAGCGCAGGCCGGGCCGCGCGAGGTCGCCCACCCCGGCCACGTGCCGCGGGTTGCCGGGCGCGACCATCAGGCCCTGCGTGCGGTCGGTGATGTCGATGACGACGTGCTCGCGCGGATCCAGCCAGCGCGCGTGGAACTCCCAGCCGCGCGCCGCCAGCGGGCCGTGCGGCACGTGGAAGCAGGCCAGGTCGCAGGCGCCGTCGTGCAGCGAGGCGGCGGCGTCCAGGCTGTCGGTGTAGACGCGCTCGACGTCGACGCCGTCGGCCACCAGCATCGCCATCAGCTTCTCGATGGCGAAGCCATGGCTCGCGTGGATGCGCAGCAGGCGCTGCGGCGGGTCGATGACGCGCTGCAGTTCCACCTCGAGTTCCGAGGCCAGGGTGTCGAGCGCCGGCGCGAGCCGCGCGGCGATGCGGCGGTCGGCCCATACCAGCTTCTCGCCGAGCGGCGTCAGGCGCGAGCCGCGGCCGCGTTCCATCTGCAGCAGCGGTGCGCCGAACCAGGCCTCGCCGTCGCGGATCGTGTCCCAGGCATGCCGGTACGACAGGCCCGCGCGCTGGCAGGCCGCGGCGATGCTGCCGGTCTCGGCCACGCAGGCCAGCAGCGCGATCAGCCGCGGGCCCAGCGTGCCGCCGCCGTCGTGGGAGATCGTCCACTGGGGACGGATGGAGATCTTGTGCATGGAGTCCCGAGGTGCGCCGGCGTGGCCGCCGCACCCACGAGTTTGCCCCGGAACGCGGGCCCGGCGCCCGGACAGCTGCGAATCCGGTGGCCACGCTATCGCGACGCCGCCATCCATGCGGATTCGACATTGCCGTCGGCGATCGCGGCGAGGCGCCGCGGGCGGTTCGCGTCGCTCGGCGCGCCGTCCGGCCACGCTCCCACCTCGATGCCCAGGGGGGTAATTCCCCCATGGCTCGCAGGGATGTCGCGTTTAACCGTCGAGCAGGGACCACGGATTGCAACAAAACGTACGCCGCGCATACCACTCGTGGTATCGCGAAAGATGCCGCAATGCAGCATCCAGAAGCGCTAAAACGGATGTCGGGATTGACGAAGCCAGGTCGTGGCGCGGTCGATCCTAGGGTTCGTCTTTAGAGCTTGACCGCATATTGCAACGATCCCCACGGGATACTTACAGTCGGGCAGTCGTCGATGTTGGGACAGCGGCGACCGATGCCCGCAGGTCATCAAAAGGAACCAGATGTCAACCGTCATGAACGGCTCCGAGCACGCCCCAGCCTCCGGGGGTCTGCTCTCAAAGGAGCGCACCATCGCCGGGCCCGGCTACAACCGGTGGCTCGTGCCGCCCGCCGCGCTCGCCATCCACCTTTGCATCGGCATGGCCTACGGCTTCTCGGTGTTCTGGCTGCCGCTGAGCAAGGCGCTCGGCATCAAGGCCGCCATCGCCTGCCCGAAGGACGTCGGGTTCTGGGGCCAGCTGTTCGCCACGTCGTGCGACTGGCAGGTCTCCACCCTCGGCTGGATGTACACGCTGTTCTTCGTCATCCTGGGCTGCTCCGCGGCGCTGTGGGGCGGCTGGCTCGAGCACGTCGGCCCGCGCAAGGCGGGCGCCGTGGCGGCCGTCTGCTGGGCGGGCGGCATGGTGATCTCGGCCTTCGGCATCCAGCAGCACCAGTTCTGGCTGATGCTGCTGGGCTCCGGCGTGATCGGCGGCGTGGGCCTGGGCCTGGGCTACATCTCGCCCGTCTCGACGCTGATCAAGTGGTTCCCGGACAAGCGCGGCATGGCCACCGGCATGGCCATCATGGGCTTCGGCGGCGGCGCGATGATCGGCTCGCCGCTGGCGGCGCTGCTGATGAAGCATTTCGCATCGGCCACGGACGTCGGCGTCATGCAGACCTTCCTCGTGATGGCCGCGATCTACTTCGTGTTCATGATGGGCGGTGCGTTCGGCTACCGCGTGCCGGTCTCCGGCTGGAAGCCCGAAGGCTGGACGCCGCCCGTCGAATCGACGGGCAACGCCATGATCACGCGCGGCCACGTGCACGTGAAGAAGATCTGGGGCATCCCGCAGTTCTGGCTGGTGTGGCTGGTGCTGACGATGAACGTGTCCGCCGGCATCGGCGTGATCGGCCTCGCCAGCCCGATGCTGCAGGAGATCTTCGGCGGCCACCTGCTCGGCCTCGACCTCAAGTACGGCCAGCTCGACAAGCCGCAGCTGACGGCCATCGCCGGCATCGCCGCCGGCTTCGCGGCGCTGCTGAGCCTGTTCAACATCGGTGGCCGCTTCTTCTGGGCCAGCCTGTCCGACAAGCTCGGCCGCAAGACCACCTACTTCGTGTTCTTCGTCCTCGGCGCCATCCTCTACGCCAGCCTGCCCAGCAGCGCGGCCGCCGGCTCCAAGCTGGCGTTCGTCGCCGCGGTCTGCATCATCCTGAGCATGTATGGCGGCGGCTTCTCCACGGTGCCCGCCTACCTGGCGGACCTGTTCGGCACGCAGATGGTGGGGGCGATCCACGGTCGCCTGCTGACCGCGTGGTCGACCGCCGGCATCCTGGGCCCCGTCGTCGTGAACTACATGCGCGACTACCAGCTGGGCCTGGGGATCCCGCGCGAACAGGTCTACAACCAGACGATGTACATCCTGGTCGGCTTCCTGGTGATCGGCTTCATCGCCAACATGCTCGTGAAGCCGGTCGACCAGAAGTACTTCATGACCGACGCGGAACTGGCCGAGGAACGCCGTCTCGCGCACGAGCGCGCCTCGGCTTCCGAGGCATCGACCGCGGTCGCCGTCGATGCCGCCCCGAGCAGCCCGGTCACGGTCGTGCTGGCCTGGGCCGCCGTCGGCATTCCGCTGGCGTGGGGCGTCTGGATGACGCTCGCCAATGTCGCGAAGTTCTTCAACTGACGACCTGAGGGGCATGCCCCGAGGATCCGCACCGCGGGCGCCGCAAGGCCCCGCGGCGTCGGAACCGGAGCGCGCGCTGCTCGCGCAGGCCGTCGCGCTCCACCTGCCGGACATCCCGGCCGAGGTCCCGGGCGGCAGCGCCTCCGCGCTGCTGCCCATCCTCCATCACATCCAGGACGCGCTGGGCTTCGTGCCGCCGGCGCTCGTCCCCGAGATCGCCGCCGCGCTCAGCCTGTCGCGGGCCGAGGTGCACGGCGTGATCACCTATTACCACCACTTCCGCAGCGCCCCCGCGGGCCGGCACGTGCTGCAGATCTGCCAGGCCGAGGCCTGCCGCGCCAACGGCGCCGAGGCGCTGATGGCCCATGCGGGCGCCCGCCTCGCGTGCGCGCCGGGCGCGACGCGCGCCGACGGCGGCGTCACGCTCGAACCGGTCTATTGCCTGGGCCTGTGCGCCACGGGCCCGGCGGCCACGATCGACGGCCAGCTCCGCGCGCGGGTGTCCGCCGCCGCCGTCGACGCCCTGGCCGCCCGCATCGAGGGCGAGGCACCATGACCGCCGCCCGCCTCTGGCTTCCGTGCGACGCGGCCGCCGTGGCCGCCGGCGCGGACGACGTCGCCGCGGCGCTGGCCGCCGCGGCCGCGCAGCGCCAGCTGCCGCTGGACCTGGTGCGCAACGGTTCGCGCGGCCTGCTGTGGCTGGAGCCGCTGCTGGAAGTGGCCACGCCGGCCGGCCGCGTCGCCTTCGGGCCGGTGCAGGCGGGCGACGTCGACCGCCTCGTCGCGGCCGGCCTGCTCGATGCCGCCGTCGCGCAGCGCGGCCTGCCCGAGGCGCTGGCCGGAGACGCGCTGCACCTGGGCGTGACCGAGGCGCTGCCGTACTTCGCGAAGCAGCGCCGCATCACCTTCGCGCGCGTCGGCCTGACCGACCCGCTGTCGCTCGACGACTACGCCGCGCACGGCGGCTGGGCCGGGCTGGACAAGGCGCTGGCGATGGCGCCTGCGGCCGTCGTCGGCGAGGTCATCGAATCGGGCCTGCGCGGCCGCGGCGGCGCCGCGTTCCCGGCCGGCATCAAGTGGAAGACGGTGGCCGCCGCCGCGGGCGCGCGCAAGGCCGTCGTCTGCAACGCCGACGAGGGCGACTCCGGCACGTTCTCCGACCGCATGCTGATGGAGGGCGACCCATACGCGCTCGTCGAGGGCATGGCGATCGCGGGCGTGGCCGTCGGCGCCACGTATGGCGTCATCTACATCCGCTCGGAGTACCCGCACGCCGAGGCCGCGCTGCGCGAGGCCATCGCGCGCGCCACGGCCGCCGGCCACATCGGCGCGGCGCTGCGTGGCAGGGGCCCGGCGTTCCGCCTCGACGTGCGCCGTGGCGCCGGCTCCTACGTCTGCGGCGAGGAGACGGCGCTGCTCGAAAGCATCGAGGGCCGGCGCGGCATCGTGCGTGCCAAGCCGCCGCTGCCCGCCATCCACGGCTTGTTCGGCTGGCCCACCGTCATCAACAACGTGATCACGCTGGCCAGCGTGCCGCGCATCCTGGCGGAAGGCGCGCAGGCCTATGCCGCGTTCGGCGCCGGCCGCTCGCGCGGCACGCTGCCGTTCCAGCTGGCGGGCAACCTGAAGCAGGGCGGGCTCGTGGAGCTGCCGTTCGGCGTCACGCTGCGCGAGCTGATGTTCGATTTCGGCGGCGGCTCGCGCTCCGGCCGGCCACTCAAGGCGGTGCAGGTGGGCGGCCCGCTGGGTCCGTACGTGCCCGAATCGCAGTGGGACGTGCCCATCGACTACGAGGCCTATGCGGCGGTCGGCGCCACGGTCGGCCACGGCGGCATCGTCGCGCACGACGACACGGCCAACCTGGCCGGCCTGGCGCGCTACGCGATGGAATTCTGCGCGATCGAGTCCTGCGGCAAGTGCACGCCGTGCCGGATCGGCTCCACGCGCGGCGTCGAGGTCGTGGAACGGCTCGTCGCCGCGCCGGTCTCGCACAAGCACGTGCAGGAGGTGCTGCTGCGCGACCTGTGCGACACGATGGTCGCCGGCAGCCTGTGCGCCATGGGCGGCATGACCCCGTTCCCGGTGTTGTCTGCGCTCGACCACTACCCTGAAGACTTCGGCTTGCCGCGCCCCGGCGCGACGGGAGAATCCTGATGCTGAGCCTCAACGACACCCACCCCGACCACGACCTCGGCACCCCCGCGAGCGAGTCCACGCAGTTGGTGTCGTTGAAGATCGACGGCGTCGACGTCACCGCGCCCGCCGGCAGCTCCGTGATGCGCGCGGCCATCGCCGCCGGCATCGAGGTGCCCAAGCTGTGCGCCACCGATTCGCTGGAGCCGTTCGGCTCGTGCCGGCTGTGCCTGGTCGAGATCGACGGCCGCCGCGGCACGCCCGCCTCGTGCACCACGCCGGTGGAGGCCGGCATGTCGGTGCGCACGCAGAGCCCCAGGCTCGCGAAGCTGCGCAAGGGCGTGATGGAGCTCTACATCTCCGACCACCCGCTCGACTGCCTGACCTGCGCCGCCAACGGCGACTGCGAGCTGCAGGACATGGCCGGCGCCGTGGGCCTGCGCGAGGTGCGCTATGGCGACGCCGGCAAGAACCACCTCGACGCCAAGAAGGACGAGTCCAACCCGTACTTCACCTTCGACGCCAGCAAGTGCATCGTCTGCAACCGCTGCGTGCGCGCCTGCGAGGAGACGCAGGGCACGTTCGCGCTGACCATCTCGGGCCGCGGCTTCGAGTCGCACGTGTCCGCCGGCATGGACGAGCCGTTCATGCAGAGCGAGTGCGTCAGCTGCGGCGCCTGCGTCAACGCGTGTCCCACCGCCACGCTGCAGGAAAAGACGGTCATCGAGATGGGCATGCCCACGCGCAGCGTCACCACCACCTGCGCCTACTGCGGCGTGGGCTGCGGCTTCAAGGCCGAGGTCAAGGGCGACGAGGTCGTGCGCATGACGCCGTGGAAGGACGGCAAGGCCAACGAGGGCCATTCATGCGTCAAGGGCCGCTTCGCCTGGGGCTACGCCACGCACAAGGATCGCGTCACCCGGCCGATGATCCGCGCGAAGATCACGGACCCGTGGCGCGAGGTGTCGTGGGACGAGGCGATCGGCCACGCGGCGTCCGAGTTCAAGCGGCTGCAGGCCTCGTTCGGCGTCAACGCCATCGGCGGCATCACGTCGTCGCGCTGCACCAACGAGGAGACCTACCTCGTGCAGAAGCTGGTGCGCGCGGCGTTCGGCAACAACAACGTCGACACCTGGCGTCGCGCATGAAGCGCCGCCTGCGACAGGGCGCGAAGCTGATCGTGATCGACCCGCGCCGCATCGAGCTGGTGGACACGGCGCACGTCAAGGCCGACTTCCACCTGCAGCTGCGGCCCGGCACCAACGTGGCGATCCTGTCGGCGCTGGCGCACGTGATCGTCACGGAGAGCCTGGACGACGCGGCCTACGTGGCCGAGCGCTGCGACGACAGGAGCGTGCAGCAGTGGCGCGAATTCGTCGCGCGCCCCGAGAATTCGCCCGAGGCCTTCGAGGCCGAGACCGGGGTGCCCGCCGCCCTGGTGCGCGGGGCCGCGCGCCTGTATGCCACCGGCCGCGCCGACGGCACGGCGCAGTCGCTCGCCGATGCCATCGCCGCGGGCGGCCGCCGTCCCAACGGCGCCATCTACTACGGCCTGGGCGTGACCGAGCACGCGCAGGGCTCGACGGCCGTGATCGGCATCGCCAACCTCGCGATGATCACCGGCAACGTCGGCCGCGAGGGCGTGGGCGTCAACCCGCTGCGCGGCCAGAACAACGTGCAGGGCTCGTGCGACATGGGCTCGTTCCCGCACGAGCTCACGGGCTACCGCCACATCGGCATCGACGCCGTGCGCCACGAGTTCGACAAGGCCTGGGGCGTGACGCTGCAGTCCGAGCCCGGCCTGCGCATCCCCAACATGTTCGACGCCGCGCTGCACGGCGAGTTCAAGGGCCTGTACTGCCAGGGCGAGGACATCGTGCAGTCCGACCCCGACACCCAGCACGTGGCCAGCGCGCTCAAGGCGATGGAATGCGTCGTGGTGCAGGACATCTTCCTCAACGAGACGGCCAAGTACGCGCACGTGTTCCTGCCGGGCGCGACCTTCCTCGAGAAGGACGGCACCTTCACCAACGCCGAGCGCCGCATCTCGCGCGTGCGCAAGGTGATGGCGCCGCTGTCGGGCGTGGGCGACTGGGAGGCGACGGTGCGGCTGTCCAACGCGCTCGGCTACCCGATGGCCTACACCCATCCCGAGCAGATCATGCAGGAGATCGCGGCGCTGACGCCCAGCTTCGCGGGCGTCACCTACGAGAAGATCGATCGCCTGGGCAGCGTGCAGTGGCCGTGCAACGACTCGACCGACGAGGCCGGCACCGCCATCATGCACGTCGACCACTTCGTGCGCGGCAAGGGCCGCTTCCTGGTCACGCAGTACGTGCCCAGCGACGAGAAGGCGACGCGCAAGTTCCCGCTGCTGCTGACCACGGGCCGCATCCTGTCGCAGTACAACGTCGGCGCGCAGACGCGGCGCACCCCCAACTCCCAGTGGCACGACGAGGATCGGCTGGAGATCCATCCGCACGACGCGCAGGAGCGCGGCGTCAAGGACGGCGACTGGGTGGGCATCAACAGCCGCGCCGGCGAGACGGTGATGCGCGCCACGCTCACCGAGCGCGTGCAGCCGGGCGTGGTCTACACGACCTTCCACTTCCCCGAGTCGGGCGCCAACGTCATCACCACCGACAGTTCCGACTGGGCCACGAACTGCCCCGAGTACAAAGTGACGGCCGTGCAGGTGCTGCCGGTGGCGCAGCCCTCGTCGTGGCAGCGCGCCTACAAGGACTTCGACGAGGACCAGCAGCGCTTCCTGGCCGATGCGCGGCAAGGCGCGGCGGCGGCCGTCACGGGCAAGTGACGTGGACGCCGACCGCCAGGCCCCCCACGCCGACGCGGGTCCCGCTCGCGCGGGCGCGCAGCGCGTGGACGTGCGCGTGCGGCGCGCGGGCACGCTCGCGCAAGCCGATGACTGGCTGGCCGACGAGGTGCCCGTCGCGCTGATCTTCAACGGCATCTCGCACGCCGTGATGCTGGCCACGCCGCTCGATCTCGAGGACTTCGCCCTCGGCTTCGGGCTCACCGAGGGCCTGCTGGAGCACGCCGGCGAGCTCTACGGCGTCGAGGTGGTCGACGACCCGGCGGGCCTGCGCGTCGAGATGGACGTCTCCAGCGCCTGCTTCGCGCGCCTGAAGGACAAGCGCCGCTCGATGGCCGGGCGCACCGGCTGCGGGCTGTGCGGCACGGAGAGTCTCGAGCAGGTCGAGCCGCCGCTGCGGCCGCTCGAGGGCGGCGCCGCGCCCCTGTCTCCCCCGGCCATCGCCGCGGCGCTGCGCGAGTTGCCGTCGCACCAGGCGTTGCAGCAGCGCACCGGCGCCACGCACGCGGCGGCCTGGTGTTCGCCCGACGGCCGCGTGCGGCTCGTGCGCGAGGACGTCGGCCGTCACAACGCGCTCGACAAGCTCGTCGGCGCGATGGTGGATTCGGGCGTCGATCCGCGCGACGGATTCTGCTGCATCACGAGCCGCGCCAGCGTCGAGATGGTGCGCAAGGCGGTGGCCGCGGGGATCACCGCGCTCGTCGCGGTGTCCGCGCCGACCGCGCGTGCCGTCGACACCGCGCGCCATGCCGGCCTCGCGCTGGCGGGCTTCGCGCGCCACGACGACCTCGTGCTGTACTCGGACGCCGACCGCTTCGGCCCTCTCACGCTCAGCTAGTCATGGACACGCACAACCTCATCGTCATGGCCAACCGCATCGGCGAGTTCTTCGTGGCGCAGCCCGATCGCGACGAGGCGCTGGCCGGCATCGCCGAGCACATCCGCAAGTTCTGGGTGCCGCGCATGCGCAGCGAGATCCTGGCCGTGCTCGGCACCGACGCCGCCGCGGAACTGGACGATGTCGTCGTCGCCGCGTTGACCACACACCGCGCCCGGCTCGAGCCCGCGCCCACCAGGGCCTGACGGGCCCGACCGGCGGCCGGCGAGCGGCGCGCGGGGCGTCACTTGAACGGATGGGCTGCCGCGAGCCAGAGCCAGACGGCCCAGGTCGAGGCGCAGGTCGTCACGAGCGCGAGCGCCTGGCTGGCCACGAGCGCGAGGAGGTTCGGGACGGTGATGGGACGCATGGGGGATCCTTTCGACGGTGGAAGGGCTGCGCGCCGGATCGTCAGTGGAACGGGTTGGCCGTGGCGAACCACAGGCCGATGCCCGAGGCGATCAGGAAGGCGCCGTCCAGCACGCCCACCATCAGGAACACCTTGGTGAGCAGGGGCTCCATCAGCGCGGGCTGTCGCGCCGCGGACTCGATGTAGCGGCCCGCCAGGTGTCCGATCCCGACGCACGATCCGATCGCGCCCAGGCCGATCATGTGGCAGACCCCGAGGGGAAGAAGTTCGGCGGATGTCATGCTGGCTTCCTTGGTTGCTGCTTTGGTTGACGGCCTCATCTTCCGCGCGCGGGCATCGCGTGGCGATGACCTGGGAGGTCATGGCGACGGCTCGCGCGTGTCGACCGGAGCAGCGTGGGACGAGGCGCCTCGGCGACGTCCTGGCTCGAGCCCCCGTCTCAGTACGCGACGCCACGCTCCAGCGCCGGCCGCTTCGGGTCGAAGGTCCAGCCCGGGATCAGGGCCTGCATGGCGATCGCGTCGTCGCGCGCGCCCAGGCCGTGCTGGCGGTACAGCGCGTGCGCCTTCTCGACCTCGGCCATGTCGAGCTCGACGCCCAGGCCCGGCGCGCGCGGCACGCGCAGCTTGCCGCCGGCGATGCGCAGCGGCTCCCGGGTCAGGCGCTGGCCGTCCTGCCAGATCCAGTGCGTGTCGATGGCGGTGACGCGGCCCGGCGCCGCGGCGGCCACGTGCGTGAACATCGCCAGCGAGACGTCGAAGTGGTTGTTCGAGTGGGAGCCCCAGGTCAGGCCCCAGTCGCGGCAGGTCTGCGCCACGCGCACGGAGCCGGCCATCGTCCAGAAATGCGGATCGGCGAGCGGGATGTCCACCGACTGCAGCGACAGCGCGTGCACCAGTTGCCGCCAGTCGGTGGCGATCATGTTGGTGGCCGTCGGCAGGCCCGTCTCGCGGCGGAATTCGGCCATCACCTCGCGGCCCGAGAAGCCGCCCTCGGCGCCGCACGGATCCTCGGCATAGGCGAGCACGTCGCGCAGGTCGCGCAGCAGCCGCACCGACTCCTGCAGCGACCACGCACCGTTCGGATCCAGCGTGATGCGGGCCTGGGGGAAGCGCTCATGGAGTGCGCGGATCGCCAGCACCTCGTCGCCGCCGGGCAGCACGCCGCCCTTGAGCTTGAAGTCCTGGAAGCCATAGCGCTCGTGCGCGGCCTCGGCCAGGCGGACGATGGCCTCGGGGGTGAGCGCCTTCTCGTGGCGCAGGCGCGACCAGGCGTCGGGCGCGTCGTGTTCGCTCGCGTACGCCAGGTCGGAGCGCGTGCGGTCGCCGATGTAGAAGAGATAGCCCAGCACGTCGACCGCATCGCGCTGCTGGCCCTCGCCCAGCAGCGCCGCGACCGGCACGCCCAGGTGCTGGCCCAGCAGGTCCAGCAGCGCCGACTCGAGCGCCGTGATGGCGTGGATGGTCGTGCGCAGGTCGAAGGTCTGCAGGCCGCGGCCGCCGCTGTCGCGGTCGGCGAAGCGCCGCCGCACTTCGTCGAGCAGCCGCAGGTGCGCGCCCAGCGGTTCGCCGACGACGAGCGCGCGCGCGTCCTCCAGCGTCCGGCGGATCTTCTCGCCGCCGGGAACCTCGCCGATGCCGGTGCGGCCGGCGCTGTCGGTCAGGATCAGCAGGTTGCGCGTGAAGAACGGGGCATGCGCGCCGCTGAGATTGAGCAGCATGCTGTCGCGGCCCGCGACGGGAATGACGCGCAGTTCGGCGATGGTCGGCAGGGCGGACAGGGACATGGCAGTGGTCGTTGAGGCAATCGGGCGATGGTAGCGCTAACAACGGAGCGCCGCAAGCACCCGATCGCTGCGAATGCGCGCCTCAGGCGCTGGCGCGGTCGACGATGGAGAAGCCGACGTCGACCACCCGCTCGGCGACCTCGCGGCCCTCGGCGCGGTCGACGATGAAGCGGGCCGCCTGGCGGCCGATGGCGCCGCCGTCGATGCGCACCGTGGTCAGCGCCGGCTCCAGGTCGGCGGCGAACTCGTGGTCGCCGAAGCCCACGACGGCGAGTTGTCCCGGCACGTCCAGGCCGCGCGCGCGGGCCTCGGTCAGCACGCCGAGCGCGAGCAGGTCGGAGCTGCAGAAGACGGCGTCGACGCCGGCCGGGCGGCGCAGCAGCTCGAGCAGTGCGGAACGGCCGCTGCGCAAGGTGGTCGGCGCGGGGACGGTGACCACCGCGAGCTCGGCCAGGCCGTGCTCGGCCGCGGCGGCGCGAAAGGCCTCGTGGCGGCGACGCGAGCGTTCGTCGTCGCCGGCGATCACCGCCAGGCGCCGGCGTCCACGCGCCAGCAGGAACTGCGCGACCGCGCGGCCCACGGCCTCGTGCGAGAAGCCGACCAGCATGTCCAGCGGTTCGGGCGACAGGTCCCAGGTCTCGACGACCGGGATGCCGGCGGCCTGCAGGCGTTGGCGGCCGTCGGGAGAATGCACGGTGCCGGTCAGCACGATGCCGTCGGGCCGGCGGCCGATGATGGCGTCGAGCAAGGCGTCCTCGCGCGAGTCGATGTAGCCGCTCTGGCCGAGCATCAGCTGGTAGCCGTGGTCGGCCAGCGCGGCGGTCAGCGCCTGGATGGTGGGCAGGAAGACCGGGCCCGCGAGCGTGGGCACGACGGCGGCCACGAGGCGGCTGCGCGTGGAGGCCAGTGCGCCGGCCGCGTGGTTGCGTACGTAGCCGGTGGCCTTGACCGCCTCGCGCACGCGGGCGAGCACCTCGGGCGAGACGCGCGCGGGCGTGTTGAGCGCGCGCGAGGCCGTCATCGGCGCGACCTGCGCCAGGCGCGCGACGTCGTGCAGCGTCACGGCACCGCTGCCGCGGCGGGGTCGCCTGGCGCGGGCCGGGGCATCATCCATGCGGGGCATCTTACGTGAGCCGCCGCGCCGCGGTCCCGGCAGAAACGACGATGCCCGCGCGAGGCGGGCATCGATGCGGAAGGGCGAACCTTACGCGAGGACCAGCGTGATGACCGCGCTGCCGGTGGCGCCGTGCGTGTCGCGCGCCGTGACCGTCACATGGAACGTGCCCCTGGACGCCGTCGTGCCGCTGAGCATGCCGTTGGCCAGGGTCAGGCCGCTCGGCGCGCCGCTCATCGAGAAGGTGAGGGCGTCGCCGTCCGCGTCACGCGCGCTGATGCGGGTGGCGAAGTAGCTGCCGGCCTTGACCGACAGCGTGGCCGCCGTCACCGTGGGCGCATGGTTGGTCGAGCCGCCGGCGATGGTCAGGGTGATCGCCTTGGTGGACGAGTAGCCGTAGCTGTCGCTCACCTTGGCGGTGAAGACATGGCTGCCGGCCACCGGCGAGGGCCACGACAGGGCACCGGCGCTGCTGGCGACCAGGCCCGACGGGGCGCCCGAGATGCCGTAGCTCAGCGTGCCGGTGTTGGGGTTGGTGGCCGACAGGTGGGCCGAGAACGCGCTGCCCGTGCTGCCGCTGTAGCCGCTGCTGCTGGTGATCGTCGGCGACGTGCCCGGGATCACCTTCAGCGAGTAGCTGCCGCTGGCCGACTTGCCGCTGGCCGTGCTGGCGGTGGCGGTGAAGCTGTAGCTGCCGGCGACCGGCGCCGCCCACTTCAGCGTGCCGGTCGAATCGACGGCCGCGCCGCTCGGCGCGCCCGACAGCGCGTAGCTGGTGGTGGTGCCGCTGGGGGCCGTGATCTTGAGCGACTGGCTCAGCGCCGTGCCGACCTTGCCGCTCAGGGCGCCGCCCGGAACGGCCGGGGCCGTGGCCACGACGGCCTGCGCGCTCGCCACGCCGGTCAGCACCGGGAACAGCTGCGACGCGTTGGGCGAGCCCCAGCCGGTGGCCTGGTCGAAGCCGGAGCCGGCCTTGCAGGTGGCGCAGGTGCCGTTGCTGCCCTCGATGACGTCGTGCAGGGCGGCGGCGTAGGTGCCGGGCACCGCCGCGATCGACTTGTAGATCAGCGCGTGGACATCGCCCAGCGCCGCCTTCGCGTTGGACGCGCGGATCGCGTTGGCCACCGCGACCAGGCCGGCCCATTGCGGCGCGGCGATGCTGGTGCCGCCGTAGGCGCTCCAGGTGGTGGCCTTGCCGGGCAGCGTGACGGCGACGTACTCGCCGGTCATCGGGCTCGCGTTGAAGGCGACGTCGGGCACGGCACGGCGCACGAGCGCATTGCCGCCGGCCGGCGTCACGCCGCTCTGCCACGCCGGCAGGGCCTCGTAGGCGCTCATGCCGCCGCCGCTGCCCGTCCAGGCGATCTCGATGCGCGAACCGGTGGTCGACACGTTGGTCGACGTGCCGCCCACGGCCAGCACGTTCGGCGAGACCGCGGGCCACAGCACCTGCGCGCCGGAGTCGCCGGCGGCGGCCACGAAGGTCATGCCGGTACCCACGAAGTACGAATCGGTCGTCGACACCCAGCCGGCTTCGGCCGAACCGAAGCTCATCGACACGGCACCGGGGCCCAGGTTCTTGGCCAGCGTGTTGGCGTCGAGGATGGCGTTGGACATCGCGCTGGGCATCTCGATCAGCACGATGCGCGCGAGCGGCGCGATCGCGTGCGCCCACTGGACGTCGAGCTTGCTTTCCGGCGCCCAGGTGGCGTTGTAGGCCGGCACGGTGGTGGTGACGGTGCCGCGGGTGGACGAGTAGACCTGCGAGAACGTGCAGTTCGACGGCGCCGCCGCCAGCTTGGCGTTGCTGGTGATGGCGACCTTGGTGCAGCTGGGCAGGCCGAACTTGGTCGAGAACGCGTTCAGGTCCGACAGCGCCGTGGTGTCGTGGTACGCGTCGACCAGGTAGATGGTCTGGCCGGCGCCCAGCGCGGCCTTCTGGGCGGTGGTCAGCGACGCGCCGACGGCCGGCAGCGGCGCCAGCCCGTAGGCGGCGCGGATCTGGGCCGGCGTGTAGACGGTGCCCTTGATGGTCGTGGTCAGCGGGGCGGTGCCGCCGTCGCTGCCCGCGGAGGCGATGCGGGCGCGCTGCTTCTCGAGGATGCGCTGGACGAGCATGTCGCGCGACAGCCGCGCCGTGCTGATGGCCGCGTCGGCCGAGTCGACGTCGAAGGTCTTCGGGGCGAGGCTCGCGGAGGCGTTCGTGCCGCCGACGTCGTCCTGGGCGGGTTCGTCCAGGAGCGCCGGGGCCATGTGGTACGACGGCAGGACCTCGGTCTGGGCCATCGCGGTGGCGACGGCGCCGTCGTCGAGCGCGCTGTCGCTGGCCGACTGTGCCGCGTTGTCGGAGGCTGCTGGTTGCGCCAGGGTTTCGGAGCTGGAACCCCCACCGCAGGCCGTCAGGCAGGCGAGGAGGATTGCGGACAGAGCCAGGGCGGGGGTGGCCTTCTGAGCCAGGGCAAGACGATTCAAGACCGATCCTTCGATGATGCTGTGTTCATCGGCGGTCGGCGCGCGGACGAGATGTGCCAGTGCCTGCAAAGGCATCCGGGACAGCACGCCAGCACGCCGGGCACGCCGGGTGTGGACAAGCAGCAGGACCTCGCAAGGACCAGCCGCCAGGCGCTGTTGGGTCGACGCGGGCGGTCAGGCCGGCGTATCGATTCAGAGCAGCGAGTGCGTCGCGTTCGAGAAAATATTCGAGCCCGACTGATGGGTTGCCGCTTTGCAACGGCGAGCGAATATTACCGTAGCATCTACTCGACAATACGGCAAGATGCAACAAGACGCAGCTGAACAGTAACTCTGCAGTTTTGTTACGTTCGTCACCTTATAGTCGAGCAAACGAAGCGCAACTTTCCGCGCTTTTCGGGCCCATCGCGCCCCGGTGTGGAATCTCTGGCTCAGTATCTGTGGCGCTCAACCACGATTCATCTGAACCATTTCTGAAAATCGCGCGTAGTATCGTGCGGGCACGAAAATTCAAATCCTCGCGCGCGAGGGCGCGGGCGAGCCCAGCACGGCCCTGCGGGCGACCGACCCGCATGCCCAGGGGCTTGGCGGGCCGTCAATGGGTCGCCGGCTTGCCCTTCGAACGAGATTTGGCGCGACCCAAATTAAATGGGAGAGCTGCCCATATTATTCTCATCCAAACCACCGCTCGGGCCTGCTCATTAATGCAGCCCGACAGCGGCCGAAAACCGCTTCACAAGCCAGAAATAAATCGCTCGCGAGCTTTGATGCCTAACTTCTGGCTGCAGCGAAAAGCCGGCGCACGGATGAGCAGAAATGCATCAAAATTGCACCGCTTGCCTGGGAAGTAGGCCAAAAAGCGGATAGGGGTAAACGATATGTCGTCGATCGGCGACGGCGGGAATGGTGGTTGCAATGGTTTACACGCAATTCGCCCGTTAGCTCGGCCATATCCCCTCATCGCTAGGAGAAGAGTTTCATGAAACTGAACACCACCCTCGTCCTGATTGCCCTGGCTTTTGCCGGTGGCACGGCATCCGCCGCCACGGTCGGACAGTTCACCACGCTGCCTGACCTGACCACGTCGGCCAACCCGACGGTCGGCCCGACCGGCGCGGCCGTGCACGGCAACTTCGACGCGGCACAGGACATCGACTACGTCTACAACTTCAACATTGCCGACGTGTCCGACCTGTGGACGTACGCGAAGGAGTTCGAGTCGCTGGACGTATCGATGAACCCGGCCACGTTCACGCTGTACACCGGCACCTCGGACGGCACCGCCGCGACCGCGGGCAGCATGGTGGGTTCGACGTTCTCGTTCGCCGGCGGTGACGCCGTCACGACGACGTACACCAACCTGGCCGCCGGCAACTACTACTTCGAAGTGATGGGCACGGCTACGGGCGTCCTGGGCGCCGACTATGACCTGGCCATCCAGGCCAACGCGCCCGGCACGCCGCTGCCGTCGGTGCCCGAGCCCGCCAACATGGCGCTGCTCGCCGCCGGCCTGGGCCTGATGGGCTTCATGGCCAAGCGTCGCTCGCGCCAGCAGTAAGCGGACGATGACCGGCGCCGCGGCGCCGGCTTGATGGAAAAAGCAGCCTCGGCTGCTTTTTTCTTGTCCGCGTCAGGGGACCAGCGGTGCGATGGCCTGCGCGACGGCCTTGGCGCTGAGGTCGTCGGCCTGCATCGGGTGCATCGCGCGGGCGACGTCGTCGCGCCGCCTCGGGTCGCCGAGCACCGTCCAGTTCTCGGCGATCGCGTGCAGCAACTCGTCGGTCAGCTTGTCCAGCCTGGGCCGCGTGACCGTGGCCAGGTCGGGGGCGCCGGCGAACTCGCCGCGGCGGAAGACGTCCCAGCCCTGGAACAGCTCGCTCTGTGCCGTCTTGGACGCCTCGATCTGCGCGCGGAAGAACGCCTCCGCCCACGGCTGCGGCACGCCCAGCGCCTCCGCGCGCTTGCCGAGCGAAGCGATCACCTGCGCTTCCCGCGGCGCGTCCTCGATGGGAAGGTGGTGGTTCCACTTGTACTGCGCCACGTCCATGGCCAGCAGCAGCCGTGCGTCGATCAGCGCGCGCAGCGATTCGATGCCCCACGGGTAGGCGAGCCACTGCTCGTTGAGCCGCGCGTAGAGCCCGGTCTCGATGGCCTGGTGCAGCCACTGGTCGACATAGGCCTTGAGCGCGATGTCGCGCGGCAGCAGGAAGGCCTTCTCGTAGAAGTCGAACGGCGTGTCCGGGTGGATCGCGCACAGCTTCGGATGCAGGCGCTGCTGCAGGCGCGCCTCGATCGCGTCGGTGATCATGACGTCGGCCTCGCCCGCGAGGATGCGGTCGAAGATCGTGACGTTGTCGGGGTAGACCGTCAGCGTCGCGCGAGGCGCGTGCGCGCGCGCGAAGCGCTCGTTGGTGCCGCCCGGGTTGACGATCAGGCGCACTTCGGGGCGGTCGATGTCGGCCAGCGTCTGGTACTTGCGGGCGTCGTCGCAGCGCGCGATCGGCGTCTTGCCGTCGCGCATCGTGGGCAGCGAGAAGAGCGCCTGCCTCTGGCGCTCCAGCGTGACCGAGACGCCGCCCACGGCGATGTCGAAGCGGTCATCGGCCAGGTCGCTCATCAGAGTGCCCCAGCGGGTGGGCACGACCTGCATCTTGACGCCCAGCGAGTGCGCCAGGTCCTCGGCCAGCGCGATGTCCAGGCCGATGAAGCGCTCGCCACCGGGCGCGCGGTAGGAGAACGGCTTGTAGTCGCCCGTGCTGCCCACCCGCAAGCTGCCGCGCGCCAGGATCTCGTCGAGCCGGCTGGACGACGCCGCGGCGGCTGGCCGGGCGCCGGCAGGGGCCTCGGCGGCCGGGGCGGCGACCGGCGCCACGGCGGAGGCCACGGCGAGCGCGGCAATCCAGGAGGACAGGCGGGACATGGCGGACACGGGAGACTCCAGGCAGTGCGACGACGGTTGGGAGTCTAGGCAATGTCGCGCCGGGCACGCGCGCATGGCTGGCGGTTGCCACGCGAATGTCTCGCCGGGCCAAGCCAATGGCCGGCTCGGACATGAAGATTTTAACTATCGCATGATTAAGCAGGATGAATTGGCGCGATCGCGCCGCGGCGCCGACAGTCAAGGTCTCGCGCGCCGCCAGCCCGGTCGCCGCGCCTTCCCGATGAACAGACCCAAGGAGATCCCCGCCATGTCCGACCAAGCGAAGTGCCCCTTTCCGCACGGCGTCAGCCAGCACGCCGTCGCGAGCGCCCCGAGGAACGCCGACTGGTGGCCGAACCAGCTCCACCTCGACATCCTGCATCAGCAGTCCAGCAAGTCCGATCCGATGGGCCAGGACTTCGACTACGCGCAAGCGTTCGAGCAGCTCGACCTCGACGCGGTGGTGGCCGACCTGCGCGCGCTCATGACCGACTCGCAGTCGTGGTGGCCGGCCGACTACGGCCACTACGGCCCGCTGTTCATCCGCATGGCCTGGCACGCGGCCGGCACCTATCGCATCACCGACGGCCGCGGCGGCGCCGGCACCGGCGCGCAGCGCTTCGCGCCGCTCAACAGCTGGCCGGACAACGGCAACCTCGACAAGGCGCGGCGCCTGTTGTGGCCGATCAAGCAGAAGTACGGCCGGCACCTGTCCTGGGCCGACCTCATCGTGCTGACCGGCAACGTCGCGCTCGAGTCCATGGGCTTCAAGACCTTCGGCTTCGCCGGCGGTCGCCCCGACATCTGGGAGCCGCACCTCGAGGTGTACTGGGGTCCCGAGAAGACGTGGCTGGGCGACGAGCGCTACGGCACGCAGCGCGAGCTGGCGCATCCGCTGGCGGCGGTGCAGATGGGCCTGATCTACGTGAACCCCGAGGGCCCGAACGGCAACCCTGACCCGATGAAGTCGGGCT
>JAEKKH010000217.1 GCA_019510465.1 Burkholderiales bacterium
CCAGCGGCCGGCGCCGCCGGAGCCGGGGCGGATCTCGTAGCTGTCCACGCGCACCGGGAAGCGGAATTCCAGCACCTCGGGGTCGGTCAGGCGCGAGTTGGTCATGTGCGTCTGCACGACGCTGGTGCCGGGAAAGCCGCCGACGACCTCGCCGTGCTCGTCGATCAGCGCGCCCGCCCCCGAGCCGCCCGAGATCGTCTCGTAGTACTGGTGGCGCGCGTTGCCGAAGGTGAAGTTGTTCATCGTGCACTGGCCCGCGGCCATCACGCCGAGCGCGCCGTACAGCGCGTTGGTGATGCAGGTCGAGGTCTCGACGTTGCCCGCCACCACCGAGGCCGGCGGGTCGGGATTGAGCATCGAGTGCGGCGGGATGATCACGTCCAGCGGCTTCAGGCAGCCCGCGTTCAGCGGGATGTCGTCGCCCACCAGCGTGCGGAACACGTACAGCACGGCGGCCATGCAGACGGCGGTGGGCGCATTGAAGTTGTTCGTGAGTTGCGCCGAGGTGCCCGTGAAGTCGATCGTCGCGCGGCGGTTCGCGGCATCCACCTTGATCGAGACGGCGATCCGCGCCCCGTTGTCCAGCGGCAGCGTGAACGCCCCGTCCTTGAGCCGCGTGATGACGCGACGCACCGACTCCTCGGCGTTGTCCTGCACGTGTCCCATGTAGGCCTGCACCACGTCCAGGCCGTACTGCGCCACCATCTTGCGCAGCTCCTGCACGCCCTTCTCGTTGGCGGCGACCTGCGCCTTCAGGTCGGCGATGTTCTGCGCCGGGTTGCGCGCGGGATGCTCGCCGCCTTCCAGCAGCGCCAGCATCTCGGCCTCGCGCAGGCGTCCCCGCTCGACCAGCTTGACGTTGTCGATCTGCACGCCCTCCTCGTCGATGCGCGTGGAGAACGGCGGCATCGAGCCGGGCGTGACGCCGCCCACGTCGGCGTGGTGGCCGCGCGAGGCGACGAAGAACAGGATCTCCCGATCGGGCTCGTCCGCGGGGCGCGCGCTCGGCCGCTCCGGAGCAAGCCCCGCGCCCCCTTGGGGGGCTCCCGACGGTACTCCGGCGGGTGGGGGCTCACGGAACACCGGGGTGACGACGGTGATGTCGGGCAGGTGCGTGCCGCCGTGGTACGGGTCGTTGAGCACGTAGACGTCGCCCGGCTGCATCTTGCCGGCGTTGCGCGCCATCACCGTCTTGATCGATTCGCTCATCGAGCCGAGGTGCACCGGCATGTGCGGCGCGTTGGCGATGAGGTTGCCGCCGGCGTCGAACAGCGCGCAGGAGAAGTCCAGCCGCTCCTTGATGTTGACCGAGTAGGCGGTGTTCTGCAGCTGCAGACCCATCTGCTCGGCGATGTTCATGAACGCGTTGTTGAACACCTCCAGCATCACGGGGTCGACGCTGGTGCCGATGGCCACGCGCGCCGCGCGCGCCGCGACGCGCTGCAGCACCAGGTGATCCAGGCCCGTCACGCGCGCCTGCCAGCCGGGCTCGACGACGGTGGTGGCGTTCTGCTCCGCGATGATCGCCGGGCCGTCGACGACATGCCCGGGCCGCAGCGTCTCGCGCACGACGAGCGCCGCGTCCCACCAGCGACCTTCGCTGTACATGCGCACCCGCTCGGTGACGGGCGCCGGCGCGGCGGCGCCGACCGGGACGCGCCGCTCCGCGGGCGCGTCGCCGGCGGCGATCGCCTCCACGGACACGGCCTCCACGATGAGCGCCCGGCCTTCCATCAGGAACGCATAGCGCCGGCGGTAGGCGGACTCGAAGCCCGCGCTGAGTGCCGCGACGCTGCCGTCGCCGACGTCGACCACCAGCGCGGAATCGGTGCCGGCGTAGCGCAGGTGCGCGCGGCGCAGCACGCGAATCTCGCCGGTGCCCGCGCCCTGGCGCCGGATCTCGGCGACCGCGTCGTCGGCGAGCTCGTCGAGGCGCGCGCGCACGGCCGGCAGCGCCGCGTCGGCCAGCGGCTGCTCGATCGCGGCCTGGCGCATCACGCCCTGGTCGGCCAGCCCCATGCCGTAGGCCGAGAGCACGCCGGCCAGCGGGTGCACGAACACGGTGGACATGCCCAGCGCGTCGGCCACCAGGCACGCGTGCTGGCCGCCGGCGCCGCCGAAGCACTGCAGCGTGTAGCGGGTGACGTCGTAGCCGCGCGCCACCGAGATCTTCTTGATCGCGTTGGCCATGCTGGCGACGGCGATGTCGAGGAAGCCTTCGGCGAGCTCCTCGGGCGAGCGCCGGGCGCCGGTGCGCTGCTCGACGTCCGCGGCCATCCGGTCGAACGCGGCCACGACCGCGTCGCGATCGAGCGGTTCGTTCGCGGCTTTGCCGAACACCTTGGGGAACCACCTGGGCTGGATCTTGCCCAGCAGCACGTTGGCGTCGGTGACGGCCAGCGGGCCGCCGCGCCGGTAGCTGGCCGGGCCGGGGTTCGCGCCCGCGCTGTGCGGGCCCGCGCGCAGGCGGGCGCCGTCGAAGCCGAGGATCGAGCCGCCGCCCGCGGCCACGGTGTGGATGCTCATCATGGGGGCGCGCATGCGCACGCCGGCCACCTGCGTCTCGAACGCGCGCTCGAACTCGCCGGCGAAGTGCGACACGTCGGTCGAGGTGCCGCCCATGTCGAAGCCGATCACCTGGCCGAAGTCCGCCAGCTGCGCGGTGCGCACCATGCCCACGATGCCGCCGGCCGGGCCCGACAGGATCGCGTCCTTGCCCTGGAACGCGTGCGCGTCCGCCAGGCCGCCCGACGACTGCATGAAGAACAGCTTGACGCCGGGCATCTCGCCGGCCACCTGCTCGACGTAGCGGCGCAGGATGGGCGACAGGTAGGCGTCGACGACGGTGGTGTCGCCGCGGCTCACCAGCTTCATCAGCGGGCTGGTGGCGTGCGAGGCGCTGACCTGCGTGAAGCCGAGCTCGCGGGCGATGCGCGCGGCGGCGGCCTCGTGCTGCGTGAAGCGGTAGCCGTGCAGGAAGACCACGGCCACGCTGCGCAGGCCGGCGTCGAACGCGTCCTTCAGCGCGGCGCGCAACGCCGCCTCGTCCAGCGCGGCCAGCACGTCGCCCTGCGCGCTCACGCGTTCGTTCGCCTCGATCACGCGGGCATACAGCAACTCGGGCAGCTGGATGTGGCGGTCGAACAGCCGCGGGCGATCCTGGTAGGCGATGCGCAGCGCGTCGCGAAAGCCGCGCGTGGTCACCAGCAGCGTCTTCTCGCCCTTGCGCTCCAGCAGCGCGTTGGTGGCGACGGTGGTGCCCATCTTCACGCACTCGACGAGCGCCGGCGTCACCGCCTCGCCGGGCCGCAGGCCCAGCAGGTGGCGGATGCCGGCGACGGCCGCGTCGCGGTACTGCTCGGGGTTCTCCGACAGCAGCTTGTGCGTCACGAGCGTGCCGTCGGGCTTCTTGGCGACGATGTCGGTGAAGGTGCCCCCGCGGTCGATCCAGAACTGCCAGCGCGAGGAGGTGGTGGGGTCTTGGGTGGTCATTCTTGTCATCCCATCAGGTCGGTGACGAACATCTTGCCAGGGGCATGCGTGATGCAGAACGGACCCACTGCGTGGTCACGCCGCAGGCCCAGAACACGGGCACCTCGTCGCCCTGGATGTCGACGGCGTCGCCGTAGTCGGGGCGCGCGATGTCGGCGACGCCGAGCGTGTGCGGGTGGCCCACGTGCACCGGGGCGCCGTGGGCCTGGGGAAAGCGGGCGCAGATCTCGATGACCCGCGCGACGTCGCGGCTGCGCACCGGACGCATGCTCACCACCAGCTCGCCCGCGAAGCGGCCGGCCGGCACGCAGGCGCGCGTGGTGCGGAACATCGCGACGTTGCGCTGCTGGCGCACATGGCGCAGCGGGATGCCGGCGCGCTCCAGCGCCCACTCGAACGAGAAGCTGCAGCCGGTCAGGAAGCTGACGAGGTCGGGACGCCACAGCGCGGCGACGTC
>JAEKKH010000218.1 GCA_019510465.1 Burkholderiales bacterium
GGCTGGATGTCAGTTCCTCCAGCGCCAAGCTGGTCGAGCTGGGTCAGACCCCGTCCGGGGACCTGGTACTCGAGCGATTCGCGAGCGAGCCGTTCGAAAAGGGCTGGATCGCGGACGGCCAGATCGAGAAATTCGATGAGGTGGCCGACGCCGTGCGCCGCCTGGTCGCCAAGAGCGGCGCCAAGACGCGTGACGTGGTGATGGCCATGCCGCAGTCGGCCGTCATCACCAAGCGCATCGTACTGCCGGCCGGTCTCCGTGAAGACGAGATGGAGATCCAGGTCGAGTCGGAAGCTCATCAGTACATCCCGTTCTCGCTCGACGAGGTCAGCCTCGACTTCTGCGTGATCGGCCCGAGCGCCACCTCGACGGGCGACGTCGACGTGCTGATCGCCGCGTCGCGCAAGGATCGCGTCCAGGACCGTCAAGGCCTGGCCGAGGCCGCCGGCCTGAAGCCGGTCGTGCTCGACATCGAATCGCACGCTTCGCGCCTGGCGATGGGTCGCGTCATCTCCAGCCTGCCCGAGCAGGGCAAGGACATGCTGGTCGCGCTGTTCGAGATCGGCGCCGACACCGCCGGCCTGAAGGTGCTGCGCGGCGACGAGATGCTCTACGACCGCGACCAGACCTTCGGCGGCGCCCAGCTGACGCAGCTGATCTCGCGCCAGTACGGTTTCTCGTTCGAGGAAGCCGAGCAGAAGAAGCTCGCCGGCGACCTGCCCGAGGATTTCGAGTCGACGCTGCTGATGCCGTTCGTCGACAGCCTGGCCCACGAGATCGGCCGCGCGCTGCAGTACTTCTTCACCAGCACGCCGCACCACAAGGTCGACTACGTGATGCTGGCCGGCGGCACCGCGTCGCTGTCGGGCCTGCGCGAGCGGGTCAAGGAAGTGACCGGCTTCGCCTGCCGGGTCGTCAATCCGTTCGAAAACATGAAGTTGGGGAGCGCCGTGCGTGAAGGCAAACTGCGGCGCGAGGCGCCGTCTTACCTGACTGCGTGCGGGCTGGCGATGCGGAGGTTCGTGCAGTGATTCTGATCAACCTGTTGCCGCACCGCGAAGCGCGGCGCCAGCAACGCAAGCAGGCCTTCTTCGCCGGCATCGGCTTCGCCGTGCTCGTCGGCGCCGGCATCGTCCTGGCCTGGTACACCTTCGTCAACACGCAGATCAGCACGCAGGAGGAGCACAACCAGTTCCTCTCGAGCGAGATCAAGCGTCTGGACGCCCAGATCTCCGACGTCGCGACACTGAAGGCCGAGATCGAGGCCCTGAAGGCGCGCCAGAAGGCGGTGGAGGACCTCCAGGCCGACCGCAACATGCCGGTCTACCTGCTCAATGAACTCGTCAAGCAGACGCCCGAGGGCGTGTTCCTGACGAGCGTGAAGCAGGATCACCAGCAGGTCAAGATCACGGGCGTCGCTCAGACCAACGAGCGCATCTCCGAATTCCTGCGCAACACCGCCAGCAACTCGCCGTGGCTCGAGAAGCCGCAGCTGATCGAGATCCGCGCCCAGACCATGCAGGTCGCCGGCAGCAAGGATCAGCGGCGGATGTTCGCCTTCAGCATGAGCGTGACGCTCAAGCGTCCGCCGGCTCCGGGCACGGCCGCTTCGGGCGCCGCGGGTGCGGCTTCCGGCGCGGCTGCCGCTGGCGCAACGGCTCCGGCCGCTTCGACGGCGACGAGGTAAGCATGGCTACTGCAAAGAACAAGGGCCCGGACTTCGGCGCCGCGCTGCGTGGCGGACTGAGTCAGTTCCGCGACCTGAACCCCAACCAGCCCGGCCAGTGGCCGCTGCTGCCGCGCCTGACCGTCTGGGCGGTCGTGGCGATCGCCGTCGTCGTCGTCGGGTGGTTCGTCGAACTGAGCTCGCAGGCGGACGACCTGCAGTCGGCGCGCGACAAGGAACCCACGCTGAAGGCCGAGTACAAGACCAAGCTGGCGCAGGCGATCAACCTCGACGCGTTGAAGAAGCAGAAGGAAGAAGTCCAGACCTACGTCACGCAGCTCGAGAAGCAGCTGCCGGGCAAGGCCGAGATGGACGCGCTGCTGACCGACATCAACCAGGCCGGCGTCGGTCGTGGCCTCGTCATCGACCAGTTCATCCCGGGCGCGACCGAGACCAAGGAGTACTACGCCGAGCTGCCGATCGCGATCCGCGTCACCGGCCGCTTCCATGACATCGGCGCCTTCGCGGCGGACATCGCGGCGCTCTCGCGCATCGTGACGCTGCACAACCTGTCGATCAGCCCCGACCAGAAGTCGGCTGGCGGCGGACTGTCGATGGAAGCCGTGGCGCGCACCTACCGCTACCTCGATCCGGCAGAGGTCGTCGAGGCCCGCAAGGCTGGCGCGAAGGACAAGAAATGAACCGTCTTCTCTGCATCACCGCGGGGGCGCTGCTGTTGTCCGGCCTCGGCGCATGCACCGCCGACAACGATGAGCTGATCCAGTGGATGGAGCAGCAGCACAAGGAAATCAAGCCGAGCATCGCGCCGATCTACCCGCCGAAGAAGTTCGATCCGCAGCCCTACCTGGGCGTCACCGGCGTCGAGCCGTTCGGCACGCAGAAGCTGATCCCCGTGGGCGGCCCGTCCAACGGCAAGGGCAGCGCGCTGCTGGTGGCCGCGAAGGCGCACGCGACGCAGGAGCTCGAGTCGTATCCGCTGGACAGCATGACGATGGTCGGCTCGCTCCAGCAGGGTGGCAAGGCGCACGCGCTGCTCATGGTGGAGAACCGGTTGCACGACGTGAAGGTGGGCGACTGGATCGGCCAGAACTACGGCCAGGTCACCGCCATCACGGACACACAGATTACCTTGCGGGAAACCGTGCAAGACCCCACGGGTGAATGGATAGAGCGCACCAGCACCCTCCAGCTTCAGGAGAAGGCGCGATGAACAGCAGTCAGGAGAATCGGACTATGCGGAGTTGGACCGCGGGAGCAGCGCTGGTTTTGGCGTTGGGTTTGCCGCTGACCTCATGGGCGGAGCCCAAGATCACGTCGGTGACGGGTTTGCAGCAAGGCGGCACGGACGTCGTGCGCGTCGAGCTGAGCGAGCCGCTGTCGGCCGTGCCGGCGGGCTTTGCCGTGCAGGCGCCCCCGCGCGTCGCGATCGACCTGCCCGGCGTGACGAACGCCTCGGGCAAGTCCAGCGTCGAGGTCAACCAGGGCAACATCCGCTCGGTGAGCCTGGCCAGCTCCGGTGAACGCACGCGTCTCGTGCTGAACCTGAAGGCCCCGTCCAGCTACCACGCCGAGATCCAGGGCAAGTCGCTGCTGATCGCGCTCGACATGGCGCAGCCGATGGCCACCGCCGCCGCCCCGCAGCCGGCCGCCGCGGATGGGCACTTTGCCGCCAGCCAGAACGCCGACGTCCAGGAATTGCGCGACATCGACTTCCGCCGCGGCTCCGACGGCGCCGGCCGCATCGTCGTGAACCTCCCGAGCAACCAGGTCGGCGTCGACCTGAAGCAGCAGGGCAAGGATCTCGTCGTCGACTTCCTGCGTTCCAACGTGCCGGCGCGCCTGCGCCGTCGCCTGGACGTGACCGGTGACCACGTCCACATGGTCGTGACCCCGACGGGCTCGTGGGAGCACAGCGCCTACCAGACCGACAACCAGTTCGTGCTGGAAGTGCGTCCGGCCAAGACCGACCCGAACAAGCTCGTTCCGGGCATGGGCTACACCGGCCAGCGCCTGTCGCTGAACTTCCAGAGCATCGAGATCCGCGCGCTGCTGCAGATCATCGCCGACTTCAGCGACTTCAACGTCGTCACCAGCGACTCCGTCACCGGCACCGTGACGCTGCGCCTGAAGGACGTGCCGTGGGACCAGGCGCTGGACATCATTCTCCAGAGCAAGGGCCTGGACAAGCGCCGCTCGGGCAACGTGCTGCTGATCGCGCCGAAGGATGAACTGGCCGCCAAGGAGCAGGTCGACCTCGAGGCGAAGAGGAAGATCGCCGACCTCGAGCCGATGCGCATGCAGGCGTTCCAGCTGAACTACACGAAGGCGCTCGAAGTGGCCAACGGCCTGACCGGCAGCGGCTCGACCGGCGGCGGCACGCGCCTGTTGTCGCAGCGCGGCTCGGTGATCGCGGAGACGCGCACCAACCAGCTGTTCGTCACCGACATTCCGTCCAAGCTCGAGGAAATCCAGGCCCTGATCGCCCGCATCGACATCGCGCAGCGCCAGGTGATGATCGAGGCCCGCATCGTCGAGGCCAACGACAACTTCGGCCGTGCGCTGGG
>JAEKKH010000256.1 GCA_019510465.1 Burkholderiales bacterium
TGCTGCCGCTCAGGCTGGACGAGCGCGTGCCGCTGGCCGGTGCCGACATCGCCATGCACTGGGGCGATGAATTCGTCGGCGCGCAGCACGGCATCAACGCGCTGACGAACGGCGCCTTCTGCCCCGACTCCAAGCAGCCCGAGCTGAAGTTCAGCGCCGTCGCCATCGAGCCCGCCCTGCTGCCCTGGCGCATCAGCGCCTGCGCCTGGGTCGCGCCGGGCGAAGGCGCGCGCTTGCGCGAACAGTTGCGTGCACTGATGCCGCGCTTTGGCTACGCGCAATGCCTGCCCGAGCCCGGCAAGAGTGAGCAGGTCGGCTGGACCTTCGAGGCCGCCTGCACCGAGGCACCCGCGCCGGAGCTGGTCGACGCACTCGCCCAGGCCCTGGGCTTGGCCGGTGTCGATGTGCTGCGCTACGCCGATGCCCTCGATGGCGATGAACTGCAGACCGCACCGCTGCAAGCCCTGCTTCGCGTCGGCCAGCACGACGAAGGCGCCTGGCTCGTCGACCTCTGGCGCGGGCGCACGGCCGCATCCGCGGTCGGGCGCTGGCTGCTGTCGCCCGGCGCGCCGCCCACCAACACCAAGGCCGCCAGCCCCCAGATCTGCAACTGCTTCGACGTGCGCGAAGACGTCATCCGCCTGACGCTGGCGCGCTGCAGCGGCAGCCTGGCCGAGCGCCTGGCGCAACTGCAAGGCGAGAAGCGCTGCGGCACGCGATGCGGCTCCTGCCTGCCGACGTTGCGCCGCCTGGTGGCCACGACACCCGAGGAGATTCCGGCATGAACCACACCGTCTCAGCGGGCCGAGCGCCGGGCCGCTCACAAGCCAGCCCGCATCCCCTCGGGGGTTCGGCCGACGTCCCCGTCGGACGCGGGGCACCAGTCTCCCTCGTGGGAGCCGGCCCCGGCGACCCGGAGCTGCTGACCGTGCGCGCGCTCAAGCGCATCGAGGCGGCCGACGTCGTCCTTGCCGACGACCTCATCGACCCGCGCGTGCTGGCCCTGGTGAAAGGCCGCCTGCTGCGCGTCGGCAAGCGCGGCGGCTGCATCTCGACGGACCAGCACTTCATCCACGCGCTGATGATCCGGGAGGCCCGCGCCGGCCATCGCGTCGTGCGGCTCAAGGGCGGCGATCCCTTCGTCTTCGGCCGCGGCGGCGAAGAGGTCGGCGCGCTGCGCGAAGCAGGCCTCGACGTCGAGGTCGTCAGCGGCCTGACCAGCGGCATCGCCGGCCCCGCGGCCGTCGGCATCCCGGTGACGGACCGCCGCGCTTCGCCCGGCGTCATCCTCGTCACCGGCCATCCCGGCGAAGGCCGCGCCGAACCCGACTGGGCCGCGCTCGCCCGCACCGGCCTCACGCTGGTCATCTACATGGGCGTGGCCCGCGCGGCCGACATCACGGCCAAGCTGCTCGCCGCCGGCCTGAAGGCCGATCTGCCTGCGGCCATCGTCAGTGCGGCGCACACGGCGCAACAGCGCCACGCGGTGACGACGCTGGCCGGGCTGCCCGACTGCATCGCCCGCGAGGGGCTGAAGAGCCCGGCGTTGCTGGTGATTGGCGAGGTGGCCGCCATGGCGACGCTCGAAGGCTTGGCACAGGGGATGCGACAGGTGGGCTGAGATGCCTGATCGGGTCAGCATCACCGGTCGGTCTATCGGTCGCTGACTGACGCTAAAGAGGGTCGCGACGGTGCGGCGCTTGCTAGCCGCTATCGACCCGGTGCTGCCGCCCACGCACGCGAGGTAGCTTGCCCCGAAGCCGCCGTTTGCGACTATTGATCGCGTGACTCAGATGACCAATGCCGCTGAAGGCGATCAAACGCGATCACGGCAAACAATGCCCATGCCAGCGCTACCGGAACAGACCAAAGGTCACTCTTGAACGGGAGGAGGAGACTCGGAAAGAGAAAGACACTGGCGCCGAACAGTATCGAACGCCACAGCCGTCTGACCGTAGCAACGATGTCCTTCTCGTCCGACAAGGTTATCGCACCGAACAGAAAGACGCTCATCAGGACCGTGGGAAAACCAGCCTTCTCGGGCTCGAGCCACAGAAGGCAGACGTAGTTGAGAACTGAAAGCCCGATGACGACTGCAATAGAGCGATGCATCAAGCGAGCCTATCCCAAAGCCGCCATTGGTGTCCGACCGTTACTGGCCGGTATGCGTCCTCGGCAACGGTAGCCAGGAGACCCTCCGAGGCGTTTGCGGACATCCGACCGCTATGCCGAGCAATGGCGCCGCTGACCTGCACGCGGCCCAACGCGCAATGGGCCCCGCCGAGCGGGCGCAGGATAGCCGCGAGTGAGTTCCGGTCGAGCCGCTCCATTGGCAACCATGGCGAGTGCTCGGCCTGAAACGCAAAGATCGCGCCCGCCCGGGCGCCGACGGCAGTCCCACCGTCGGAGTCCTCAGCGGCTCAGGTAGAAGCCCATTGGGATCAGTTCGACAGCCCATCCACCTTCTTCGCCAAGGGTGGCGGCTGGGTGCATGGATGCGATGTGCAGTGCCTCGTCTTCGCTGTCCGCCTCGATGATGAACAGACCGCCGACCACTTCCTTCGACTCGGTGTAAGGCCCGTCTGTGACATGCGTCTTGCCGTTGCGCGGACGAAGCGTTCTCCAGTTCTCCAGATCGCCAAGCGACGCGGAAACCAGCACCTTGCCCGTGGCGCGCATCTTCTCGTCCAATGGCGGGCACTGGCTGACCAATGCCTTGATGTCGTCCGGCGCCATTGCAGCGAATTTGTCAGGGGTGAAGTAGGCGAGGCCAAGGTATTTCACGAGCGATCCTTTTGGGTGGTCATGCACTGACGACGAAGATGAAGGCCGGAAATCGACAAACCCTGGAAGAAATTCGCACGTCGTCTCGACCCGTCCGACCCTGGATGACGGCCTGCCAGGTCGCCGCAAACCAGCCGTTCGCCAATGTTCGGTTGAATCCGCCGCCCGATACCAGGCACCTGGGTTCTTCAAACTCGATCCGGTGCGCTCAACGGTCAGACCGCTCGACGACGACCTCGCTGAACTGGATCACCGGCGTGATGTCGGTGTAGTTGGTGATGTCGCCCCGGATCTCGGCGCCGTGCTCCTGCATGGCGGCCTCGTAGCCTTCGACCGAATCACAGATGAACGCGCACATCGCCACGAAGGCGGGCGGTGCACCGGGCGCTCTGCCGGTCAGGCCCTTTTCGACGGTGTAGTAGGCGCAGGCATTGCCCAGCCTCGACTTCACCATCGGCATGTGCCGGTCGCGGTAGTAGGCGTGGTCGAAGCGCGCGCCTTCGGTGTACGGGTACATCACGTTGACTTTGATCAAGCGGCTCTCCTTGCCAAAAGTGCCTTCGTCGCCCGGGGGATTCCCTGCGGCGAATGCTAGAACCGCTGGCTTCGAGGGGGCACTGTGTTCAATGTGAACGTGCCGATCGGGGCATTGCGCTGGAGATAGCCCGCCAGGCGGATGAGGAGCGCCTACTCGAAAGCGGTCGTTGCCCGGAGACCGCCCCTAGTCGTGAGCACCGTCCCGGGCTTCAGCACACGGCCCCGGCAGGTACTCCGCACGCCACTGCCGACCACCGTCAAGCCCACACCGCCCAACTGCCTCGCTGGCAACACCCAACAGCTGCCGAAGCCTCAGCTCAGCTTGAAGCTACTCACCAAGCCGGCCAGCCGCACCGCCTGTTCCTTCAGCGACTGAGCCGCCGCGGCAGACTCCTCCACAAGCGCGGCGTTCTGCTGCGTCATCTGGTCCAATTCGGTCACGGTGCCATTGACCTGGGCGATGCCCTGGCTCTGCTCGA
>JAEKKH010000131.1 GCA_019510465.1 Burkholderiales bacterium
GGCGCCGCACACGCTGTACGTGCTCGATGAGCCGACCGTGGGCCTGCACATGGCCGACGTCGCGCGCCTGATCAAGGTGCTGCACCGCCTCACCGACGGCGGCCACAGCGTGGTCGTCATCGAGCACGACCTCGACGTCATCGCCGAGGCCGACTGGGTCATCGACATGGGCCCCGAGGGCGGCACGGGCGGCGGGCGGCTGGTGGCCGAAGGGACGCCGGAGCACCTGGTGGCCAGGCGGACGCACACCGGGCTGGCACTGGCGCCGGTGCTGGCGCGCAAGTGAGCCGCGACGCGCTCGCACGCGAGCGCGTCGCCCCCGCAGCGCCGGCGATCTGTCGGGCGCGCGGAACTTCCCCCGCCCGGGGAGCTCCCACGCGCAGCCGCTCGACAGGACGCCCAAGCTGAAGCCCACCCTCGTCCCCGTCCGCCTCGAACGCACGCGCGAAGTGCTGCGCGAGCTGCTGCGCTCGCTGAAGGAGGCCGTGCCCATCCTGGTCGGTGTGTCGGGCCCGATCTTCGTGGCCAGCGTCGCGCTGCTGGCGTGGGCCGGCGTGCCGCCGATGAAGGCGGTGACCTTGCCGTGGCGCGGCGGTGTCGCGCTGTGGCTGGTGCAGGCCCTGCTCGCGGCGTGGCCGCTGTGGGCGCTGCGGCGCCGCCTTCTGCCAGAGGCCTGGTGCGTGCAGCTGCGCTGCCTGCCGCTGAAGACGCGCGCGCTGTGGTGGTCGGACGTCGCCGTCAGCGCCGCCGTCCTGTCGCCGCTGGCCGCGCTCTACGCCCTGTCGGTGCTGGTATTCGCGCTGCATCGACCCGCGTGGTGGACCAGCGCGATGCCGTGGTCGCTCGTGTCGCTTGCCGGCTCGTGGATCGTGTCCTGCCTGCTGGGCGCTGGCGCGCTGGCGTGGCAGCGTCGCGGCGCGGCCATGCGCGCGCAGCGCGCGGTGCGTGTGCTGCCGGCCGAGACCCTGCTGGCCGCGCGGCCCGGCCAGGCCGTCGCGTTGCTGTGGTGGCCGGCGTGGCGCGACGCGCTGACGCCGGGCGCGCGTTCGCTGGCCGCGGGCATCGCCGCGGCCATCGTGCTGGCCCTCGCGTGGACGCGGGGCTGGTGGCCCGTCGTCCCCGGCGCCGCCTGGGCGCTGATGTTCAGCGTCCTGGCGATCGCGCTCACCGAGCGCCTGCAGCGCACGATGGAACTGCACCTGGCCGCACTGGCCCCCTGGCTCGCGTCGTTGCCCGGCGCGGGCGGCTGGCGCTGGCGTGCGCGCGCCGCCATCGGCGTGCCGATGCTGCTGGCCGGCACGGCCGCCGTGCTGCTGGTGCTCGTGTCGCGGCCGTGGCGCGGCCTGCCGCTGGCCGCGTTCGCGCTGGGCCTGGCGGCGACGCCGGCCGCCATGGCGGCGGTGCCGTCGTCGAACCGCGAGGCCCACGTCGGGCTGTGGGCCGTCTGTGCCGGGTTCCTGACGGCGATCGGGAGCGAACTGTGGAACTGATCATCGACCGCCTGGTCTTCGCCTATGGCCAGCGCTGGCTGTTCGAGGGCTTCTCCGCGCGCGCCGGCGCCGGCGTCACGTGGGTGCAGGGTGCGAACGGCAGCGGCAAGTCGACGCTGCTGCGGCTGCTGGCCGGCGCGCTGGCGCCGCGCCACGGCTCGTTCGAGCTCGCGGGCTGCCGCTACGCCGCGGGCGACCGCGCGGCACCGCTGGCCTGGCGCCGGCAGACCTTCTGGGGCCTCAGCGACCCGCCGCCCACGCCCTGGCTCACGATCGCCGAGTGCCTGGGCTTCGTCGCGGGCACCTACGGCAACGTCGACGCCCTGCGCCTGCGCGAGCAGGTCGACGCCCTGGGCCTGGCCACGGCGCTGGCCACGCCGCTGCGCGAGGCCTCGCTGGGCCAGCAGCGCAAGACGCTGCTCGCCTTGGCGCTGGCCCTGCCGGTCAAGCTGCTGCTGCTGGACGAGCCCTTCAACGCGCTCGACGTCGCCTCGGCCAGGCACCTGTCCGGGACGCTCGCGGCGCGCGCCGCCGGCGGCGAACAGGTGATCCTGCTGACCAGCCACGTCGAGCCGCACGTGCCGGTGCGCGCGACCTGGGCGCTGCGCGGCTGACCAGGCTAGTCCGGCCTGGCCGCCGCCGCGACCTTGTCGCCGCCCGGCGCCACGTAGCCATCCGTCAGCGTGCCGAGGAAGGCCACGACATCGGCGATCTCCGCCTCGGTCATGCGCGGCCTGCCGCCTCGCTTGCCGCCGAACGGGGCCTCGACGTTGAGGTTGCCCTGGTACTTCGCCGGCAGGTCGGCATGGCGGCCCTGGCCGTAGACGCGCGCGGGATCGACGTCGCGCAGCGCGTAGAAGCGCACCGCGTCCTCGAGCTTCGTGTAGACGCCGTTGTGGAAGAACACGCCGCGCAGGGCGACGTTGCGCAGGGACGGCGTGCGGAACAGGCCGCAGTAGTCGTCGTGCGCCTTCAGGTCGCCGCGCAGCGGGCCGCAGACGCCCAGGTCGCGGAAGCCCGGATTCGCGTTGGCGGGGATCGCGGGGTTGCGCGGCACGCCGATCGCGATCAGGCCGTCATCGGTGAACTGCGGGAACGCGCCGCGCTTGATGCGGCTGATGTGGCACGAGGCGCAGTTTCCCTTGTCGGCGTCGTTGAACACGGCCAGCCCGCGCGCTTCCTGCGGCGTGAGCGTCGCCTTGCCGCGCAGGAAGGCGTCGTACTTGCTGTCGTACGGATAGAAGTCCTGCGGGCTCTGCTGGAACGCCTCGAGCGCCAGCACCAGCGCATTCCAGGCGCGATGTGGCTCGTCGAACACGTGCGACCCGAAGGCCGCCCGCATCGCCGCGGCGTTGGGCGACGCACGCAGGCGCGCGAGGGCACTCTCCTTGCTGGGGTTGGCCATCTCGAACGGCGACAGCAGCGGGCCCGCGGCCTGCTCGTGCACGGAGTCGGCGCGGCCGTCCCAGTCGAAGCCGCCGGTGGGCCCCTGGTCCGCGGCATCGTTGCCGTCGTTGTCGAAGAAGCGCTCGGAAAACGGCTGGATCGTCTGGTGGTACTTCAGCGACGGCACCGCGCGCAGGCCCGGCAGCGTGCGGTCGGGGCCGCCCAGCTGCACCGCCAGGTGGTTGGCGGGGCCGTACGCGCGCTTCGGGTCGTGGCAGCTCGCGCACGACATCGTCCCCGAGGCCGACAGCGACGGGTCGGAAAACAACGCTCGGCCGAGCGCCGTCAACGTCGTCGCGTCGGGACGCTGCTCGAACTTCGTCGCATAGAACGGCACTTCGCCGGGCCCCTGTGGCGGCGCCGCTGGCGTGGCCTTGACCCAGTGGGCGAGGGCCGTTGCAGCGAGGAACAACAACAGCAGGGTCAGCTTGGCGAACGAGGAGGCGGCGCGGTTCACGGGAATCGGAGGCAGGTCGGCGACGGAGCGGGCAGGCTAGCGACCTCGTGTGGCGGCCGTGTGACAACCGTGCTTCACCTGAGCGCGGCGCCCGGGTTGCACTTGCTTTCTTGGGCCTGTCACAAGAGGCGGCGATGCTGTCGAGCTACGTCATCCGTTGCCCGTCCCTGGAGGCCCGAACCAATGAAGAACCGCATCAAGCCCATCGCCCTGCTGACCCCGCTGGCCCTCGCCGCCGTGCTGAGCCTGACCGCCTGCAACGACAGCGACTCGCCCGCGCCGGTCGACACCACCGCCGCGCTGCAGAGCAAGGTGCAGAACATCGTCGTCATCTACGCCGAGAACCGCTCGTTCGACAACCTGTACGGCAACTTCGCCGGTGCCAACGGCCTGTCCACCGTCGTCGATTCCACCGGCAAGACGACCGCCGCCTACATCCCCCAGGTCGACCGCGACGGCTCCGCGCTGGCGACCCTGCCGCCCACCTGGGGCGGCGTGATGATGCCCGGCCAGAGCGTGACCGTGACGGAGACCCAGAGCGCGGGCCTGCCCAACGCGCCGTTCAACATCGCCACCGCCTACAAGACGAGCGCGGGCGTCACGATCACGGGCGACATGGTCACGCGCGACCTGTATCACCGCTTCTACGAGAACCAGATGCAGATCGACGGCGGCAAGAACGACAAGTTCGTCGCCTGGGCCGATGCGGGCAGCCTGGTGATGGGCAACTTCGACTACAGCGCGTCGCCGCTGTACAAGCTGGCGCAGCAGTACACGCTGGCCGACAACTTCTTCCAGGGCGCGTTCGGCGGCTCGTTCCTGAACCACCAGTACCTGATCTGCGCCTGCGCGCCGACGGTCGACACCGCGACGGTGACGGCCAACAAGATGACGGTCAACAACGTCGCCACGAACGCCGACGGCAGCTTCACCACCAGCCTGGTGCCGGCCGCCACGTCCGCGTCGTCGGCGATGACGGCCAAGCCGAGCCTGCAGAGCGGCAACATCACGCCGCTGAACTACTTCGGCGACAACAAGTACTACGCCGTCAACACGATGCAGGCGCCGTTCCAGCCCAGCGGCAACGCCCCGGTCGACCTGACCGGCGACGACGCCAAGTACGCCAATCCGACCTCCGCCACCACGCTGCCGGCCCAGACGCAGACCACCATCGGCGACCTGCTGACGGCCAAGAGCGTCAACTGGAAGTGGTACGCGGGCGCGTGGAATTCGGCGATCGCCGACGGCATGCAGGCCGCGGCCTCCAAGCGCACGGTGATCTACTCGGGCGATGCCAACGGCGTGGCCAGCACCGCCGCCGTCGACTTCCAGCCGCATCACCAGCCGTTCAACTACCAGGCGAGCATGGATCCGGTCACGCACGCGACCGACCGCGCGAACCACCTCAAGGACTACACCGACCTGGTGGCCGACGCCGCCGCCGGCACGCTGCCGCCGGTCGCGTTCTACAAGCCCGAGGGCCTGTACAACCAGCATCCCGGCTACGCCAACGTCACCAACGCCGACCAGAAGATCGCCGACCTCGTCGCCAAGCTGCAGGCCAGCCCGCAGTGGAAGAACATGGTCATCGTGATCACCTATGACGAGAACGGCGGCCAGTGGGACCACGTCGCCCCGCCGAAGGGTGACAAGGTCGGCCCCGGCACCCGCATCCCGGCGCTCATCATCTCGCCGTACTCGAAGGCCGGCACCGTCGACCACACCCAGTACGACACCGCCTCCGTGCTGCGCCTGATCACGCGCCGCTTCGGTCTCGACACGCTGGCCGGCCTGACCGCCCGCGACACCGCGCTGAAGGCCAACGGCGCCCCGGCGATGGGCGACCTGACCAACGCGCTCGATCTCACGAAGTAAGAAGAAGGAAGTTTTGCCTGTTCCGCCCCGCCGGCCTTCGGGCCCGCGGGGCGTTTTTCATCGGGGCGCCGGTCATGCAGCGCCGCCTTGGCCGCTCACCCCGCGCGCAGTCGCAAGACGACTTGCCGCTGCGCGACCGCCTTCGCCCGCCCTCGTGCGCGCAGTCGCGGGACCCACGCTCGCGCTGCGCCCGCCCCGGGCAGATTCGCGCTGCGCGGAATGACGCGTCTGCGCCGGCGCAGGCGAGCGATACTGCCGCCATGACGATCCCCACGCTTTCGCTGCTCGAGACCCGCATCCTCGGCGTGCTCGTCGAGAAGCAGCACACCGTGCCCGACAGCTACCCGCTGAGCCTGAACGCGCTCACGCTCGGCTGCAACCAGAAGACCGCGCGCGACCCGGTCATCAACGCCAGCGAGAACGACGTGCTGGCCGCGCTCGACACGCTCAAGTCGCAGCACCTGGTGCTCGAAGGCTCCGGCAGCCGCGTGCCGCGCTTCGAGCACAACGTCGCGCGCGTGCTGAGGCTGCCCGGCCAGAGCGTCGCGCTGCTGGCGCTGCTGATGCTGCGCGGCCCGCAGACGGCGGCCGAGCTGCGCCTGAACACCGAACGGCTGCATCGCTTCGCCGACATCTCCTCCGTCGAAGGCTTCCTGGACGAGATGGCCACGCACGAGCCGCCCTTCGTCGTGAAGCTCGCCCGCGCGCCAGGTGCGCGCGAGTCGCGCTGGGCGCACCTGCTGTCCGGCCCGGTCGCCGACGCCGCGCCCGCGGCGCCGCAGGCGGGCCCCGGCACGCCCCTGTCCGATACCGCCCTGGGCATGTCCGAGGTCGCGGCGATGCGCGCCGAGCAGCTGCGCATGAAGGGCGAACTGGAGCGCCTGCGGGCGCAGGTCGCGCGGCTGGCGACGGAGCTGGGCATCGACCTCGACGGCGACGCGGGCTGACGGCCGCGCCCGGCCGCGTCACGCCGGGTCGGACGAAGCGAGTTCGCAGCCGGCGGCCAGGACCGCGGCCATCAGCGCGCGGACCGTGCGCAGCGGCCGGGGAACGTCCAGGGCGCCTCGCGCGGGGCCGGCGAATTCACGGCTGGTGTCGAACTTGTCGTCGATCGCGCGCGGGTCCATGCCCAGCAGCGCCTGAAGATCGTCGTCCGGATGCAGCGGCAGGGCCTCGATCTCGACGAGCTCCTGCACCCAGCGGTACGCCGCGTGCGCGCTCAGGGGATCGACCGACGGGAAAGCGGCCACGCAGCGGGCCTCGGCCTGCGCGGCGTCGCGCTCGTCGCGCAGGCGCTCGAGGCGGCGGTGACGGGAATGGCTGCCCAGGAGCATCCAGCCGGCGATGCCGACGACGGCGGCGATGGCCGCCACCAGCACGGCGAAGCTGGCCTCCATGCCGATGCGCCGTCCGCGCCTAGATCGGCGCCTCGTCGTCGCCGAACAGCTTCAGCGCATCCTTGGCGGCGCGCTGCCGGTAGCCCTTGCGGCCGAACAGCTTGGTCTGGGCCTCGAGGGGCAGGTCGGTGATGTTGATGACGTTCTTCGAGATCAGCGTGTCGATCACGTCCTCGATCACGCGGATGAAGTCGGCGTCCAGCGTCGCGAAGTTCGGGTCGTGCCCGGGCGCGGCGGCGCCGAGGAAGGCACGCACGTCGGGATGGTCGTCGGACACGAACTCGCAGCCCTCCTCGTCGCGACGATGCAGGCTGTCGATGGCTCCGGAGGCGTTGCGGCGGATGAACGGCATCGCCCCATCATAGCGAGGTCGCCCGCGCGCAGGTGCGCGACCGCGCGCGCCGCCGGCCGCAGGAATTCACGCGGGAACCTGCGCTCTTGCGGCCGGTCGGCGGCGAGGGCAGGGCGGCGCCGCGGCGCCGCGCCTCACTTGACGGTGTTCAGGCCTTCGACGTAGTCCGAGACCGCCGCGATCTCCGCATCGCTCATGCGCGCGGCGATGGTGGCCATCTGCGGGCTGTTGGCGCGCTTGCCGGAGCGGAACAGGCCCAGCTGGGCGCCGACGTACTCGGCATGCTGGCCCGCCAGGCGCGCGTACTGCGCGGGGATGCCGGCGCCGGCCGGGCCGTGGCAGCCCGCGCAGGCAGGCACCTGCTTGTCCGCGATGCCGCCACGCCAGATCTTCTCGCCCAGCGCGACCGATTCCTTGTGCTTCGACTGGCCGGCCTTGGCCGATTTCGATTCGTAGAACGCGGCGACGTTGCGCATGTCGTCTTCCGACAGCGTCGACGCCATCGGCTTCATGACGGCGTTGTCGCGCTTGCCGGCCTTGAACTCGGTGAGCTGCTTGACGAGGTAGTCGGCGTGCTGACCCTGCAGGATCGGGTTGGTCGGGATGCCGCGCGAGCCGTCGGCAGTGTGGCAGGCGGCGCAGACCGTCTTCGAGATCGTTTCCCCCTTGGCCAGGTCCGGCTTGGCCGGCCCCTTCGCTTCGTCGGCCATCACGGAGGTGGCGAACAGGGCCGCCAGGGCAACAACGCACAAGGACTTCATCTCGACGAACCCTTCAAGAGGCTTTTTGGATGGAGCAAACCCGGCGATTTTACAATGCACCATGACCCATCCCAGGCCCCCGCGCAAACCCTCATCCCCGCGAACCGCTGCGGCGCCCGCCCACCACAAGCCGGTCGTGGTCTCGGAGGAAGCCAAGGAAGGCCTCGGCTGGCTGCATACCGCCAGGTTCCTGACGTCGGCCGGCAAGATCTTCCAGCTGCCCCAGGGCGACATGCCCGAGATCGCGTTCGTCGGCCGCAGCAACGCCGGCAAGTCGTCGGCCATCAACACGCTGGCCCAGCAGCGCCAGCTGGCGTTCGCGTCCAAGACGCCGGGCCGCACGCAGCTGATCAACCTGTTCTCGCTGGGTGCGCGCGACGCGCCCGACGCCTTCCTCGCCGACCTGCCCGGCTACGGCTATGCCGCCGTCGGCCGCGACAAGAAGCTCGTGTGGCAGAAGGTGATGGCCGACTACCTCGAGCTGCGGCGCGCGCTGTTCGGCGTCGTGCTGATGGTGGACAGCCGCCATGGCTTCACGCCACTCGACCTGCAGCTGATGGAGTTCATCGCCCAGCGCGTGCGCACGGGCGAGGTCAAGCTGCTGGTGCTGCTGACCAAGGCCGACAAGCTCAGCAAGCGCGAGGCGCAGGAGGCGGTGGACGCCGCCGGCGCCGTGCTGGGCGGATTCTCGACGGAGGATTCGGACATCGGCGTCACGCTGTTCTCGTCGCTGCGCCGCATCGGCGTGGACGACGCGGCCGAACAGCTGCTGGCATGGAAGAAGGCGATGCCCGAGCGCGTGCACTTCGAGCTGCCGCCGATGCCGGAAGGCGAGGGCGGCGTGGATGGCGGGGACGGCGAGGACGGCGACGCCCAGGACGACGTGGCCTGAGCCGCGCAGACGGCTCGCCGCAGGCCTGCCAAGCCGACCAAGGCGGCGCGAATGGGGTCAGGTCTTGAATCTTGCACGCTCGGATGAGGTTCTTCGATCAAGGCGTCACCGTGCAAGATTCAAGACCTGACCCCATCTTTGGCAGACGAGGCGCGCAACATTCAAGACCTGACCCCAGCGCGCGACGCGCCGGCTACGGCCTGCCGATGAACAGCGCCACGCCCAGCTCGCCGCGGGGGGCGTAGGTGACGCCCAGATACATCGGCCCGAGCCCCGTGTCCGCGCCGAGGTAGACGCTGCCGCCGCCGCGCAGGCGCGCGAGGCTCATCTCGGCGCGGTCGGCCCAGGCGTTGCCGGCCTCCAGCGATGCGCCGACGTAGAAGCCGCGCGCGAACACCGGCGAGTTCGCGAGGCGCATGTACCAGTTCAGGCGGCCGAACAGCACGGCGTTGCCGGAGAGCTGGTCGGGGCGGTAGCCCGAGAGCTGCTGGAAGCCGCCGAGCGTGTACTGGTCGACGACCCGCTGCGAGTGCTCGTCGGACATCTTCAGGGCGCCGTGCAGCTCGAAGGTGCTGCGCCCGAAGGTGTCGACCACGGTGCCCTCCACCGAGCCGCGCGCCATGTGCTCGCTGCGCTCGCGCTGCAGGCGCCGCGTGCCCACCACGCCCTCGCCGACGAGGCGGTAGCCGCTGGTGGGGAAGTTGACGTAGTCCAGCTGGTCGACCACGCCACGCAGGCGCAGGCCGTCCTCCTGCCAGATCTGCGCCTGCGTGGGACCCGTCCACTGGGCGGACAGCAGCGTCGGCGTGGTCGACGTCGTCAGGTGCAGGAACCCGGCGCGCAGCTCGCCCAGGCGCCCGAAGGGCAGCCCCAGGTCGAGGCCGATCTGCCCGGTGGACCGCAGGAATTGCGCGAGCTCCGCGCCGTCCTCGCCCTGGTAGACGGCGCGGTGCTGGCGGTCGCCGGACAGGTAGGCGGCGGCGAACCAGTCCGAACGGTCGTCGATGTTGCGCAGCAGCGGGTGGTAGATCTCCGAGAAGATCGCCGGGCGCTCGCCCACCTGGACGAAATTGCGCCATTCGGTGCCGTTCTCGGTGAGCCAGTGGTGGTTGTGGCTCAGCTTGACGTCGAAGCCGCTGTGGCCGCTGAAGTCGGCATGCAGGTCGAGGCCCGCGCGCAGGTAGTTCGGGCCCCAGGGCTTGTCCTGCAGGTCGAACAGCAGCGTCTCGCCGGCGGGGCCCTGCACGAGGCGGTAGTCGGCGCGCGTGTAGTCGCCGCTGGCCGCGAGTCGGCGGGCGTCGGCCTCGGCCTTCTTCGTGTCGAACAGCTCGCCGGCCTGCGACTGCAGCTTGGCCTCGAGACGGCCGGGGTTCGTCTGCAGCGAGCCCGCGAAGCCGACCGCCAGCAGCGGCGTCGGCTCCATCGCCGGCTGCGCGTGCGCCGCCGCCCAGCGCGCGTACTCGGGCGCGGGCGACGCATAGGCCGCCAGGCGCGCGGCCTGCGCCTGGGCGTAGGTGTCGCCGATCGTGATCAGCTCCTCGACGCGACCGAAGTCGCTCGACGTCAGCTTTCCCAGGTCGGGTTGCAGCAGGAGGTCGGACGGCTTGAGCGTGGCGATGCTGCGCTCGACGTTCTGCTCCGTCAGGATCGCGATCATCTGCTCGGTCAAGCCCACCACCGACGACAGCGATTCGCGCCCCGACAAGGGCGTGCCGATGTTGACGACGATGACGATGTCGACGCCCATCGCGCGCGCGACGTCCATCGGCAGGTTGTCCACCAGGCCCCCGTCGCCCAGCAGCCGGCCGTCGACCTCGGTGGGGGCGAACACGCCCGGCACGCTCATGCTCGATCGCAGCGCGACGGCGAGGTCGCCGTGCGAGAGGATGACGGGCTTGCCGGTTTCCATGTCGGTGGCCACCGCGCGGAACGGGATCGGCAGCTTGTCGAAGTCGTCGACGTGGCGCACCGGCAGCGTCAGGCGGCGCAGCAGCAGCTCGAGGCCGCGGCTGGACAGCGCGCCCTGCGGGGCGCTCAGCTGGCCGTCGTGCACGCCGAACTCGAGGCCGGTGGCGATCTCGAAGTCCTCCTCCTTGCGCCGCTGCGACAGGTAGGGCCGCGCCACGCGGGTTGCGAACAGCGCGTCCCAGTCGATGCGGCGCAGCTCCGTCTCGAGCTCGTCCGCGTTCATGCCGCTCGCGTACAAGCCGCCGACGATCGCGCCCATCGACGTGCCGGCGATCGCGTCGATACGCACGTGCGCGCGCTCCAGCGCCTTGAGGACGCCCACGTGCGCGAGCCCGCGCGCGCCCCCGCCCGAGAGCACGAGGCCGATGCGCGGAGGGCTGCCGTCGGCATGCGCGGGCAGCGGCGCCGAGGCGGGCGGGGCGGACTGCGCGAGCGTCGCGGCGGGCAGCGCGCAGGCGAGCAGCAGGGCGGAGATGACGAGACACGAACGCATGGCGCGCATTCTGCCGGGGAAGCGACGGGACTCGGCCGCGCGGGTCGCTGTCGGTCGGCGAAGGATGCGCCACGAAAAAAAAGGGACTGCCGAGGCAGTCCCTTGTCGTGGTGTCGCGTTGCGACGGCTCCAGGCGCCGGAGCGCCCGGAAGCGGACATCACATGTCCATGCCGCCCATGCCACCCATGCCGCCCATGCCGCCGCCGGGCATCGAGGGAGCGTCGTCCTTCGGCGCTTCCGAGACCATGCACTCGGTGGTGAGCATCAGCGAGGCGACCGACGCGGCGTTCTGCAGCGCGGTGCGCGTGACCTTCGTCGGGTCCAGGATGCCCATCTCGATCATGTCGCCGTACGTGCCGTTGGCCGCGTTGTAGCCGTGGTTGCCCTTGCCGGCCAGGACGGCGTTGACGACCACGCTGGCTTCGTCGCCGGCGTTGTAGACGATCTCGCGCAGGGGCGCTTCGATGGCCTTGAGCACCAGCTTGATGCCGGCGTCCTGGTCGGCGTTGTCGCCCTTCAGTTCGCCGATGGCCTGGCGCGCGCGCAGCAGGGCCACGCCGCCGCCGGCGACGATGCCTTCTTCCACGGCCGCACGCGTGGCGTGCAGCGCGTCTTCGACGCGGGCCTTCTTTTCCTTCATCTCGACTTCGGTGGCGGCGCCGACCTTGATCAGCGCAACACCGCCGGCCAGCTTGGCCACGCGTTCCTGCAGCTTCTCGCGGTCGTAGTCGCTGGTGGCTTCCTCGATCTGGATGCGGATCTGCTTGACGCGCGCCTCGATGTCGGCACCGGCGCCGTTGCCGTCGATGATGGTCGTGTTTTCCTTGCCCACTTCGACGCGCTTGGCCTGGCCCAGGTCGGCCAGCGTCACCTTCTCGAGCGTCAGGCCGACTTCCTCGGCGATGACCTTGCCGCCCGTCAGGATGGCGATGTCTTCCAGCATGGCCTTGCGGCGGTCGCCGAAGCCCGGGGCCTTGACGGCGACGACCTTCAGGATGCCGCGGATCGTGTTGACCACGAGGGTGGCCAGCGCTTCGCCGTCGACTTCCTCGGCGATGATCAGCAGCGGACGGCCGGCCTTGGCGACCTGTTCCAGCGTCGGCAGCAGGTCACGGATGTTCGAGATCTTCTTGTCGAACAGCAGGACGAACGGGTTGTCCAGCAGGGCGACCTGCTTTTCCGGGTTGTTGATGAAGTACGGCGACAGGTAGCCGCGGTCGAACTGC
>JAEKKH010000257.1 GCA_019510465.1 Burkholderiales bacterium
AAGCCGTACTGGAAGCCGGAGCAGCCGCCGCCCTGCACGAAGACGCGCAGCTTCAGCTCGGGGTTGCCTTCCTCGTCGACCAGTTCCTTGACCTTGGCGGCGGCGCTGTCGGTGAAGACCAGCGGGCCCGGCATCTCGGTGGCGGCAGTGTTGAGTTCGGCGGCGACGGCGCTCATGGGGATCCTTGCGGGTGCGGTTCGTTACAGGCTCTATTGGGCCACAAACGGCGCGCGCTTGGCGCCGCTGTGGCTATTCGAAGCTCGACCGGAGCAAAAAAGCCGCATTCAGGGTCGATCAGACCTCGTTGGCGGCCGCCAGCTTCAGCAACGGGCGCTCGGCTTCGGCCTCGCCACCCGAGACGTGCTTCATCACGCCATCAATGGTGGCGCCCTGGTGCATTTCAAGCGCCTCGTAGTGCACGTCGCCGACGATGCGGGCCTTGGGCTGCAGCTCGAGCAGGGCCGTGGCGACCACGGGGCCCTGGATCTGGCCGTTGATGATGACGTGCCCGGCCATGACCTTGCCCTGCACGCGCGCGTTCTCGCTGATGACCAGCAGGCTGGACGGGTCGGTGGCGACGACGTCGCCCAGCACCTCGCCGTCGATGCGCAGGCCGGCGTCGAAGCGCAGCTCGCCGTGGACCTGCGTGCCCTCGCCGATGAGGCTGCGGATGGCAGGTTGCTTCTTGCGGTTGAACCACATGCTCGAACTCCTCTGGAACCCGCTCTCGCGGGTTCACCTGTAGCTTCCGCGGCACCCTCGCAGCGCACGCGGCCCAAACGATCGTTGTTGTGAGGTTCGAAAGGCCCGCCCGGCGGCCTACAGCTTGAGCGTCTGCAGGGCGCGTACCGCGCCTCCCGCGTCGGTGACCTTGACCTGCGCACTTTTTACCACGGCGCCGGGCGGGCAATCGACCATGCCCTCGACCCGTGCGTATTGCTTCACCTGAAGCGGCTGGATCGTGGCGGACGGGGGCGACGTCCAGGGTTGGCCGTCGAGCGTGCCGCTGAGCGTGAGCTCGTAGCGGCCATTGAACTGTACGGCGTTGCGGCCGCCCTGCATCACCAGGAGCTGGTAACGGACGTGACCAGGTGCGGCCACCTCGACCTTGAAGCCGCGCACGGCCACCTTCTCGGTCTTGAGCAGGCTCTCGGCCGTGTTGGCCACTTCCTGCGCCTTGTCGCGCTCTTCCTTCAGGCTCGCCTGCTCGTCGCGCAGGCGCGCCAGCTCGGCCTTGGCGCTGCGGTCGAGGCCGGCCAGGTCCCGGCCCGTCTCGAACGCCCACAATGCGATCGCCGCCGAGAAGCCCAGCACCAGGGCGCCGCTGAGCCAGCGTATCGGCCACGGGAGGTGGCTCCGCACCGTGACGCGGGGGGTGGACAGACGACGTCGAAGCAGCTTCCAGCGCATGAGCGGCTTACCCTGGGTAAGTGATTGAAAGTGCGAGCCGGAAACACGAAGGGCCGCTGGAAAGCGGCCCTTGTGGAGGCAAGACCTGGGATGCGACCAGCGCACCCCGGTGCTGCGCAGTTTAGCGCTTGCTGAACTGCTTGCGGCGACGGGCGCCGTGCAGGCCGACCTTCTTGCGCTCGACTTCGCGCGCGTCACGCGTGACGAAGCCGGCACGGCTGAGGTCGGGCTTCAGCGCGGTGTCGTAGTTGATCTTGCCCTCGCCCTTCTTCATGAAGACGCGAGCGACGGACGACTTGCGGCGGCCCGTGCCGTAATTCCAATTACCGATCATCGCGGCTCCTTAGATTTCCAGCGCTTTGGGCTGCTGGGCGGCATGCGGGTGCGAACCACCGGCATAGACCTTCAGCTTCTTGATCATCGCGTAGCCCAGGGGACCCTTCGGAAGCATGCCCTTGACGGCCTTCTCGATGGCGCGGCCGGGGTGCTTGGCCTGCATGTCCTTGAACTTGGTCGCGTAGATGCCGCCGGGGTAGCCCGAATGACGGTAGTACACCTTGTCCTCGGCCTTGTTGCCGGTGACGCGGATCTTGTCGGCGTTGACGATGACGATGAAATCGCCGGTGTCGACGTGGGGCGTGTAGATGGGCTTGTGCTTGCCGCGCAGTCGGAGTGCCACTTCACTGGCAACACGTCCGAGCACCTTGTCGGTGGCGTCGATCACAAACCACTCGTGCACCACTTCGGCCGGCTTGGCGCCGCACAGCTTGGGGACATTGGATAGGGCTTGTCAGCCGCCGCGCGTCATTGGCCCTCCCGTCTCCCGCCGCAAGATGGCCTGCGCCGCGCAAACCCCGGGGCCGGCGGCTGCCGGACAGGACTAGACTGGCCTGCCTGGAACGACGCGTGCCCGGGTCACGACGCCCCGTGCGGGCCGCCGTCGAAGCCCGGAACTGGCATGCTGCGATGCCGCATTGCCGGCCACGCGGCGGGCGCGATCCGTGTACAGTCTCTCAGGGTAAACACTCAGGAAATCGTCATGGGCCTCCCCCGCGGACCCCAGTCCGAGATACCGAAACACCCGCCGTTCGCCGACAGCACGCTGGACACCGTCCCGGCGCCGCTGCCGCGCCCGCGCGTGTTCGCCTGGGTGCCCATCCGCTCGCTGTCCGAGCGCCACCGGCCGCGCATCCTGGCGCACCTGCTGGCGCTGGACATGAACGACCGCTACCTGCGCTTCGGCTACGCCGCGGCCGACGACCAGATCCGCCGCTACGTCGAGCGCATCGCCTTCGAGCGCGACGAGATCTTCGGCATCTTCAACCGCCGCCTCGACCTGATCGCGCTGGCCCACCTGGCCTACGACCCGTCGGTCGACGTCGAGCCGCAGCGCGCCAGCGCGGCCGAGTTCGGCGTGTCCGTCAACGTGCGCGGGCGCGGTCGCGGCCTGGGAGCGCGCCTGTTCGACCACGCGGTGCTGCGCGCGCGCAACCGCGGCGTCGACACCATCGTCATCCACGCGCTGTCCGAGAACGCGGCGATGCTGCGCATCGTGCGCAACGCCGGCGCCGTCATCGAGCGCACCGGCGTCGACGCCGAGGCCCACCTGCGGCTGCCGCCCGACGATCACGCCTCGCGGCGCGCCGGCGCGCTGGAGCAGCAGCTCGGCGAGCTCGACTACCGGTTCAAGCAGGGCGCCCGCACCGACGACCCGCAGGCGTCCTGACGGTCGCGGCGTCCCGGGGAAGTTCGGCTCGGCTGGCGCGACCCTCGCCTGCCGAGGCCTCGATCGGGCCGGCGGCCCGCCAGGCCTGCCGGACGTACCATGGCCCCATGACCGACTTCGCCGATCGGGCGCCCTACGCCCGCCTCACGCCGCACCAGATGCTCGACGCGCTGGCCGCTGCCGGGTTTCCCATCACCGGCGGGCTGATCCAGCTCAATTCGTACGAGAACCGGGTGGTGCAGGCCGCGCTGGAAGGCGGCGGCGCCGTCGTCGCGAAGTTCTACCGGCCGCGGCGCTGGAGCGATGCGCAGATCCTCGAGGAACACGAGTTCGCGCGCGAGCTGGAAGCCGAGGACCTGCCCATCGCGGCGCCACTGGTGCTCGAATCGCCGTACGCGAACCCCCGCCTGGGCCTGGTCGGCGAGCCGGCGACGCTGGGCCACTGGCAGCCCGAGGTCGACGTCGACGACGACGACCGCACGCCGTCCCCCGTCTACCGTTTCGGCGTGGCCCCGCGCCGCGCGGGCCGCGCGCCCGAGCTCGAGAGCCCGCACACGCTCGCATGGCTGGGCCGGCTCCTCGGCCGGCTGCACACGGTGGGCGCGCGCCGTCCGTTCGCGCACCGGCGCACGCTGGATTGCGACAGCCATGGCACCCACGCGATCGCGCGCGTGCAGGCCAGCGGACTGCTGACGCCCGCGCAGTCGGCGACCTGGCTCGCGGTGGCCGGCCATGCGGTGGCGGCGGCGCGCCAGGCCTTCGCGCAAGCCGGCCCCCTGCGCCCCATCCGGCTGCACGGCGACTGCCATCCCGGCAACATCCTGTGGCGCGATGAGGGCGAGCACCTGGGCCCGCTGTTCGTCGACCTGGACGACGCCTGCATGGGCCCCGCGGTGCAGGATCTCTGGATGCTGCTGTCCGGCGATCGCGAAGCGATGCAGGGCCAGCTCTCGCACGTGCTGAACGGCTACCGCGCGTTCATGGACTTCAACCCGGCCGAGCTCGCGCTGATCGAGCCGCTGCGCGCGCTGCGCATGATCCACCACAGCGCCTGGCTGGCCGACCGCTGGGACGACCCGGCCTTTCCCGCCGCGTTCCCCTGGTTCGGCACGCCGGCCTACTGGGACCAGCAGACCACGCAGTTGCGCGAGCAGCTGGAGCACATGACGCTGCCGCCGCTGGCGGCGTTCTAGCGGTCGCGGCGCCGCGGCGGCATACGAGAACTAGATCCGGGGCAGCACGTCGCCCTGGTCGCGCCAGTGCAGCAGCATGGGCCACGGCTTGCAGAGGAGGAACGCGTCGAAGGCCTCGGCGACCTGCGGCGCGGTCAGCCACTCGTCGGCCAGCAGGCGCAGCTGCCCGGCGCCGAACGCCAGGATGGTGCCGTCGGGGACCGTCTTGGCGGGCTTGTCGACGAACGCCCGCAACATGCGTCCGGCATCGACGTCGCGCCGTTCGAGCATGCAGGTGACGCCGCCGCCGGCCGCCAGGAGGTAGTTGCCGCGCCCGTCGGCCAGCGTGGCGAAGGAATGCCGGCCGTGGTTCCGCAATGACAGGATGCCGGCGCGCACGCGCCTGGCGGAGGGCCCTTCGACCGGGGGCTTGTTCTCGACTTCGAATCGCATCCGCGCGATTGTCGCGTCTAGTGCGCGAGAGGCAGGCTCGCCATCGGCACCGAGTGCAGGTGCGGCGCGGTCGGATTGCTCGCGAACCACAGGCCGTCGAGGACGACGCGGCCGTAACGCACATGCACCCGGCCCAGGCGCTCCCACTCGTGCAGGATCTGGCTGATGCGCTGGCGCGTGACGCCCAGGAGCTGTGCGAGCTGCTCCTGCGGCAGGTGCAGGTTGATCGCGACGTCGGGCCCGTCGCGCAGGCCGTGGCCGTTGGCGAGGTGGACCAGGTGCATGGCGAGGCGCTCGTCGAGCGAGAACGCCGTCCACGATTCGAGCGCCAGGAACATCAGCCTCGAGCGCTGGCAGTACAGCTCGACGAAGTTGCGATACATCACGGGGTATCGATCGAGCAGGGCCTCGAACTGCGCGGCCGACACCGCCAGCAGCGTTGTCGGGCAATGCGCCACGGCGTCATGCGAGCGCGGCAGGCCGTCGAACAGCGAGGTGTCGCCGAACCACGCGCCGGGCTGCAGGAAGGTGAGCAGGCCCTGGCGGCCATCGGGGCCGCTGGCGCCGAGGCGGACCGCACCGCCCAGGATGCCGTACCAGGCAT
>JAEKKH010000258.1 GCA_019510465.1 Burkholderiales bacterium
CGCCCGCCGGCGCGCTACAACGAGGCGACGCTGCTGTCGGCGATGGAAGGCGCGGGCAAGCTGATCGACGACGAGGAACTGCGCGAGGCGATGTCCGAGAAGGGCCTGGGCACGCCGGCCACGCGGGCGCAGGTGATCGAAGGCCTGATCCTCGAGAAGTACATGCTGCGCGAGGGCCGCGACCTCATTCCGACGGCCAAGGCGTTCCAGCTGATGACGCTGCTGCGGGGCCTGGGCGTCGAGGACCTGACGCGCCCCGACCTCACCGGCAACTGGGAATACAAGCTGCTCGAGATGGAGCACGGCCGCCTGTCGCGCGATGCCTTCATGGCCGACATCGCGCAGATGGCCGAGCGCATCGTCAGGAAGGCCAAGGAATACGACCGCGACACGATTCCGGGCGACTACGCGACGCTCAAGACGCCGTGCCCGAACTGCGGCGGCATCGTCAAGGAGAACTACCGCCGCTACACCTGCCAGGGGCCCAAGGGCGACGGCGAGGGCAGCTGCGAGTTCTCCATCACCAAGATCCCGGCCGGCCGCGCATTCGAGACCCAGGAGGTCGAGCAGTTCCTGCGCGACAAGAAGATCGGCCCGCTGGAAGGCTTCCGCTCGAAGGCCGGCTGGCCGTTCACCGCGGAGCTGCGGCTGGTGTTCGACGAGGAGATCCGCAACTGGAAGCTCGAGTTCGACTTCGGCGAGGAGGCCAAGGAGGGCGACGGCGAGCCGGTGGACTTCTCCGACCAGGAGTCGCTGGGCGCCTGCCCGAAGGATGCCGGCCGCGTGTTCGAGCACGGCACGTCCTACGTCTGCGAGCACGCGGTGGGCGCGCACGTCACCTGCGACTTCAAGAGCGGCAAGATCATCCTGCAGCAGCCCGTCTCGCGCGAGAACATGGCCAAGCTGCTGGCCACCGGCAAGACCGACCTGATGGAGAACTTCGTCTCCAACAAGACGCGCCGCAAGTTCAAGGCCTTCCTCGCCTACGACAAGAAGGAAGGCAAGGTGAACTTCGAGTTCGAGCCGCGCGCGGCCAAGGCGCCGCCGGCCAAGAAGGCGGCGGCGAAGAAGAAGGCGGGCGACGAGGCGTGAGCGGCGCGGCGCTGATCTGGCGCCTGCTGCCGGCCTGCCCGGCGCCGGCCCCCCTGGCCGGACTTGCTCAGTAGATCGCCGTCAGCCCCAGTCCCCAGAAGCTCGCCTCGACGTCGGCGCCGCCGTACCTTTCGAATCGCTCGTAGACGTAGCGACCGTCCAGCAGCAGGTGCGGCAGCAGCTGGTAGCCCGCGCCCAGCACGAGCGACGGCGTGGCGTTGAGACCGTCGGCGGTGTGGCCGCCGGCGCCGCTGAAGCGCGCGCGCATCGAGTAGCGCGCGCCGCCGCCGATGCGCAGCTTGTCGTTGAGCGGGTACCAGAGCGTGGCCTCGAGCGGGAAGCGCGTGAAGTGCTCGCTGCCGCTGCTGCCCGACATGTTGCCGCTGACGTGGATGCCGGCCGTCAGGCGCAGCGACAGGCCGTTCGTGTCGATGGGGAATTCCGCGCCGGCATAGGCCTCGTAGCGGCCGCTGAGGTTGCCCTTGACGGTCGAGCCGTCGGGGTTCGTGAAGCCGCCATCGTCCTTGCCCACCGTGCCGGTGATCAGCACGCCGGCCAGCGGGCGGATGGCGGGGGGCGCGGCCGCTGGAGCCGCCTCCTCGGCGGGCGAGGGCGCGGCGAGCGCCGGTGCGGCGCAGGCGGCGGCCAGCGCGAGGGCGCAGGCCGGGCGGCGCAGCGCGATCAGGAGAATGTGGCGTGTCATGGGGACGATTCCTGGCTGGTCGGGGCGCGCGTGCGTGCGCCCGCGCTGGCGCGCAAGGCGCCGACAAGCCGGAAAGGTCGCGACGGAAGCCGGCTGGCGCGCCGGACGGCCGCACCCGGGTGGCGGGTGGCGGCGGCGGCGCGGGCAGCGCGGCGGGGCGTCGGGCCGGCGGCGCCAGCGATCTTACCGGGCGCCGGTGAACCGCCCGCGCGCGCCGCCGCGCGGCGTCAGAAGTAGTAGTTGAAGCCGATGCCGCCGTGGCTGCCGTCGATCGTGAAGTCGATCGGCGTCGTGCCGTCGGAGGCCACGCCCTTGACCTTGTACTTTTCGTTGACGTAGCGCAGCTGCAAGCCCATGGACGGCGTGATCAGCCACTCGCCCATCAGGATGGCGCCCAGGCGTGAGTTGAAGTCCGCGTTGCCGACGTAGCCGGCGCCGTCGCTCGTGAACTTGGCGGCCGCGGCGTAGCGCAGGCCGGCGCCCAGGCGGAACTGCGGGGCCACGTTGAACAGCACGAGGCCCTCGATCGGCCAGCGCTGGAATCGCTGGTTGCCGTTGCTGGCGCTGGTGTTGTCGAAGTGGTAGCCGATCGTGCCCTGGAAGCCGATCGGCGAGCCCTTCTCGTGGTACTCGAGGCCACCGTAGACCTGCACCAGGCCGCCGGCCGTGATGTCCTTGGAATAGCCGTTGGAATATTCGACGGAGGAGAGCTTGTCGCCACCACCGGTGATGGCGACGCCGATGAGCGGGTGGATGGGGTTGTCGCTGTCCAGGCCCGCGTGGGCGAGCGTGGGTGCGAGCGCGGCGGCCGCGAGGGCCAGCGGGGCGATGATGGGCTTCATGTGATCTCTTTCGGATACCTGGTTGAGAAGCGGCGTCGAGGCCTCCCGCGCGCCGTACCGCCGGACCGGCTCGCATCGTGCGAGCCTCCGCGGCCCGCGAATGTTAGCGAGCGACCGTCGCCTGGCGCCATGCAGCGTCGCGGCGATCCCACACTCGCCGAGAGACGAAAACTCGCGCAGCGTGGAGGACTTGGCGGCTGGCGGACAATCGAGCCATGTCCGAAGCCGATGTCGCCGCCACCCTCGATGCCCTCGGCGCCGCCGCGCGCGCCGCCGCTTCGCGCATGGCCGCGTCGCCGCGCGCCAGGCGCGACGCCGCCCTGCGCGCGCTCGCGACGCGCCTGCGCGAGGCCGGCACGGAACTCGAGTCGGCCAACGCGCAGGACCTGCGCGCGGCCGCCGCCAACGGCGTCACCGGGCCGCTGCTCGATCGCCTGCGCCTGGACGCGCACGCGCTGGACACCGTCATCGCCGGCTGCCTGCAGCTGGCCGGGATGCCCGACCCGATCGGCGAGATCACCGGCGTCACCCAGCGCCCCAGCGGCATCCGCGTGGGCCGCATGCGCGTGCCGCTGGGCGTGTTCGGCATGATCTACGAGAGCCGGCCCAACGTCACGATCGAGGCGGCGTCGCTGGCCATCAAGAGTGGCAACGCGTGCATCCTGCGCGGCGGCTCGGAGGCGATCCGCTCCAACGTCGCGCTGTGGCGCTGCGTGCAGCGCGCGCTCGCCGACGCCGGCCTGCCCGAGACGGCGGTGCAGCTGGTCGAGACGACCGACCGCGCGGCGGTGGGGCGGCTGATCGCGATGCCCGAGTTCGTCGACGTCATCATCCCGCGCGGCGGCAAGGGCCTGATCGAGCGCGTGG
>JAEKKH010000132.1 GCA_019510465.1 Burkholderiales bacterium
GCGCCCGTGCCGCAGCGCCTGAAGCACTACAAGGAATTCGTCATCGGGCTGAAGGTGGACGAGGCCAAGGTGCAGGCCGCGCGCTGCATGGACTGCGGCACCCCGTTCTGCAACAGCGGCTGCCCGGTCAACAACGTCATCCCCGACTTCAACGACCTCGTCTACGCGAACCAGTGGAAGCAGGCGTCGGCCGTGCTGCACTCGACCAACAACTTTCCCGAGTTCACCGGCCGCATCTGCCCCGCGCCGTGCGAGGCGGCGTGCGTGCTCAACGTCAACGACGACGCGGTGGGCATCAAGTCGATCGAGCACGCGATCGCCGACCGCGCGTGGGACGAGGGCTGGATCCAGCCGCAGAAGGCCGCCGCGCGCAGCGGCAGGAAGGTGGCGGTGGTCGGCTCCGGGCCCGCCGGCCTGGCCGCCGCGCAGCAGCTGGCGCGCGCCGGCCACGACGTGACGGTGTTCGAGAAGAACGACCGCGCCGGCGGCCTGCTGCGCTACGGCATCCCCGACTTCAAGATGGAGAAGTCGCACATCGACCGCCGCGTCGCGCAGATGCAGGCCGAGGGCGTGGTCTTTCGTACCGGCGTGGTCGTGGGTGAATGGCCCAAGGGCGCCAGGATCACCAACCACGCGAAGGAGTCGGTGAGCGCCGAGCAGCTGAAGTCCGAGTTCGACGCCGTCCTGCTGGCCGCGGGCTCGGAAGTCTCGCGCGACCTGCCCGTGCCGGGCCGCGACCTCGACGGCGTGCACTTCGCGATGGAGTTCCTGCCGCAGCAGAACAAGGTCAATGCGGGCGACAAGCTCAAGGGCCAGACCGTCGCCTCCGGCAAGGACGTCATCGTCATCGGCGGTGGCGACACCGGCAGCGACTGCGTGGGCACTAGCAACCGCCACGGTGCCAGGAGCGTGACGCAGTTCGAGCTGATGCCCATGCCGCCGGAGCAGGAGAACAAGCCGCTGGTGTGGCCGTACTGGCCGACCAAGCTGCGCACCTCGTCGTCGCACGAGGAAGGCTGCTCGCGCGAGTTCGCCATCGCCACCAAGGAGTTCCTGGGCGAGAAGGGCAAGCTCACGGGGCTGAAGACGGTGCAGATCGAGTTCAAGGACGGCAAGCTGACCGAGGTCGCGGGCTCCGAGAAGGTGTGGCCGGCCGACCTGGTGCTGCTGGCGATGGGCTTCACCAGCCCGCTGTCGCAGCTGCTGCAGTCCTTCGGCGTCGATGCCGACGCGCGCGGCAACGCCAAGGCCGGCGTGGACGAGAAGACGGGCTACAAGACCAGCGTCGACAAGGTCTGGGCCGCCGGCGACGTGCGCCGCGGCCAGTCGCTGGTCGTGTGGGCGATCCGCGAAGGCCGCCAGGCGGCGCGCGCGATCGACCTGGCGCTGATGGGCGCCACGACGCTGCCGCGCTGACCGGCCGCCATGGCCGTCGGGGAAACGGGCGCCGCGGCGCCCGTTCCTGTTCCTGTCGTGTAACTCCGTAACAGCCGTCGGCCTCGTTGCGTGAATGCGACGATGATCATTGCCTAGGCAGGCTTTTAGGGGTTTTCCGTGGGGGTTCCCGACGTGCGCCGCAGAGTTCGCACACAATGCGGCAGCGGGAAACCCCTTAGGCGACTCGCCTGGACAGGATCCAGAAAGGTCGGTGCGCCAAAGCTGTCGCACCCGTCCCCTTCCACCTGAACGCCGCCCCGAGGCGGCCGGATGCCGGCTTGAACTCCGACAAATTCATCGAGATCGATCACGTCACCTTCGGCTACGACGCCAGCCGCGTGATCCTGAACGACGTGTCGCTGCAATTCGCGCGCGGCAAGGTCACGGCCATCCTGGGCGGATCGGGCTGCGGCAAGACGACGCTGCTGCGCCTGATCGGCGGCGTCTACAGGCCGCAGAAGGGCCGCGTCATGTTCGACGGCCAGGAAGTCGACACGCGCAACCGCGAGCAGCTGTACGCGCTGCGCCGCCGCCTGGGCATGCTGTTCCAGTTCGGCGCGCTGTTCACCGACCTGACCGTGTACGAGAACGTCGCCTTCCCGCTGCGCGAGCACATGAACCTCAGCGAAGCCATGATCCGCGACATCGTGCTGATGAAGCTCAACGCCGTCGGCCTGCGCGGCGCGGCGCAGCTGCGCATCGCCGAGGTGTCCGGCGGCATGGCGCGCCGCATCGCGCTCGCGCGCGCGGTCGCGCTCGACCCCGAGGTGATCATGTACGACGAGCCGTTCGCCGGCCTCGACCCGATCTCGATGGGCGTCACCGCCAACCTGATCCGCCGCCTGAACGACGCCACCGGCGCCACTTCGCTGATGGTGTCGCACGACGTGCAGGAGTGCTTCGCCATCGCGGACTACGCCTACCTGATGATGCCCGGCGGCATCGTGGTGGCGCACGGCAGGCCCGAGGAACTCAACGAGTCGACCGATCCGCAGGTGCGCCAGTTCATTCGCGGCGAGCCCGACGGTCCGATCAAGTTCCACTACCCGGCCGAACCGTTCGCCCAGGCGCTGGGGCTGCCGCAATGATCGAACTCGTCAACTCGCTCGGCCAGGCGACGATCCGCGCGTTCACCGCGCTGGGCCACGCCGCCTTCTTCTTCATGGACCTGCTGCGCCACACGCCGCAGTCGGTGCGCCGCTTCGGGCTGGTCGTCGCGCAGATCTACGCGATCGGCTACCGCTCGCTGGTCATCATCGTGGCCTCCGGCTTCGCCGTCGGCTGCGTGCTGGCGCTGCAGATGTACTACGCGCTGGTGCCGTTCGGCGCCGCCGAGTCGCTGGGGCTGGTGGTCAACCTGTCGCTCGTGCGCGAGCTCGGGCCGGTCGTCACCGCGCTGCTGTTCGCGGGACGCGCCGGCACCGCGCTGACCGCCGAGATCGGCCTGATGAAGGCGGGCGAGCAGCTCTCCGCGATGGAGCTGATGGCCGTCGATCCGCGCAGCCGCGTGCTGGCGCCGCGCTTCCTGGCGGGCATCGTGTCGATGCCCATCCTGGCGATCCTGTATTCGGCAGTCGGTATCGTTGGCGCCTGGCTCATCGCCGTCCAGCTGATCGGCGTGGACCCCGCCAACTTCTGGTCGATCATGCAGTCCAAGGTCGACATCACGCGCGACGTGGGCAACGGCATCGTCAAGTCCGCCGTGTTCGGCGTGATCTGCACCGGAGTCGCCCTGTACCAGGGCTATGAGACGCAGGCGACGCCCGAGGGCGTGGCCTATGCGACCACGCGCACGGTGGTGTTCTCTTCGCTGGCGGTGCTGGCGATGGACTTCATCCTCACGGCAATGATGTTTTCGACGTCGTAAAGCGGCGTTCAAGGGTAGGAATCGGAATCCGACATGGCAAAGAAAAGCACTGAGACCCTGGTGGGCGTTTTCGTCTTGCTGGGCATCCTCGCGCTGGCATTCCTGGCGCTGAAGGCGGCCAACCTGACCAGCTTCAACCCGGCCAAGACATACACCGTCCGCGCCCGTTTCGACAACATCGGCGGCCTGAAGAAGAACGCGCCGGTGCGCAGCGCCGGCGTCTCCGTCGGCTCGGTGACGTCGATCACCCTCGACAAGACCACGTACCAGGGGCTGGTGATCATGAAGATCAACGAGGGCGTGCAGTTCCCGGTCGATTCGTCGGCCAAGATCCTGACCGCCGGCCTGCTGGGCGACCAGTACATCGGCATCGAGCCGGGCTCCGACGACAAGAACCTGAAGAACGGCGACCTCATCAAGCAGACGCAGTCCGCCGTCGTCCTCGAGAACCTGATCGGCCAGCTGATCTTCAACAAGGCGGCCGACGCGGGCAGCACGGGCGCGCCGGCCCCTGGCGCGTCGCTTGCCCCTCCTGCGGCCGCTTCGGAATCCAAGAAATGACCTCCCCCGCCCCGGTTCGCGCCTTCCTGCGCGTCGTCGCCGCCGCGCTCGTCCTGGCCGCCATCGGCGGCTGCGCCACGGCGCCGCAGGGCGTCGACCGCCACACCGCCGGCCCGAAGGACCCGTACGAGCCGTTCAACCGCAAGGTGTTCGCGTTCAACGACACGCTGGACACCTACGCGCTCAAGCCGGTCGCCACCGCCTACACCAAGGTCGTGCCGTCGCCGATCCGCACCGGCGTGCACAACTTCTTCGGCAACTTCTCGGACGCGTGGTCGGCCGTCAACCAGCTGCTGCAGGGCAAGCCGGCCGACGCCGGATCGATGACGCTGCGCGTGCTGACCAACACCACCATCGGCATTGGCGGCCTCTTCGACCCGGCGACCAGCCTGGGCCTGGAGCGCAAGTCGGAGGATCTCGGCCAGACCCTGGGCGTGTGGGGGCTCGAGCCCGGCCCGTACCTGGTGCTGCCGCTGTTCGGCTCGTCCGACATCCGTGACGCCATCGCGCTGCCGGCCGACACCTACTTGTCGCCGGCGCTGCTGGTCGCGCCCAAGTACTGGAAGGAAGTGGCCATCGACGCCGTCGGCGTGATCGACACCCGCGCCGGCCTGCTGGGCGCGAGCCAGATGCTCGACGAGCTGGCGTTCGACCGCTACACCTTCATGCGCGACGCCTACATCACGCGCCGCCGCAGCCTGGTCTACGACGGCAATCCGCCCGAGCTGCCGGACGAGGATGCCGACGAGGACGACTCGAAGTCGGCGCCAGCTCCGGCGGGCAATGGCGGCCAGAGCGGCGTCAAGCCGGCGCTGCCGGCAGCGCCGGCGGCCTCGTCGGCGGCGTCCGGTGCCCAGTCCTCGGCGCCCGAGGGCAGTGCGCATGTCGCCGCGGCCACCCGGCCGTCGACCCCGCCGTCGCAGCCGGTGCCCGCCCCGGCGCCGTCGCAGCCGCCCAGCGGCGTCCAACCGGCGCCCGAGCCCGCGTCGTCGCCGACACTGCCGGTGCCCCGCGTCGGGCCGGTGCCCGTCCCGCCGCCGCCGGCCTCGGGCGCGCACGGCTGAGCTCGCCGCGGCAGGCGACAATCGGCCCGCTGTCGAGCTGTACGTATCTTTGCATGTCGGGCCTGTGAACCGCTTGCGGGCGACCCACGTTAAGGAATGGAGCGATCTCCCGCTCGAAAGGACAGGAATGTTTCAACGCACGATTTCTTCGCTGATCTTCGCCGCCGCCACGCTCGGCGCCTCCGCCGCGTTCGCCCAGACCGCGCCGGACGCCATGATCAAGCAGGTGGCCGGTGACGTCATCGAATCGGTCAAGAACGACAAGGCCATCCAGGCCGGCGACATCGGCCGCATCCAGGGCCTCGTCGACACGCAGGTCATGCCCCACGTCGATTTCCAGCGCATGACCGCCGCCACCGTCGGCCGCGCCTGGAAGACGGCCACGCCCGAGCAGCAGGCCAAGCTGCAGGCGGAGTTCAAGACGCTGCTGATCCGCACGTACTCCGGCGCGCTGACCAAGGTCAACCCGCAGACGACGGTCGAACTCAAGCCGAGCCGCAACGCCGCCGAAGACGCCGACGTCACCGTGCGCACCGCCATCAAGGGCACGGGCGGCGACCCGATCGAGATCGACTACAAGCTCGAGAAGCAGCCCGCCGAGTGGAAGATCTTCGACGTCAACGTGCTGGGCGTGTGGCTGGTCGACCAGTACAAGAGCAGCTTCCAGCAGCAGATCGCCTCGGGTGGCGTCGATGGCCTGATCAACGCGCTGGTCGCGAAGAACAAGGCGCCGGCGCCGGCGGCGTCCAGGTAATGGCGCAGTCGGGTGCGATGACCGCGCTGCCGGCCAGCCTGACGCTCAAGGATGCGCAGGCGGTGCTGGAATCGCTGCGCCAGTCGCTCGCCGCGGACAGCGGCGACAGCTGGCGCATCGATGCCGCGTCCGTGGCACAGCTCGACACGTCGGCGCTGGCCGTGCTGCTCGAATGCGCGCGCATGGCCGCGGCCGCCAGGCGCAGGCTCGAGATCGTCAATGCGCCCGCGCGCATGGCCGACCTCGCGCACCTGTACGGCGTGGACGGCCTGTTGGGATTCGAGGCGCCGGAGTTCAAGCCGGCGGCCAACGTGGGTGAATCGCAGCCCAAGGACATTCCCACGGTGCCGATCCTGCGTTGACGCGCCTTCGCCCAAGCTGAAAGACCCGCCGCGGCGGGTCTTTCTCATGGCGGGGTCAGGTCTTGAATCGTGCACTTGCGCCGCTGCACGATTCAAGACCTGACCCCGAATCCACACGCTACTCCGGTGTCGCGTAGCGCCGCGCGCGCAGGTTGCGCTTGATCTCCTGCAGCGCGGGCCGCAGGCCCTGGCCGAGGCGCAGCGCGACGCCCGTGGTCAGGATGTCGATGATCATCAGGTGCAGCATGCGCGAGACCATCGGGCTGTAGCGGTCGAAGTCCTCGGGGTGGTCGGCGGCCAGCAGGATCTGCGAATGGGCCTGCGTCATCTGGGCGAGCGGCGAGGCGCTGGCGGTGATGACGATCAGCGTCGCGCCCTTCTTGCGCGCGATGTCGGCGACGTCGATCAGGTCGCGGCTGCGGCCCGAGTTGCTGATGATGACGGCGCAGTCGCCCGAGCCCAGCATCGTGGCGCTCATCACCTGCACGTGGCCGTCGCTGCTGGCCGAGGTGTTGACCCCGAGCCGGAAGAACTTGTGCTGCGCGTCCTGCGCGACGATGCCGGAGTTGCCGACGCCGTAGAAGTCGATGCGCTTCTTCTGCGTGCCCGCCTCCGTGAGCGCCGCGATCGCGCGCTCGAACGCGTGGCTGGCCGCGTTGTTGCGGTACTTCAGCATTGCGCTGACCGCGTTGTCGATCACCTTGACGATCAGCTCGCCCGGGCCGTCGTCCTCGTCCACCGAGCGGTGCACGAAGGGCACGCCCTCGTTGACGGTGCCGGCCAGCTTCAGCTTGAAGTCGGCCAGGCCGTCGTAGCCCACGCTGCGGCAGAAGCGCACCACGGTCGGCTTGGACACGTGCGCGCGCTCCGCGAGTTCGCCCACGGGCGTCGACGCGAAGCCGCGCGGGTCGCTCAGCACGAGCTTGGCGACACGCTGTTCGGCCGGCGGCAGGGCGGGGATGGAAGCACGGACGCGTTCGAGCATGGCCATGTCAGTACCGATCCCGAGCGACGGGCGCAAGCGCCCGGCCGTCGCGCTCGGCCGCTCGGGAGCAAGGCCGAGCCCCCCTCGGGGGGTGGTTCGGCGTACCCGGAGAAGCAGGGGCCCAGTCTTTCCGAGCGAAGGGCGCAAGCGCTCGGCCGCGGCGCTCGGCCGCTCCGGAGCAAGGCCGAGCCCCCCTCGGGGGGTGGTTCGGCGTATTCGCCGAAGCGGGGGCCCAGTCTTTCCGAGCGAAGGGCGCAAGCGCTCGGCCGCGGCGCTCGGCCGCTCCGGAGCAAGGCCGAGCCCCCCTCGGGGGGTGGTTCGGCGTATTCGCCGAAGCGGGGGTCGTCATCTATTCTTCTTCCGCCCAGGCGAAGCCGTCGCGGGCGATCAGCGAACTCGCCGCCGCCGGACCCCAGCTGCCCGCGGCATACGAGCGCGGGCTGTCCGTGTCGTTGGTCCAGGCGTCCAGGATCGGGCCGACCCAGCGCCACGCCTGCTCCTGTTCGTCGCTGCGCACGAACAGGTTCAGGCGGCCGGCGATCGCGTCGAGCAACAGGCGCTCATAGGCGCCGACGCGGTCGGTCGGGAAGGCCTTGTCGAAGTCGAGGTCCAGCGACACGGTGCTCAGCTGCTCCACGGCGCCGACCTGCAGGCCGCCCTTGGCCGCCTGCAGGCGCAGCTCGAGGCCGTCCTCGGGCTGCAGCTTGATGATCAGCTGGTTGGCGCGGTTCGGGCCGCCGAAGATCGGGTGCGGCACGGGGCGGAAGTTGATGACGATCTGCGCGTCGCGCGCCGCCAGGCGCTTGCCGGTACGGATGTAGAACGGCACGCCGGCCCAGCGCCAGTTCTGCACCTCGGTGCGCAGCGCCAGGAAGGTCTCGGTATGGCTGCCGGCGGGCACCTTCACTTCCTCGAGGTAGCCGGGGACGGCGCGGCCCTCGATGTTGCCGGCGCGGTACTGGCCGCGCACGACGTCGCGCGCCACGCTCTCGGCGTTGAACGGCTTGAGCGAGCGCAGCACCTTGAGCTTCTCGTCGCGGATCGCGTCGGCGTCGTTGGTGGCGGGCGGCTCCATCGCGATCATCGTCAGCAGCTGCAGCGCGTGGTTCTGCACCATGTCGCGCAGCGTGCCGGTGCGGTCGTAGAAGTCGCCACGCGTGCCCACGCCCAGCGATTCGGCCAGCGTGATCTGGATGTTGGCGATGCTCTCGCGGTTCCACAGCGGCTCGAACAGGGCGTTGCCGAAGCGCAGCGCCATCAGGTTCTGCACCGACGGCTTGCCGAGATAGTGGTCGATGCGGAAGGCCTGCTTCTCGGTGAACACCGACTTCACGACGCGGTTGATCTCCTGCGCGCTGGCCAGGTCGTGACCCAGCGGCTTCTCGAGCACGACGCGCACGTGCGGGCCGTTCAGCTTCGCGGCGCCCAGCTGTTCGCAGATTTGCGGGAACAGATGCGGGCTGGTGGCCAGGTACAGCACGGCGGTGTCGGCGCCGCGGGCGTCGATCCATTGCTTCAGGCCAGCGTAGTCGTCCGGCTTGGACAGGTCCATGCGGCGGTAGTGCAGCAACTCGGCGAACCGCGAGAATTCCTCGTCGCTGGGCTGCTTGGAGCGCTCGACCTCGACGAAGCGCTCCTTGATGAACGCGCGGTATTCGTCGTCGGTGCGCTCGTCGCGCGCGACGGCCAGGATGCGGCCGCCCTCGGGCAGCTTGCCGTGGCGAAACGCCTGGAACAGCGCGGGCATCAGCTTTCTCCAGGTGAGGTCGCCGGTGCCGCCGAAGAATACGAGATCGAATGACATGGTGTTTTCTTGTGGAGCAGGATGGGACCCCGTCGCGACGCCGCTGCCGGGGCTGGCCTGGAAGTAGTGGTGGTGTAACTTTGTTTCAGGAATAATGATGCACAAGTTTCTTCCCGCGGTCAAATCCGCCGCCCGCCTTCTCTCCAGGGGATGACATGAACCAGCTCGAGCAACTCAAGGCCGTCACCGTCGTGGTGGCCGACACCGGCAACTTCAAGCAGATGGCGCAGTACGCGCCGCGCGATGCCACCACCAACCCGTCCCTGATCCTGAAGGCCGTCCAGCAGGCCGACTACGCGCCGCTGCTGACCGACACGGTCGCCGCCCACCGGGGCAAGCCGCTCGCCGACGTGGTCGACCAGGTGCTGGTGCGCTTCGGCCTCGAGATCCTGAAGGTCGTGCCCGGCCGCGTCAGCACCGAGGTCGATGCGCGAATGTCGTTCGACATCCAGGCCACCCTGGCCCGCGCGCGCGGCATCATCAAGCTCTACGAGGCCGCGGGCATCGGCCGCGAGCGCGTGCTCGTCAAGGTGGCGTCGACGTGGGAAGGCATCGCCGCCGCGCGCCAGCTCGAGGCCGAGGGCATCCACTGCAACCTGACGCTGCTGTTCAGCTTCTGCCAGGCCGTGGCCTGCGGCGACGGCGGCATCACGCTGATCTCGCCGTTCGTCGGCCGCATCTACGACTGGTACAAGAAGCAGGCCGGCGCGAAGTGGGACGAGGCGGCGCAGGCCGGCGTCAACGACCCGGGCGTGCAGTCGGTCACGCGCATCTTCAACTACTACAAGAAGTTCGGCATCCAGACCGAGGTGATGGGCGCGAGCTTCCGCAACGTCGGCCAGATCCAGGCGCTGGCGGGCTCCGACCTGCTCACGATCAGCCCCGAGCTGCTCGGCGCGCTGCAGTCCGACTCCGGCCCGCTGCCCAAGGTGCTCGACGCCGAGGCCGCGCAGGCGCTGTCGCTGGAGCGGGTGCACTTCGACGAACCCGCGTTCCGCTTCGCGCTCAACGAAGACGCGATGGCCACCGAGAAGCTCGCCGAAGGCATCCGCGCCTTCGCCGCCGACTCGGTCAAGCTCGACGCGCTGATCGAGGCCGCGCGATGAGCGTCGTCCGCTGCGACCAGACGGATGCCTGGAAGGCGCTGCAGGCGCACTACGACGCGAGCGGCCGGCAGTTCGACCTGCGCGCCGCGTTCGCATCCGACGCCGGGCGCTTCGACCACTTCGCCATCGAGGCCCCCGGCGTCTTCGCCGACCTGTCGAAGAACCGCTGGGACGCCAGCACCCGCGCCCTGCTGACGGGCCTGGCCGCCGAATGCGGCCTCGAGGCACGGCGCGACGCGATGTTCGCCGGCGAGCCGATCAACCTGACCGAAGGCCGTGCGGTGCTGCACACCGCGCTGCGCGCGCCGTCGAACGCGCCGCCGGTCAGTGCCGTGACCGACGCCGCCATCGGCGAGGTGCATTCGGTGCTCGACCCGCTGCTCGCCTACGCGGAACGCGTGCGCGCGCAGGCCGGAACGCAGTTCACCGACGTCCTCAACATCGGCATCGGCGGCTCGGACCTGGGCCCGCAGATGGCGGTGATCGCGCTGCAGGAGTTCGCGCATCCGCAGCTGCGCTTCCACTTCGTCTCCAACGTCGACGGCCACGACATCGCGCCGGTACTGGCACGCCTGGATGCGAACAAGACACTGGTGATCGTCGCGTCCAAGACGTTCACGACGCAGGAGACGCTGGCCAACGCCAACGTCGCGCGCGAATGGTTCACGGCCAACGGCGGCACCGACGTCGCGACCCACTTCGTGGGCGTCACGACCAACATCGAGGCGGCGGCGAAGTTCGGCATCACCACGACCTTCGGCTTCTGGGACTGGGTCGGCGGCCGCTACTCGCTGTGGAGCGCGATCGGCCTGTCGATCGCGATCGCGATCGGCGCCGACGGCTTCAAGGAGTTCCTCGCCGGCGCGCATGCGATGGACGAGCATTTCCGCACGGCGCCGCTGGCGCGCAACCTGCCGGTGCAGCTCGCGCTGATCGACGTCTGGTACCGCAACTTCCACGGCTTCACGAGCCGCAGCGTCGCTCCGTATCACCAGGGCCTCAAGCGTTTCCCGGCCTACCTGCAGCAGCTGGAGATGGAGTCCAACGGCAAGCGCGTCGACGTCGACGGCCGCGCCGTGCCTTTCGCAACCAGCCCGGTGGTCTGGGGCGAGCCTGGCACCAACGGCCAGCACGCGTACTTCCAGATGCTGCACCAGGGCACGGACGTCGTGCCGGTGGAGTTCATCGCGGTGAAGAGGCCGGCCGCGGGACACGACGGCGCCTACGCCGACCTGCACGTCAAGTTGCTGGCCAACTGCCTCGCGCAGTCGCAGGCGCTGATGCAGGGCAAGGCGCCGGCCGAGGCCGCGCAGGAATCGCCGCCGACGGCCTCGCGCACGATCGCGCGCGAGGTCATCGCCGAGCATCGCGCCTTCCCCGGCAACCGGCCCAGCACGACGCTGGTATTGGACGCGCTCACGCCGCGCACCCTGGGCTCGTTGATCGCGCTCTACGAGCACCGCGTGTTCTGCAGCGGCGCGCTGTGGGGCATCAACAGCTTCGACCAGTGGGGCGTGGAACTTGGCAAGGCGCTGTGCAACGCGCTGCTGCCGCGCCTGGCCAGCGGCGCCACCGACGGGCTCGATTCGTCGACGGCCGGCCTGCTGACCCGGTTGAAGTGACGACCCGGCTCGCTCCGCTCCCCGCCCCCGAGGGGCTCAGGCCGCTGAGCTCCGGAGCGGCCGAGCACTCGCCGGCCGGGGCGGGGACCAGGTTGTTCGACCAATGGTCGACCCGGCTCGCTCCGCTCCCCGCCCCCGAGGGGCTCAGGCCGGCTGAGCTCCGGAGCGGCCGAGCGCTCGCCGGCCGGGGCGACGACCCGGTTGTTCGACCAGTGGTGAAATGACGGAAGGGCCCGTTCAAGGCCGCTTCCCGACCATTCGACCTTCCAGATGACTGCTGATTCCAGGCCCGAGCGCGCCCTTGTCTTCGACTTCGGCCGCGTGCTGTTCCGCTGGCGCCCCGACGCGCTGCTGGCCGAAGTGTTGCCGCACCGCGCCAGCGACCCCGAGAGCACCAGGCACTGGGTCGGCCAGGTGTTCCAGGCCTATGGGGGCGACTGGGGCGAGTTCGACCGCGGCACCGTCGAGCCGGAGGAACTGGCGCGCCGCGTCGCCGCGCGCACCGGGCTCGGCGAGGACGAGGTTGCCGCCGTCATCGCGGCCTGCCCCGGCGAGCTCGAGCCGCTGCCCGACACGGTGGCCTGGCTGCGCCGGCTGCACGCGCGCGGCGTGCCGCTGCACTACCTGTCGAACATGCCCGAGCCGTTCGCGCAGCATTTCGAACGCACGCACGACTTCATGCGGCTGTTCGAATCCGGCGTCTTCTCGTCGCGCGTGCGCCATTTCCTCGACGCCGCGCAGGCCGAGGCCGAGGTGCGCGCGCTGGGGTGGTGAGGCCACTGTCGCGCAAGGTGCACGCCGCACATTCCCTCGCGCAAGCACGCGCCAAAACAAGTAACCTCGGGATGACGCGGTGACCGCGTCCGGTGGCGGCATCGCTTTGGCGGTGGCGCCGGGAGCCCGGACGGACCGCAGCCCGCGTCGACGAACAAGGCGGGCCTGTCACTCCGCCGGGGAACCGATCCGATGTCCAAGATCCTCGTCGTGGACGACCTCCGCGACAGCGCCGACAGCCTGGCCCTGCTCTTCGATGCGATGGGCCACCAGACGATGACGTCCTACGACGGCCGGGAGG
>JAEKKH010000272.1 GCA_019510465.1 Burkholderiales bacterium
TTCCCGGCCGGCCGCCGAGCGGCGAAGGATTCGCGATGAAAGTGATCGTTCTGGGCGCCGGCATCATCGGCGTCGCCACCGCCTGGCACCTGCTGGAAGAGGGCCATGAGGTGACCGTCGTCGACCGCCAGCCCGAGGCCGCGCTGGAGACCAGCTTCGCCAACGGCGCCCAGATCTCGGTGTGCTTCTGCGAACCCTGGGCCAACGCCGGCGCGCCGTTCAAGGTGGCCCGGTGGATGCTGCAGGCCGATTCGCCGCTGCTGTTCCGCCCGCGGCTCGACCCGCACCAGTGGCGCTGGGCCCTGAGCTTCCTGACCCAGTGCACGGACGCCGCCTTCGCGCGCAACGTCGAGCAGCTGGTCGCCCTGGGCCGCTACAGCCACGACGCGCTCAAGTCGCTCGTCGCCAAGACGGGCATCGAGTACGACCGCCTCGAGCGCGGCATCCTGCATTTCTTCTCGTCGGCCGCCGACTACGAGAACGGCGTCAAGGCCGCGGCGCTGATGCGCGACCACGGCGTCGACCGGCGCGTGCTCGATCGCGATGCGGTGCTGGCGGTGGAACCCGCCCTCAAGCGCTTCGGTGGCATCCACGGCGGCACGTTCACGCCCAGCGACGAATCCGGCGACGCGCGCGTGTTCACGCAGGAGCTGGCGCAGCGGTGCGCGGCGCGCGGCGCGAAGTTCCTGTGGGAACACGACATCCTCGGCTTCGACAAGTCGGGCGCGAAGATCACCGGCGTGCACGTGCGCGAACGCGGCACCCTGCGCACCAGCACCGTGGTCGCCGACCAGTACGTCGCCGCTGCCGGCTCGTTCACCGCGCCGCTGCTGCGTCCGCTGGGCATCTGGCTCAACATCTATCCAGCCAAGGGCTATTCGGCCACGTTGCGCCTGAAGCGCCCCGAGGACGCCAGCGTCGTCAGCCTGCTGGACGACACCCGCAAGATCGCGATCTCGCGCCTGGGCGATCACATCCGCATCGCCGGCACCGCGGAGATGGCCGGCTACGACACCTCCATCGACGGCCCGAAGTCGCGCGTGCGCTGCGAGGCGCTGGTGCGCCGTTACGAGGAGCTGTTCCCCGGCGTGGCCGACACGGCCCAGCCCAACTTCTGGGCCGGCCTGCGTCCCAGCACGCCGGACAACCTGCCCTACATTGGCCGCAGCAAGATCGCCAACCTGTGGCTCAACGCCGGCCACGGCACGCTGGGCTGGACGCACGGCGCCGGCTCCGGCCGTGCGCTGGCCGAGCTGATCAGCGGCCGCCGCCCGCAGCTGGACTACGGCTTCTGCGGCGAGGCGCTGCCGTCGCGCCGGCCGCTGGTGGCGTTGCCGTCGCGGTCCTGGGCCTGAATCGCCTCGGGCCTCAGTAACGGCCGCGTGGCGGCGGTCCTCGGCGCGGCGGCGGGCGCCTGGGCGCGCTGCCGCCATTGGCCGACTTCGGCAGCGGTCGGCTGACGTCGGCCAGGCGCATCACGCTCTGCACGACGTCCTCGATCGCCTCGTCGAGGTCGGACGGTGGCTCCAGCGTCTCGATCTCGGCCAGCAGCGCGTCGGCGTCCTCGAGGTCGTCGGGATCGAACGCGGCGTATAGGACGGCCAGCGGTTCGAGCGTGTCGGGCGAGTCCATGTCCATCAGCCCGGGGAACAGCTCCATCGCGGCGGAGAAGCCGGCCGCCCACGGCAGGGTGCATTCAAGCGGGTCGGCCTCGTCGTCGAGCTCGAACACCCACGGGTCGAACCACTGGCGCCCCGCGATGGCTGTGGCGAGCTCGCGGTAGCGGCGCTGCACGAGACCCTGCAGCTCGTGCAGGCCCTTCCATCGGTCATCGAGCGGGCGGCCGTCGATGTCGAACACGTGCCGGATCCAGGCCCCCGCGGGCACCGCCGTGGGCTGCAGCAGCACGCCGCACAGGTAGCCGTCCAGCATGCTGATGTCCAGCGGCTCGAGCGGCTCGGGGATCTTGTCCAGCAGCACCTGCAGCCGGTTGAGGTCGGCTTCGGCGAGCGGCGGAACGGGCGTGGGGGCGGCGGGCGAGGTCATGTCGCATTGTCGCGCCATGGGCTCGTCGTGGCATGCGCGCGCGGGACGCGAGCGCCGGAGATCATGGGCTCCGAGGTGACCGCCGTGCGGCGAACCACTTCGGTGCATCGGACACATCGGCGGTGTTGCCGCGGCGAGCCACTCCCCCTGAAATAGGGATGCTTTTCGACAGACCGGCCCGTACATTCGAATCCGTTGTGCTGGTCGAGCCAGGAGCTCTGGGAGGGGACGGGTTCGGTCGGCACGCACAGTCCCAACGACGTCCTTCTCGCGAAGGACTTGAAGCCCACCCTCGCGGTGGGTTTTTTTTCGCCTGCTGGCACAGGATATACGCAGCAAGCTTGATCATATGTACGCTCTGCGTCACAATCGCGGCTCATGATCACGCAACAAGTCCTCCTGCGCGACGCAATGCGTCGCCTAGACATGACCCGCGACGCCTTCGCGGACCGCATCGGCAGCCGCCGTCGCGCGCTCGACAGCTGGCTGCTGCCCGACGACTCCAACGAATTCCGCGCGATGCCGGAAGTGGCGCGGCGCTTCGTGCAGGAGATCCTGGCCCATGCCGCGCCGCGCGTCGAGGCGTCTGCGCCAAGCGCCTCTTCCGAGGGGCCGCCGCTGGCCCCCGGGGGCCCGTTGCGGCACCTGTTGTCGGTCGACCAGTTCAACCGCGAGTCGGCCGAGGACCTGTTCCACCTGGCCGACGTCATGCTGCCGATCGCGCGCCGCCGCAAGGTCACGCGGGTGCTGGAAGGTGCCGTGCTGGCCAACCTGTTCTTCGAGGCCAGCACGCGCACCCGCGTGAGCTTCGGCGCGGCGTTCTGCCGCCTCGGCGGGTCGGTGTGCGACACCACCGGCTTCACGTTCTCGTCGATGGCCAAGGGCGAGTCGATCCACGACACCAGCCGCGTGATCGCGGGCTACGCCGACGCGATCGTCGTGCGGCATCCCGAGCAGGGCGCGGTGGGCGAGTTCGCGCGCGCCACCAACGTGCCGGTGGTCAACGGCGGCGATGGGCCGGGCGAGCACCCGACGCAGGCGCTGCTCGACCTCTACACCATCCAGCGCGAGTTCTCGCGCCTGGGCAAGCGCGTCGACGGCGCGCACATCGCACTGGTGGGCGACCTGAAGTACGGTCGCACGGTGCACTCGCTGATCAAGCTGCTGGCGCTGTACAAGGGCGTGCGCTTCACCCTGGTCGCGCCGCCGTCGCTGGAGATGCCCGCCGCGATCGTCGAGCGCGTCAGCCGCAACGGCAACGTCGTGGAATTGCGTGACTCGCTCCAGGGGCTGGCCGACGCCGACGTCGTCTATGCCACGCGCATCCAGAAGGAGCGCTTCGTCGGTGAAACGACCGAGGGCGGCGGCGCGGCGTTCGAGATCGACCGGGCGCTCGTCGATCGCGTCTGCAAGCCCGACGT
>JAEKKH010000133.1 GCA_019510465.1 Burkholderiales bacterium
GCTGCAGCTCGTCGGCGGACAGCCCCACCGGCAGGCAGAGCTCGCGCAGGCTGCAGTTCGAGCAGGCGACCTCGAGGTGCTGCAGCGGGGCGCGGGCGGACTGGCAAGGCATGGCGGGCTCTGGCGATGATCGATGCCCCAGATTCTTGGAGCATCGCCGCGGCCGACCCTTGCGCCGCATCAAGCGCCGGGTCTCGCGCGCGGGCGCCCCGCGAGGCCGCGCGAGGCCCTATCCGCGACCCAGCCCGAGCGGCGGCGGGACCGTGAAGACGATGCGGTCGAACAGCGCACGATAGGCCGCCTCGGACTCGAGGCCGGTGAGGGGGTCGGGCTCGGGGGCGAGCGCATCGTCGAGCTCGTTCCAGTCGGCTTGCGTGAGCACCTGCAGCGCCAGCGGCATGATCTCGCGCTCCTCGAGCGCCATGTGCTCCAGGTAGAACTCGGTGCTGCACGGCGGTCTCGAACGCGGCGCGCCGCGCCTCGCCGATCACCTCCCAGGCGGTGAGCGCGTGCTCGAGGGTGTGGATCCAGAACTCGCTGCGCGCATGCTCCTCCTCCAGCCGGTCGAGCAGGTCGCGGGCCCAGGGCGCGCGCGCCCGCAGCTTCGGGAACAGCAGCTCGGACTCCTTGCGATGGTGCTGGCGCTCGGGGAAGTCGGCGACGTAGAACACCATGTCGCGCAGCAGGGCGAAATCGGGCGCGCGGCCGTCCTTCGTCGCCGCCACGAGCAGGGGCAGCGTGCGCAGCATGGAGGCCAGCGCCGCGTGCTCGTCGCGCAGGATCTTCAGGGTGGCGGTCATGGCGTCCTCATCGTCGATGCGAGCGTCGCACTCCGGAGGGCGAGCGCCTTGCGCAGCGTCAAGCCGCGGTGCCGCTCGCCGGGGGCGGCGCGTCCGGCGACGGCCGCTCCCATTCCATCCAGTCCGGGCCGAACAGCTCGGACAGGTGGGCCGTGCGCTCGGACCCGTTGCCGCAGGCCAGCGAATCGGTGGGACAGTAGCGGTCGCAGCCCCAGCAGATGCGCTCGGGGTGGGCCGGCAGGATGGGGAACTTCCTTTGCATGGCGCTAGACCGATTTCGCCGCGGCCACCAGCGCGGGGTCGACGTCGCCGACGGTGCTCGTGCGCCTGGCGATCCGGCCCTCGGCGTCGAGCAGGCTGATCACGCTCGAATGGTTGAACTCGCCGCTGGGCAGCCGGCGGTACTGGATGCCCAGCAGGGCCGCGATGCGGCGCGCATCGGCCGCTGAACCGCGCACCAGGCTCCAGCGCCCGTCGCAATGGTGCCGGGCGGCCGTCTCCTTGAGCACGGCCACGGTGTCCCGCTCGGGGTCGAAGCTGACCATCACCACGCGCACCCGGTCGCGCACCGGCTTGTCGAAGGCATCGACGGTGCGGCGGATCGACTCGAAGATCAGCGGGCACACCATCTCGCACGAGGTGTAGAACATGCTGGCCAGCACCGGCTCGCCGCGCGTCGAGCCCCAGTCGAACGGGCGGCCGTCCTGGTCGACGAGGCGCGGGTGCAGGTGGTAGACGGAATCGCCGGGCAGGGGTGCGGCGGCGCGGGCCGAGGCGGCCAGTGCCGCGCAGGCGAATAGGCCCAGGGCGTTGCGGCGTGTCAGCGAGGTCATCGTGGTTCTCCGGTGGCGGGGCGCGCGCAGCGGAAGCCGAGCGTGCGCAGGGTATCGGGAGCCGACAGCGAGGACAGCAGCGCGACGCGCATCAGCACGGCGTAGTTGTCGCGGTCGGCCATGCTGATGGCGCCGGCGCCGCAGAAGCGCAGCGTGTCCGGGTCGCCCTGGTTGCGGCTGTCGCCCGCGACGAACAGGGCGTTGAAGTCGTCGACCCATTCCCAGACGAGGCCGTGCAGGTCGCGCACGCCGTGCAGGTCGGGCGGCCCGCCGACGTCCTGCGGCGTGGCCGTCGCCGGCTGGGCATACCACGACAGGATGCGCTGGCGCCAGGCGGGGTCGCTGCGCGCGTCCGCGCGGGTCTCGTCGGCGGCGGCGGCGAACTCCCACTCGAGCCAGGTCGGCAGGCGGGCGCCCTCGCTTTCGCAGAACGCCTGGGCGGCGAACCAGCTGACCTCGGTGACGGGCCGGGCGTCGGCGACGTCCGGGCGGTCGTCGGCGGCGGGGCCGTCGGCCAGGTAGGCGGCGTCGGCGAAGACGGCCGGCGCCTGGCCGCGCCGCCACGCCGGGTGCAGCGCGAGGAAGGCGCGGAACTCGGCGCGCGTCACCGGCGTGGTGCGCAGCTCGAACGGAGCGACGCGGGCGACGGCGGTCGTGCCGGGCGTGGCGCCCTGCGGCAGCGCGCTGGTGAACTCGCCGCCCGGCAGCGGCGTGTAGTCGGCGGCCGGCGCGATCGCGCACGCGGTCGCGAGCGCGGCCGCCAGGGCGCCGGTGCGGGCGCGTCGCATGGCGTCGCTCAGTGCGCGGCCGCGGCGGTGGACGCGGTGCCCTGGGCGCGCGACTTCTTCACGTCGTCCGCCGCCACCTGGCCGCCCGGGTTGCCCCAGCTGTTCAGGACGAAGGTGAGGATGTTGGCGACCTCGTCGTCGTTGAGCTGGCTCATCGGCGGCATCACGGAGTCGTACTGCGTGCCGTTGACGGTGACCTTGCCGGTCAGGCCGCGCAGCGGGATGCCGATGGTGCGCGGCAGGTCGGCCGCGAGGTAGTCGGACTTCGCCAGCGGCGGGAACACCCCCGGGATGCCTGCGCCATTGGCCTGGTGGCACACCGAGCAGGTGCCCGTGAACAGCGCCTCGCCGGCCTTGACCTGGTCCTGCAGCGTGAGCGTGCCCTGGCGCGCCGACTCCGTGGCCTTGGTGACGGCCTCGAGATTGGGCCGCGAGCGGTCGCCGAGGTAGACCGAGTCGAGTTCCTTGCCCGAGTAGATCGACTTGTCCGGCTGGCCCTCGACCTTCAGGATCGCCAGCGCGCCCTTGTTGAACGCGCGGAAGATCGAGTGGTCGACCATCACGTAGCTGCCCGGCACGTGCGTGCGGAATTTCGCGATGGCCGCGCCGCCCGCGGGGATCAGCGTGGTCTGCACGTTCTTCTGGACGTTGGTGCCGCCCTCGAAGCGCACCTCGTCGAAGATCGCGCCGATCACGTGGAAGCTCGACACCAGGTTCGGGCCGCCGTTGCCGACGAACAGCCGCACCGTCTCGCCCACCTTCGCCTTGAGCGCCTTGTCGCCGGTGAGCGCGCCCTCGGCGCCGTTGAACAGCACGTAGGTCGGGCGCTCGTCGATCGCCTTCTCCATGTCGAACGGCTGGTCGCCCTTCTCGCGGTACTTGCCGCCCGTGTAGAAGTCGCCCTGCATCACGTAGTACTCGTGGTCGACCTTGGGCATGCCCTGCGGCGGCTCCACCAGGATCAGGCCGTACATGCCGTTGGCGATGTGCATGCCCACCGGCGCGGTGGCGCAGTGGTAGACGTAGATGCCCTCGTTGAGCGCCTTGAACGTGAACTTCGATTCATGGCCCGGCGCGGTGAAGCTGGATGCCGCGCCGCCGCCCGGGCCGGTCACGCCGTGCAGGTCGATGTTGTGCGCCATCTTGTTGGCCGGGTCGTTCTTGAGGTGGAACTCCACCGTGTCGCCCTGGCGCACGCGGATGAAGCTGCCCGGCACCGTCCCGCCGAAGGTCCAGAACGTGTAGTTCACGCCCTCGGAGATCTGCATCGTCTTCTCGACGACCTCGAGCTCGACGATCACGTGGGCCGGATAGTTGCGGTGGATCGGCGGCGGCACCAGCGGCGGGCTGGTCAGCACGGCATGGATCGGCTCGCCGCGTGGCGGGCCGAAGTCGCCCGTGCCGGCGGGCGCGTTGGCGGCCAGAGCGGGCGCGGCCATGAAGGCGATGGCGGCGAGGCCCAGGAACGCGCGCGTGCGCTGCAATGCGCCGCGAAGTGATTGGAGTTCCATAAACATACCTCTCATATAAATCTTTTGGATGGTTCGCAAGTTAGCGCCGTGCGGCGGGCGCGTGTTGACGGCCGTCAACGGGGCGCATGACGTGGATGGCGGAGCTCACGCCCGGGTCGTCGCGCCGCCGGTCGACGTGGCGCACGAGGAACACGGCGGGGTCGTCGGCGCGCTCGATCAGCAGGGTGGCGACGCGCTCCTGCCACAGTCGCCCGAGCGCGGCCAGCGCCGCGTCGTCCGCGGTGCCTCTCTCCAGGCGCTGCGTCAGCTCGACGAGCGCCGCACTGGCCGGCACCAGCGACAGGTCGGCCGCCGCGTCCACGGCCGCCCCGGTCTCCAGGCGCGTGAAACGCATGGCCAGCGGGATCTGCGGCGCATGGCGCTGCAGGCCCGCACGCGAGAAGCGGCCCGCGATGCCCTTGAAGCCGCTGCTGCCCGCGGCGCCCGTGAGCATCTGCACCACGGTGGCCGTCACGCCCGTGCTGCCGTGGCGCGCGCTCTCGCGCATGTCCACCTTGATGCCGCCGCGCACGGGCAGGGCATCGGGGTAGAGCGCGTCGAGCGCGCGCCAGGTGAGCCAGTACGCGGTCGCGACCAGGGGACACGAGTGGCCGGTGACGCGCACGGCGTCCGCGTAGCCGTACTCGATGACGCCGCCCTCGCAGCAACCGAGCAGCTCGGCGAGCGGATCGCGCACCCGGAGCCGGGGCACCTGGTCGAAGAAGGGAGGCGGTGTCATGCGCCGGATTGAGTCATCGACACCAGCGCCGAGTCTTGACATGCGTCAAGGCCGGGAAAGCCGATCGGCATCTCCCGACGCCGACCAGCGAGGATTGCACGTCGGCGCGAGCGGATCTTGTCGTGGGTCAAGGCTTCGCCGGAGCGATCTCCCTAACGTGCGGCGGCATGAACGACTCTTCGATCCGGATCGAGCCGGAATTGCAGGCCGCCCTGCGCCACTCCGGGCTGCGGTCCCTCGCCCTCGGCGGCCGCGAACTGCTGCCGATCGTGCAGGGCGGCATGGGCGTGGGGGTATCGGCGCACCGCCTGGCCGGCACCGTCGCCGCATGCGGCGGCGTCGGCACGCTCAGCGCCATCGACCTGCGCCGCCTGCATCCGGACCTGATGGAGCGCACGCGCGGACGCGGCGTCGGCCCCGGGATCAAGGCCGAGATGGAGCAGGCCAACCTCGAGGCGCTGGCGCGCGAGATCGCCGCCGCGCGGCGGCTGTCGGCCGGCCGCGGCCTGCTCGCGGTCAACGTGATGCGCGCCGTCGGCCAGTACGCGGCCTACGTGCGGCGCGCCATCGAATGCGGCATCGACGCCGTGGTGGTCGGCGCGGGCCTGCCGCTGGACCTGCCCGAGCTCGCGGCCGGCCATCCCGACGTCGCGCTCGTGCCCATCCTGTCCGACGCGCGCGGCGTGCAGCTGGTGCTGCGCAAGTGGGAACGCAAGCAGCGCGCGCCGGACGCCATCGTGCTGGAACATCCGGCATTCGCCGGCGGGCACCTCGGCGCCGCGTCGATCGCCGACCTGCGCGATCCGCGCTTCGACTTCGAGCGCTGCGTGCCCGAAACCATCGCGGTGCTGCGCGCCGCCGGCCTCGAGCGCACGCCGGTCATCGCGGCCGGCGGCATCCGCAGCGCGGCCGACGTGCGCCGCCTCCAGGACCTCGGCGCCGCCGCGGTGCAGCTGGGAACGCCGTTCGCCGTGACGCACGAGGCGGACGCGCACGAGGCGTTCAAGCAGGTGCTGGCCGATGCGCGCGACGAGGACATGGTGGAGTTCACCAGCGTCGCCGGCCTGCCCGCGCGAGCGGTGCTCACGCCCTGGCTCTCGACCTACCTGCGCGCGCTGCCGCGGCTGCAGGAGAACGCGCACGTCAAGCCGCGCTGCACCGAGGTGTTCGACTGCCTGACGCAGTGCGGCTTGCGCGACGGCAAGGCGACCTGGGGACAGTTCTGCATCGACCACCAGCTCGCCGCCGCCCTGCGCGGCGACGTCCGGCGCGGCCTGTTCTTCCGCGGCAAGGGCGCGCTGCCGTTCGGGCGCGAGATCCGCGGCGTGCGCGACCTGCTGCACCACCTGCTCCGACCCGGATCGGCTTGACGCAGGTCAAGGCCCTGCCACGGCGGTGTTCCTAACATAGATGCATCTTAGATGTATCTTTAGTCCGAACGGAGCAAGCCATGGCGCAAGTCGTCAAGAAATCGATCATCGACGTCCGCGAGATCCCGCCGCGCGAGCGGCACGCGCGCATCTTCGCCACCTTCCGCGCGCTGGGGGCCGACGAGGCGATGGAACTGGTCAACGACCACGATCCGCGGCCGCTGTACCACCAGTTCCAGTCCGAGATGCCCGGCGCCTTCACGTGGCGCTACCTCGCACAGGGCCCGGAGGCCTGGCGGGTCGAGATCGTGCGCACCGCGGCCGGAGCGGCCGGCGATGGCGGCGAGGGCGGCGCGTGCTGCGGCGGCTGCGGCGGCGCCTGATCCGTCCGTCCGGTTCCATTCATTGGAGAACATCATGACCAGCAACAACAGGCTGTGGCGCTGGCTCGGCCTCATCTTCGTGCTGTCGTTCGGGGCGCTCGGCTACCTCGGATGGCAGATCTACCTGGCGGCGCCGCCCATCCCCGAGCAGGTCGTCACGACCGACGGCAAGCTGCTGTTCACGGGCGACCAGATCCGGCGTGGCCAGCAGGCGTGGCTCGCGTCAGGCGGCCAGCAGCTGGGCACCGTGTGGGGCCATGGCGCCTACGTGGCGCCCGACTGGTCGGCCGACTGGCTGCACCGCGAGGCCACCGAGCTGCGCGCGCTGCGGCTGAAGTCGCGTGCCGGCGCGCTGCCGCCGACGGTGGAGCAATCCGCCGCGGTCGAGGTGCTGCTCAAGGACGAGATGCGCCGCAACACCTACGACACGATCGACAGCCGCATCACCGTCTCGCCCGAGCGCGGACAGGCGATCCGCACCGTCGAATCGCACTACGAGGGCCTGTTCGGCAGCGATCCGGCGCTCGACAAGCTGCGCGACCAGTACGCGATGACCACCGGCGTCCTGCCCTCGGCGGACGACCGCCAGGCGCTGTCGGCGTTCTTCTTCTGGAGCGCCTGGGCCGCCGCGACGGATCGTCCGAACGAGCCCGGCGTCTCGTACACCAGCAACTGGCCGCATGAGCCGCTGGTGGGCAACACGATGACCGAGTCGGCGGCGGTGTGGTCGATGGTGTCGATCATCCTGCTGCTGGCGGGCATCGCCGCGATGCTGTGGGTGCACGGCAGCGCGAAGCACGCCGCCGAGCTTCCGCCGCCGGCCGCCGACCCGTTCCTGGGCATCCAGGCCACGCCGTCGATGAAGGCCACGCGCAAGTACTTCTTCGCGGTCATCGGCCTGATGCTGCTGCAGATCGGCATGGGCGCCATCACCGCGCACTATGCCGTCGAGGGGCAGTCGTTCTTCGGCATGCCGCTGGCCAAGGTGCTGCCCTACGTCGTCAGCCGCACGGTGCATACCCAGGTGGGCATCTTCTGGATCGCGACGGCGTGGCTGGCCACCGGCCAGTACATCGCGCCGCTGCTGTCGGGGCGCGAGCCGAAGTTCCAGAAGCTCGGCGTCGACCTGCTGTTCTGGGCGCTGATCGCCATCGTGGTGGGCTCGATCGCCACGGGCTGGCTCGGCACGCTGCAGCACCGCGGCTTCGACTACGGGTTCTGGATCGGCAACCAGGGCCTCGAGTACACGAGCATGGGCCGCATCTGGCAATACCTGCTGTTCACGGGCCTGATCCTGTGGGTGGTGCTGCTGGCGCGCGCGCTGTGGCCGGCGCTGACGAAGCCGTCGGAATCGCGCGGCCTCATCGCGATGGTGTTCCTGTCGGCCACCTGCATCGGCGGCTTCTATTCGACCTCGCTGATGTGGGACCAGCACTCGCACTACTCGATGATCGAGTACTGGCGCTGGTGGCTCGTGCACCTGTGGGTGGAGGGCTTCTTCGAGGTGTTCGCCACCGCCGTCGTCGCGCTGATCTTCACCAAGCTGGGCCTGGTGCGCGCCGCCAGCGCGAACCGCGCGATCGTCGCCGAGACCATCGTGTTCCTGTTCGGCGGGATCCTGGGCACGCTGCACCACCTGTACTTCACGGGCGCGCCGACCTCGGTCATCGCCGTCGGCTCGGTGTTCTCCGCGCTAGAAGTGGTGCCCCTGACGCTGATCGGCCTCGAGGCGCTGCAGACGTACCGCCAGTCGAAGTCGGTGGGCTGGCTGGGCGCCTACAAGTGGATCGTCATGTGCTTCGTGGCCGTCGGCTTCTGGAACACGGTGGGCGCGGGCCTGCTGGGCTTCGCGATCAACCCGCCGGCGTCGCTGTACTACGTGCAGGGCCTGAACATGACCGCCGCCCACGGCCACGCCGCGCTGTTCGGGGTCTACGGCATGCTGGGCATCGGCCTGATGCTGTTCTGCCTGCGCGGCCTGTACGAGCGCGGCCTGCACCTGGACCGCTTCCTGAAGCCCGCGTTCTGGTCGCTCAACGGCGGCCTGGCGATGATGGTCTTCCTGTCGATCCTGCCGGCCGGCATCTACCAGGCCTGGGCCTCGATCGACAAGGGCATGTGGTACGCGCGCTCGCCGGAGATCGTGCACTCGCCGGTGATGGAGACACTGGTGTGGCTGCGCGTGCCGGGCGACATCCTGTTCGCCGGTGGCGCCGTGCTGCTGGCCTGGTATGCGCTGAACCTGCTGCGCAGGTCGGCGAAGGCCGGGCCGGTCACGATCGGCGACCCGCAGCCGATCGCCCGGTGAGGCGGCCATGGACGCCACTGCCACCCAGCGCCGGAGCGAGTCCCGCGACCCGTTTCCCTACGCCGGACCGGCCGCCCTGAAGCCGGCCATCGAGGCCGCGCTGCGGCGCGTCATCGACCCGGAGCTGGCGATGAGCATCGTCGACGTCGGGCTCGTCTACGGCGTGGACGTCGCAGCGTGCCAGGCGCGCGTGCTCGTCACGATGACCTCGGCCGCGTGCCCGGTGGTCGACGTCATCATCGACGACATCTGGCACGAGCTGTCGCGGGTGCTGCCCGGGACGCTCGCCATCGATGTCGAGCTCGTCTGGGAGCCGCCATGGATGCCCGCCCGCATGAGCGACCGCGCCAAGGCCGTCATGGGCTGGTGAGCGTCGCGCCGGCCGTGCTGGCGGTCGCGGCGGTGTCGCTGGTCGTCGCCGTGTGCGGCGGCCTGCTGCGCGCCTGCCCGGCGACGGTGCCGCCCGGCCTGCCGGCGTGGCTGGTCGCGGGGGCCTCGTCGCACGCGGCGCTGATGATCTGCGGCTTCCTCGGGACGATCGTCGCCACCGAGCGTGCCGTGGCCGTCGGCCGCGCCTGGGCCTGGCTCGCGCCGGCCACCTCGGCGCTCGCCGCGGCGCTGCTGATCGCGGGCGACGCCGGCCACGGCCGGCTCGCGCTGCTGCTGGCGGCCGTCGCTTTCCTGGGCGTCAACCTGCACATCGTGCGGCGGCAGCCGGCCATGCACACGGCCTTGCTCGCGATCGCCGCGGGCGCCTGGCTCGTCGGCGACGCGCTGTTCCTCGCCGATGCCGGCACGCCGCTGCCCTGGTGGTTCGCGTTCCTCGTGCTGACGGTGGCCGCCGAACGCCTGGAGATGACGCGGCTGCGACGCCACGCGCGCGGCAAGCGGCTGCAGCTCGCGGGCGTGGTCGGCGTGCTGCTCGCGGGCGCGACGGGCGCGTCGCTGCCCGGCAGGGGCGGCGTGATCGGCATCGCGCTGTTCGGGGCCGGCCTGCTGCTGCTGTCGACCTGGCTGTTCGCGCACGACATCGCCACCCGCACGATCCGCACGACGGGACTGAGCCGCTACATGGCGGCCTGCCTGCTGCTGGGCCATGGCTGGCTGGCGGTGTCGGGCATCGGCTGGATCGGCCTGGCCGCCGGCCGGCCCTGGCGCGACATGGCGCTGCACGCGCTCGGCCTGGGCTTCGTCGTGAGCATGATGATGGCGCATGCGCCCGTCATCCTGCCGGCGCTGACGCGCGTGCGGCTGCGCTTCGGGTCGCCGTTCTACGTCCCAGTGGCGCTGCTTCACGCGTCGCTGGCGATGCGCCTCCTGCTTGGCATGGACGACCCGCTCCAGCGCGGCGTCGGGGCCTTGCTCAACGCGGTCGCGCTGCTCGTGTTCATCGCGACGATGGCCGGCGCCGCGCTGGCCTGGCGCCTCGATCCGACCGGGCCCGCCCGCCCGGAGGTGGACTGAGCGCGCGCCGTCCTGCGATACCCTCGACACCCTGGCCTACACGCCGCGCGCCGGCCGATCCCATGGACTATCTCGCGATCCGCAGCTTCCACGAAACGAGCGTCGCCCTGTCGGTGACGGGCTTCGCGTTGCGCGGCGGCGCGAGCCTGGCCGGCGCCCGCTGGGTGCGCGGCCGTGTCGCGAAGACGCTGCCGCATGTGATCGACACCGCCTTGCTCACGTCGGCCCTGATGCTCGTGACGATGCTGCGGGTGAATCCGTTCGCGACGCCGTGGCTGCTCGCCAAGTTGTGCGGCCTGGTCGTCTACATCGGGCTCGGCGTCGTGGCCTTGCGGCCGACGGTCGCCAGGCCGGTGCGCGCCGCGGCCTGGGTGGCTGCGCTCGCGGTGGTGGGCTGGATCGTCTCGGTGGCCTTCACCAAGACGCCCTGGGGCCTGTTCGCCCTGATCTGACGCAGGCCGCACGCCGGCGACGGCGCCGCGAGGGCGCGCCGGCGCGTCGACGTCACGCCTGTGGGGCGCGCGGCTTGCGAAGCAGCGACCACGCCATCGCGCCCATCACCGCCAGTCCGCCCAGCAGCGCGGCCCACAGCCAGCCGGTCCGCGGCGCGGGCGCTGCCCTCGCCGCGGAGGCGGCGGATGCGGGCGTGGCGGCCGCGCTCGCGACCGCCACCGGCGCGAGCGCCGCGCTCGCCGCGGGCAGGGGATCGTCCGCGGCGCGCCCGGGCATGAGGCTGGCCAGCGTCATCGGCGCCGGCGTTACGTCCATGCCGGCGCGCGCGAGCACGAACGGCGGCGTGCCGCGCGCGACGAAGACGAGCTGGCGGCGGTGGACGGCGATGCGGATCGCGGGGGCCGCGTGGCCGAGTTGGGTGATCGGCCCGAAGGTCTCGATGCGCAGCGCGCGCCAGTTCGCGCCGTCCAGGCGCAGCGGCGGCGAGTGCAGGTCGGGCGCGCCGGCCGGCTGCGAGAGCCAGTAGACGCTGCCGATGGCGGCGCTGTCCCATGCCAGGCCCGGCGGCGACGCCCGCCGGGCCTTCAGCCGCAGCGCATGCAGCGATCCCCGCAGCAGCGAATGGCGCCGCGGCGGCGGCTGGGCCGCGTCGACCTGGCCCAGCACCATGACGTTGCCGATGGTGTCGATGTCCGAGGGCATCACCTGCAGCGCGGCGACGGGGGTGTTGGCCGGCAGCGTGTAGTCGCATGCGTTCGACTCGCAGCTGCTGGCGGCGATGGCCGCGCTCCATTCGAGCGGCGGTGGCGGCGGGCGATGCGCGCTGCGGATCACGCTGGCCGATACCAGAGGCGGTATCGCCGAGCGCGGCGCGGTCGTCAGGCGCAGATAGCGCGCCGGCTGCTCGTCGAGGTCGATGCCGGTGGCGGCCAGGCGCTCGCGTTCGGCCTGCGGCGCGAGCGTGCCCGCCGCGCCCACCTGCGGCAGCGCCTGCAGCTGGACCAGTTGCGCGTCCTGTTGCAGGGTGCGCCAGTGCTGCAGATCGTCGCTCGCCTCGACGCGCAGCGTCCACACGCCCTGGGTGTCGCGCTCGAGCCCGAGCTCCAGGCGCAACAGGTCGTCGCCGGCCTCCTTCGTGTCGACGATCCAGGCCTGGCGCTGGGGCGCGGCGGCGGTGGTCGCGGATGCTGCGTCGCCCGGCGGCAGCGGCACCTTGTAGAGGCGGGCCGGCGCGCGCAACGGCGCCGCCGCCGGCTGCGGCGGATCGACCCAGGCGAACGGCAGCGTCTCGCCCGCGCCGTTGCGCACGCGCAGGTCACCCAGGCCCGGCGCGGCCGACAGCTTGCGCGCCTGGGCGTCGATGTCCAGGACGTAGTACGGGCCGGTGCCCGACAACGTCAGCGGCAGCGATGCGGAGGCGTCCGCCGCGGCGCCCGCGCCGGCCCGTGCGCAGGCGAGCGCGAACACCGTGAGGACGGCCGGGGCGAACTTCATGCCGGATCTCCGAGGGAGCGATCGTGCGCCGGCTCGTCGTCGCGTGCCGGCGGGATCGGCGCGAAGTATCCGACAGCCAGCATCAGCCCGCCAACCACGATGAACGAGACGATGCGGTCGAGGCTGCCGCGGTCGGCCAGCTCGACCAGGAACAGCTTGGCCACCACGATGCCCAGCAGCGCCGCGCCGACGGCCCACACCGCCCGGCGCAGGCGGCGACGGCCGGTCACCATCAGCCCGACGCCGACCAGCGACCACGTCACCGACAGCGCCGCCTGCGCCAGCGTCGACTCGAACAGCGACCCGGCGTTCCAGGGCACGCCGGCCAGGTGATGGCACGCGCGCAGCACCCCCGC
>JAEKKH010000273.1 GCA_019510465.1 Burkholderiales bacterium
GCAGGTTCGGCAAGGTCGCTGAAATCCCGGTGTGCGGGAGGCGAGCTTCGAAGAAGTTCGTTGAACGCACGTTTTTGTGAGGAGTAGACCTTGAGTCTCAATCGTAGCGAGAAGGCAGCCGTCATCTCGGACGTGGCAGTGCAAGTTGCCAAGTCCCAGACGCTGGCGCTGGCCGAGTACCGTGGCCTCACCGTCGAGCAACTGAACAAGCTGCGCGTCGATGCGCGTGCCAAGGGTGTCTATCTTCACGTGCTGAAGAACACCCTGGCCCGTCGCGCCGTCGCCGGCACGCCGTTCGAGAGCGCGTCGGAGAGCATGGTCGGTCCGCTGATCTATGGTTTTTCGGAAGACGCGGTCGCCGCGGCGAAGGTCATCGCTGACTTCGCCAAGACGAACGACAAGCTGGTCATCAAGGGTGGTGCCTTTTCCGGCAAGGCCCTGGACGTCGACGGAGTGAAGGCCCTGGCCAGCATCCCGTCGCGCGAAGTCCTGCTGTCGCAGATCGCGATGCTGCTGCAGTCCCCGATCGCGAGCTTCGCTCGTGTCGTGGACGCGCTGGCCAAGAAGAAGGGCGGCGGCGCCGAAGCCGAAGCCCCGGCGGCGGAAGCTGCTCCGGCGGCCTGATCCGGCCGCACCAACACCACTCATTTCACTGTTTTTGATAGGAATACAAAATGGCATTCGATAAGGACGCTTTCCTGACCTCGCTCGACAGCATGTCGGTGATGGAACTCAACGATCTGGTCAAGGCCATCGAAGAGAAGTTCGGCGTGTCGGCCGCGGCCGTGGCCGTCTCCGGCGGTGGCGGCGGCGGTGCTGCTGCTCCGGCTGCCGAAGAGAAGACGGAATTCAACGTCGTCCTGACCGGCGCCGGCGCCAACAAGGTCGGCGTCATCAAGGCCGTGCGCGAACTGACGGGCCTCGGCCTGAAGGAAGCCAAGGACCTGGTCGACGGCGCTCCGAAGAACGTCAAGGAAGCCATCGCCAAGGCCGACGCCGAAGCCGCCCTGAAGAAGCTGATCGAAGCGGGCGCTACCGCCGAGATCAAGTAATTTGCAAGAGCGGGGGCGGCTCGCCGCCTCCACTTGATGGGACGGGCAACCGTCCCCATCTGCAGCGCTCGAATCCCTTCGGGGAGAACAGCGCAAAGCCGGTCAGTCTGCAAAGGGCTGGACCGGCTTTGCAGTGTTCTCTGATCCGACTGCAGAGGACAGGTTTGGTCGGACTCCGGTGCAACGCCGGGGTTGTCCGCCAGCGATTGGTAGTGGCCAATCACCAAGCAACGAGGCGCAATGCTGGAGTCGACGACGGGCCGTCCCGCGTCGACTCGTCCCCCTCGGGGGGCGGAAGCCGCGGGTTTGCGGCTTCCTGGGGGCCTCGTGAATGCCAGTCGCCGACGAGATGCGTGCCCAAGGCCAGGGTGCGTGTCGTCGCTACGGAGTGTGTATGGCGCAAGCAACCCCCTATAGCTTTACCGAACGCAAGCGGATCCGGAAGAATTTCGGAAAGCGCGACAGCGTCCTGAACGTCCCCTACCTGCTGACGATGCAGCAGGACTCGTACGTCGCCTTCCTGCAAAAGGACGTGGCGCCGCAGAAGCGCAAGCCAGAAGGGCTGCAAGCGGCCTTCCTGTCCGCGTTCCCGATCGTGTCGCACAACAGCATGGTCGAGATGAAGTTCATCGAGTTCAACATCGCGAAGCCGCCGTTCGACGTGCGCGAGTGCCAGCAGCGCGGCCTCACGTTCGCCGCCGCCGTGCGCGCGAAGCTCCAGATGATCATCTACGACCGCGAGTCCGCGCCGGCCAAGGTCGTCAAGGAGATCAAGGAGCAGGAGGTCTACATGGGCGAAGTGCCGCTCATGACCGACTACGGCTCGTTCATCGTCAATGGCACCGAGCGTGTCATCGTCAGCCAGCTGCACCGCTCGCCCGGCGTGTTCTTCGAGCACGACAAGGGCAAGACCCACTCGTCCGGCAAGCTGCTGTTCTCCGCCCGCATCATCCCGTACCGCGGCTCGTGGCTCGACTTCGAGTTCGACCCGAAGGACGTCCTGTACTTCCGCGTCGACCGTCGCCGCAAGATGCCGGTCACGATCCTGCTGAAGGCCATCGGCCTGAACCCGGAAGCGATCCTCGCGCACTTCTTCAAGAACGACACCTTCCGCCTGATGGACGCGGGCGCGCAGATGGAGTTCGTCTCCGAGCGCCTGAAGGGCGAGGTCGCGCGCTTCGACATCACCGACAAGGACGGCAACGTCGTCGTCGAGAAGGACAAGCGCATCACCGCGCGCCACGTGCGCCAGCTCGAGCAGACGGGCACCACGCACGTCACCGTGCCGGAAGACTTCCTGGTCGGCCGCGTCGTCGCCCGCAACATGGTCGACGCCGACACCGGCGAGATCATCGCCAAGGCCAATGACGAACTGACCGAGTCGCTGCTGAAGAAGCTGCGCGGCGCCGGCGTGAAGGAACTCGCGGTCCTGTTCACCAACGAACTCGACCAGGGCGCCTACATCAGCCAGACGCTGGCCACCGACGAAACCGCCGACCAGCTGGCCGCGCGCGTGGCCATCTATCGCATGATGCGCCCCGGCGAGCCGCCGACCGAAGACGCCGTCGAAGCGCTGTTCAACCGCCTGTTCTACAGCGAGGACACGTACGACCTGTCGCGCGTGGGCCGCATGAAGTTCAACGCGCGCATCAACCGCGAAGGCTCCGAAGGCGCGATGACGCTGTCCAACGAGGACATCATCGCCGTCGTCAAGATCCTGGTCGAGCTGCGCAATGGCCGCGGCGAAGTCGACGACATCGACCACCTGGGCAATCGCCGCGTGCGCTGCGTGGGCGAGCTGGCCGAGAACCAGTACCGCTCGGGCCTGGCCCGCATCGAGAAGGCCGTCAAGGAGCGCCTCGGCCAGGCCGAGACCGAAGCGCTGATGCCGCACGACCTGATCAACTCCAAGCCGATCTCCGCGGCGCTCAAGGAGTTCTTCGGTGCGTCGCAGCTGTCGCAGTTCATGGACCAGACCAACCCGCTGTCCGAGATCACGCACAAGCGTCGCGTCTCGGCCCTGGGACCGGGCGGCCTGACTCGCGAGCGCGCCGGCTTCGAAGTGCGCGACGTGCACCCGACCCACTATGGCCGCGTGTGCCCGATCGAGACGCCGGAAGGCCCGAACATCGGCCTGATCAACTCGCTGGCCCTGTACGCCCGCCTGAACGACTACGGCTTCCTCGAGACGCCGTACCGTCGCGTGGCCGACGGCAAGGTGACGAAGATCATCGACTACCTGTCGGCGATCGAAGAAGGCAAGTACGTGATCGCGCAGGCCAGCGCGACGCTCGACAAGGACGGCAAGCTGATCGACGAACTCGTCAGCGCGCGCGACAACGGCGAATCGATCCTCACCTCGGCCGAGCGCATCCAGTACATGGACGTGGCGCCGACGCAGATTGTC
>JAEKKH010000274.1 GCA_019510465.1 Burkholderiales bacterium
GCGAACGGCGTGTCCACGCAGGGCCGCCAGGTGTACGTGGCCGGCATGGTCGGCTGGAACGCCGCCTCGCAGTTCGAGACGGACGACCTCGTCGAACAGGTGCGCCGGGCGCTCTACAACGTCAAGGCCGTGCTCGACACCGCCGGCGCCCGCCCCGACCACATGGTGCGCATGACGTGGTACGTGATCGACCGTGCCGAGTACCTGGCCCGCGGCCGCGAGATCGGCCTCGCCTACCGCGAGGTGATGGGGCCGAACTACGACGTCGCGATGAGCGCCGTGGAGGTCAGCGCGCTGATGGAGCCCCGTGCCAAGGTGGAGATCGAGGTGACGGCCGTGGTGCCGTAGCCGAGGCCGGGCCTTTCCGGCGGCGCGCCGCCGCCGACCCGGTGGCGACTACAACGTCGGCGCGTACTGCGCGTACTGCGCCTGGTAGGGCACGCGCTCCTGCTTGCCGATCGTGGCCGTGCCGCAGCCGGTGGTCGGGGCGAGGCCGCCGGAGGTGGCCACGCGCTGGATCGACGTCACCTTCGCGAACACGCCGGGCTTGCCGGTACTGTGCGTCGTCAGCAGCAGCCACGGGATCGCGCGCGGATCCGGCGCGTCGACCTTGGCGGCGACGACGCCGGTGACCTTGCTGCCGTCGCTCGCCTCCCACGTCGGGCCGGCGTAGTGGCGGCCCAGCGGCGTGCCGGCGGCGTCGGCCAGCTTCGCGTCGGGTCCGACGAGCACCCATTCCGGGAAGGTCGCGTCGGCTGCCTTGCGGCACTCGTAGACCTGCACGCCCTCGGCCCACAGGGTGCGCACCAGCGACTCGTTGGCCGGCGCGCGCAGGTTGCCCGGGATGACCACGGACGGCGGCGTCGGCCTCAAGGCGGGGGTGTGGCAGGCCGCCAGCAGCGCGACGGCGGCGAGCGGGGCAAGGCGGAGGGCGTGGCGTGTCGTCTGGCTCATGCGGGGGACTTTCGGAAAGGGTTCTGGAACGGAATCGCGCGGCGCTCGACAGCCCTGCGGCGCCGCGGATGCGGGGCGGCGGTGCCGGAGATCAGAACGTGATCTCGAAGCGCTGGCCACGGAAGTTCAGGATGGCGGACTTCAGGCGGATCTGTTCGAGCACGGTGTCCGCCGCCGGCTTGTCGCCTTCATGGAAGATCTGGCCGTTGAGGATGACCATGCGCGCCGACGGCGTCTCGGAATAGACCGAGCCGGCCACCGCGAGCCTGGGCAGCTGCGAACGGACGTCGGGCGGCAGATCCTTGATGTTCGGCACGGCATTGCCGCGGGCTGGCGCGGCCGCGGGCCCCATCGGCGGCCCGTAGTGTTCGACAGGGCGCGCCGCGGCGCGCGGCTCCAGTCTGGCCACGCGGCCCTCGGCGGCGCGTTCGGCGAGCGTGTCGCGCGGGGCGGCGCGCACGGCCTGGGCCGTCGGCGGATAGGGCTGCGGCGCCCGCGCTTCGGCGGGCGCGGCCCGGGGCGCATCGCCGCGCCCGATCGGCGGCTCGACCGGGCGCGCGCCCGGTTCGATCGCGCCGGGCTGCACCGCGGGCAGCTCGCCCTGCGCCATCCGCACGGGCGCGGAGGCCGCCGCCGCATCGCGCGGCGTGGGTGAGAGGTCGGGCGTGGGCGCGAGCGCAGCGCGCGATTCCGGCGGCACCTGCACCGACTTCCATGGCGCGACCAGCAGGATCACCACGCCCGCCACCAGCAGCACGCCGGCGCCGCCGGCGGCCCAGATCAGCGGGCGGTAGTCGCGCGCGGCCGGCTCGAGGTCGGTCGGCAGCCCTTGCGCATGCAGGCCCGGCACGGCGCCGCGCGAACGTTCGGCGTCGGCGCGGCGGAGCGCATCGAGGATATAGGACATGCGCTTACCTTTTCTGGACGGCGGCCGCCGCGGTCGCGGGCCCGGTGCCGGCCAGCCAGGGCTCGGACACGCCGCTCGCGCGATTGATCTGCATCAGCGTCGTCGGGCCGGCGACGCCGTCGGGCGCCAGCCCCTCGGCCTGCTGGAACGCCGAGACGCGGGCGCGCAACGTGGCGTCGAACGCATGGTCGGGCGGCGGCGGGGCCACGCCCTGGCGCGCGGCAAGCTGCGCGCCCACCGCGTCGACGAGCGGGCCGTGCGAGCCCATGGACAGCGGCACCGAGTAGCCGGGCGGCACGCGCCACAAGGTGGTGAAGTCGCCGCGCCAGGCGGTGGTCAGCAGCGGCAGCGGCACCAGCAGGGGCGACTTGCCCACCACGAGCGTGGCCTCGTCGTGGCTCAGGCCGGCGAGCACGACGTAGACCTGCCGGTCCTGCGCGTCGCGCAGCGCGAGCACGCTCGGGCGCGCGAGCAGCCGCAGCAGCGCGAGCCCGCCGTGGGCGCGGAAGCAGCGCACGTCCTGCTCGGCCGCGAGCACGCACGGATCGCCGTCGCCCGGCGTCAGCGACCACTCGGGCGCGAGCGTGCGCAGCGCGTCGTGCTCGTCGTGCGGCGCGCGCGCGAGCAGGCTCTCGAGATCGTCGATGGAGCGCAGGCGCGGCGTCGCGGCGGCGGCCGAGGCCGCGGTCGGCAGCGTCGAGGCCACCAGCGACGGCACCGAAGCAGGCTGCGCCACCGACGCGGCCGACGTGGCCGACGCGGCGCTGGCGACGCCGGCGGCCGGACGCGCGGGCGCCTTCTCGCGGCCGCCCCACTGCACCGCCGCCATCGCGGCCGCCCCCGCCAGCACGCCGCCGGCCAGCGCCAGCGGCCACCAGCGCGGCGCCGACGCCATCGCGGGCCCGCCGTGCGAGTCGTGTGGGCCGAACACCTCGCGGGCGGCCTTGTCGACGATCTTGCGATCGACGCGCGACTTGCCCGTCGCATAGGCGCCCAGCAGCGCGCGGTCGCACAGCAGGTTGATGCGGCGCGGGATGCCGCGCGTGAGCTGGTGGATGCGCCGCAGGGCGCCACCGTCGAATGGCGACGCGCCCTTCAGGCCGGCCACCGCCAGCCGGTGCGCGATGTACTGCGCCGTCTCCTTCTCGGTGAGCGCTTCGAGGTGGTAGCGCGCGATCACCCGCTGGGCCAGTTGCTCGAGCTCGGGGCGCGCCAGCATGACGCGCAGCTCCGGCTGCCCGATCAGGACGATCTGCAGCAGCTTGCGCTCGCTCGTCTCGAGGTTGGTGAGCAGGCGCAGCTGCTCCAGCACGTCCGACGACAGGTTCTGCGCCTCGTCGATGATCAGCACGTTGTTCTGGCCGACCGCATGCGTGCGCAGCAGGTACTCGTTGAGGCCGTCGACGTAGTCCTTGACGCCCGGCGGCGTGCCGGCCCCCGTCAACGGTGGGAACTTGATGCCGAACTCGTGGCAGACGGTGATCAGCAGCTCGAGCGCCGACAGCTTGGGATTGAAGATGTAGGCGACGTTGCAGCGCGCCGGGATCTGCTCCAGGAAGCAGCGGCACACGGTGGTCTTGCCCGCCCCGATCTCGCCCGTCAGCAGCACGAAGCCGCCCCCGCCCTGCACGCCATAGAGCAGGTGCGCGAGCGCCTCCCGATGACGCTCGCTCATGAAGAGGTAGCGTGGGTCGGGCGCGATCGAGAACGGCTTCTGCCTGAGGCCGAAGAAGGGCGCGTACATGGCCATAGCCCGCAAGCATACTTCGGCGCGGTGAAGGCGGCCCGGGGCGCGGCCCGTCGTTGCTGCGGCGCGCACTCGCGGCGCCGCAAGGTGGCGGCAAGGCGATCTGGACTATCGTCGCGGACATGCGCCTCCAGCTGGCCTCGGACCTGCACCTGGAACTGCTCGCCCGCACGTGGCCGCAGGAACGCCTGGTGACGGCGGCGCCCGCCGCCGATGTCCTCGTCCTGGCCGGCGACGTCGACCGCGGACTGCGCGCGATCGAGCGCTTCGCCCGCTGGCCCGTCCCGGTGCTGTACGTGGCCGGCAACCACGAGTTCTACGACCAGGACTGGGAGCAGCTGCGCGCGGACCTGCGGCGGGCGAGCGCAGGCACGGCCGTCCGGTTCCTGGACAACGACGCGGTGACGCTGGGCGGCGTCCGCTTCCTGGGCAGCACCTTGTGGACCGACTACCTGTCGGCCGGCAGGCCGCGATCCGAGGCGATGCGGGCCGCCGAGGAATTCCTGCTCGACCATCGCCGGATCCGCACCCGCGGCGGCCTGTTCAGCGCGGCGCAGGCACTCGACGACCACCGACGCAGCCGCGCCTGGCTCGCGCGCGAGCTGTCGCGCGATCGCGCCACCCCGACGGTCGTCATCACCCACCATGGGCCGCATCCGGCGTCCATCCACCCGCGCTTCGCCGGCAGCCCGGTCAACGGCGCCTTCGTCAGCGACCTGACCGGACTCGTGGAACTGGCCGACCTGTGGCTGCATGGTCACGTGCACGACAGCTTCGACTACCGGGTGGGCCGCTGCCGCGTCGTCACGAATCCGCGCGGCTACGCGCAGAACCGCAGGGACGCCGCATCGGTCGGCGTGCCGTGCGACGGCTGGCGCACGGCGGCCGCTCAGTTCGTGCGGAAGCGTCCCACCGCCTCGACCAAGCGCGAGGACTGGTCGCTCAGCGACGTCGCGGCGGCGGAGGCCTCTTCGACCAGCGCCGCGTTCTGCGAGGTCATCTGGTCGATCTGGTTGACGGCGTTGTTGACCTCGCCGATGCCGCCCGTCTGCTGCTGGGTGGCCTCGACGATGCGCGCCATCAGCGCGCTCACCGAGCGCACCGACTCGACGACCTGCGAGATCGTGCGGCCGGCGTCGTCCACGCGCGCGGCGCCGGTCTCGACGTCCTGCGTGGACTTCTGGATCAGCGCACGGATGTCGCGCGCGGCCTCGCCGCTGCGCTGGGCCAGCGTGCGCACCTCGGCGGCCACCACGGCGAAGCCGCGGCCCTGCTCGCCCGCGCGTGCCGCCTCGACGGCCGCGTTCAGCGCGAGGATGTTGGTCTGGAACGCGATCGAGTCGATCACGCCGATGATCTCGCCGATGCGCTTGCTGGAGGCCGTGATGCCGCCCATCGTCTCGACGACCTCGTGCACCTTGTCGCCGCCCTCGGCCGCCAGCGTGGCGGCTTCCTGCGCGATGCGGTTGGCCTCGCGCGCCGAATCGGCGTTGCTCACGGTCGACGAGTGCAGTTGCTGGATCGAGCTGGCCGACTGCTGGATGGCGCTGGCCTGGCTCTCGGTGCGGGCCGACAGGTCGGCATTGCCGGTGGCGATCTCGTGCGCCGCCGTCTTGACCTCGGAGCTGGCCTGCTTGACCTCGTGGATGATGCCGCGCAGCGAATCGGTGAAGTCGTTGAACGCGCGGGCGATCTGGCCGACCTCGTCGTTGTGCGTGACGGCGATGTGCGCCGTGAGGTCGCCCCCGCCGCCGGCCACGGCCACCATCGCGTTGCGCACCCTGCGCAGCGGGTCGAACCAGCGGCGCAGGAGGCTCGTGAGGACCAGGCCGGCGACGACCACCACCGCGAGCGCGGCGACGGCGATCGAGCCGACCAGCGTGCCCAGGCCCGCCATCGCGGCCGACTTGTCGTAGGCCACGGCCAGGCGCCAGTCGGTGCCGGGGATCGCCTCGGCGCGCACCAGCACGTCACGCGTGCCGTCGTTGGCGTCGACGATCGCGTCGTCGGAGGCATTGGCCACGGCGGCCATGCCGGGCTGGGCCTCGGACAAGGACTTGAGCGTCAGGTCGGCGCCGGGATGGACCAGGACGCGGCCTTCCTTGTCGAGGACGAATGCGTACGAGTCGGCGCTCGGCTTGACGGCGGACACGATCTTGACCACCTCGTCCAGCGCCTTGTTGGCACCGATCACGCCCACGAGCTTTCCATCGGACTTGACGGGGGTGGCGAAGGTGACGGTCATCTCGCCGGACGACGCGTTCCTGTACGGTTGCGTGACGACGGGCTTGCCGGCCGCGACCGCGGCCTTGTACCAGGGACGGGCGGTCGGGTCGTAGCCCTCGGGCAACTTCTGGAGCGGCACCTGGACGAAGCGCTTGTCGGCGTCGTAGCCCATGTAGACGGTGCGGAAGTCGCCGCTGGCGACCGCCTGGGCGAGCGCGGTGCGCAGGGCCTGGTCGTCGGCGGCGGGCGCCGGCGCGGAGGCCGCGTCGGACGGCGCGGGCGCGGCTGCGGCGCTTGGTGCCGGGGAAGCGGGTGCGGCCGCCGGCGCGGGCGGCTTTGCCGGCTCGGCCTTCACGGAGGCGGCGGCCGGTGCCTTGTTGACCGCGGCCATCGCGGCGGCGGCCGCGGCGGCCGCACCGCCGTTGGCCGGCGTCGGCGCGGGAGACAGGGCCGCCTTGGCCTCGAGCTTCGCAGGGGCGGGCGCAGCCACCGGCGCGGGCGCCGGGGCGGGCTTGCCCAGCCCGGCGATCGCGGCCATCGCCGCGGCGGTGGCCGCGTCGGGCCTGGCGTCGTTGCCGGCCCGCGTGGGCTCCTTCATGGCCTGCGCGATGACATCCTGGGGTGCGTGCGCGACGGCGGCCACCGGCGCGCCGCGGTGCTTCTTCGCGAAGCCCGCGCGCGTGGCCTCCCCCATCGCCTTGCTGATCGCGTCTGGCGCGGCGGCCGCCGTCACGCTGCCGCTGGTGCGCAGGTTGCCGGCCACCCACTCGCCGATGCGCAGCGACGCGGCGTCGCCGACGACCCTCAGCCTTTCCTGCGCCTGCGTGGCCAGCGACTGGCGCACCAGCAACGTGGCGACCGTGCCCAGCACGCCCGCGCTGGCGAGCACGGCGGCGAGCCCGGTGACGGTGAGGCGGTTGACGAGGCTGGTCTGCGGAGAATGCATGGCGATCTTTCGGCTGGCAACGGCGGGGCTGGGACGGAAGTCCAGCGGGCTATCTTGAGGGCCTGGCGCGCCAGCCAAGCGCGGAAAAGAGCCCGATTTCCCGCGCTTGCGCGCTCGACAGCACCTTTCGAGGCGGAAATCGCCCGGCTGGGCGCGAACCTGTCCAAGCGTTCAGGCTGGCGGTGTCAAATCGCCGCTCTTCCTGTTGCGCAGCACACACCGCCATGGCTCTCGATCCCCTCGACATGGTCGCCGAGCCCTCCGGCTTCGGCGACGACGACACCTCGCCGGCCGCCCGGCACCGCAAGCACGCGCGCCTGAACGCCGCCGTCGCCGTCACGGTGGCGCTGCTGGCCACCTTCATGGGCATCTGCAAGATCAAGGACGACAACATCTGCCAGGCCATGCAGCAGGCGCAGGCCGACAAGAT
>JAEKKH010000134.1 GCA_019510465.1 Burkholderiales bacterium
GCTGCGGTGCGAGCGCCCTTCGGAGCGGCCGGGCGTGCGCTCATGCGCGGCGCGAGGGACCTCATGTCGAGCACGGCTCCTATACTGACGCGCCCCCGCTCCTGGCCCCGACCCGCCCGCCCGATGACTTCCGCACCGCTGACCGGCACGCTCGCCGCGACACCTCCGTCGCCGGCGCCGCTGCCGTCGCTGCGGCTGGTGGACGTGGCGTGCCGGCGCGGCGACCGCCTCCTGTTCTCGGGCCTGAACGAGACACTGGCGCGCGGCGAACTGCTGTGGCTGCGCGGCGGGAACGGTCGCGGCAAGACGAGCCTGCTGCGCCTGGTCGCCGGGTTGTCGACGCCCGAGCACGGCCAGATCCTGTGGGACGGCGTGCCCACGCGGGGCAACGAGCACTTCGACCGCGCGCTGGTCTACATCGCCCACGCCAACGCGCTCAAGGACGACCTGACGGCCGCTGAATCGCTGGCCTTCCTCGCGCGCGTGCACGGGCGCGACGCCAGCGGGGCCGCGGTGCGCGCCGCGCTCGCGCGCCTGGGCCTGGCCGGGCGCGAGCGCACGCCCGTGCGCAGCCTGTCGCAGGGCCTGCGGCGGCGCGTCGCGCTGGCGCGGCTGGCGCTCGAGAGCGGGCCCTCGCTGTGGGTGCTGGACGAGCCCTTCGACGCGCTCGACATCGCCGGCACCGCCACGCTGCACGCGCTGCTGGCCGCGCATCGCGCCCGCGGCGGCAGCGTGCTGCTGACCAGCCACCACCTGCACCTGGACGCGCAGGCCGCGAGCGCCGGCTTCCGCGCGCTCGATCTCGACCTGCTGGCGCGCGAGGCGGGCGCTGCATGAGCGCACGCCCGGCCGCTCCGAAGGGCGCTCGCCCCGCAGCCCGCAGGGCGGAGGTTGCATGATGAGCGCACGCCCGGCCGCTCCGAAGAGCGCTCGCCCCGCAGCCCGCAGGGCGGAGGTTCCCTTCTGCCCACGCCCGGCCGCTCCGAAGGGCGCTCGCCCCGCAGCGCGCAGCGCGGAGGTCGCATGACGAGCGCATGCCGGGTCGCCCGCGCCCTGGAGGCCGCGTCGTGAACGGCGCCGTCTTCCTGGCCGTCTACCAGCGCGACCTGCGGCTGGCCTGGCGCCGGCGCACCGAGGCGCTGTTGCCGGTCGCGTTCTTCCTCGTCGCAGCCAGCCTGTTCCCGCTGGGCGTCGGGCCCGATCCGCAGGTGCTCAGGCTGATCGCCCCAGGGGTCGTCTGGGTCTGCGCGCTGCTGGCGGCGATGCTGTCGATGCCGCCGCTGTATGCCGCCGACCACGCCGACGGCTCGCTCGAGCAGCTGCTGCTGGCGCCCGGCGCGGGCGTCGCGGTGGCCGCCGCCAAGGCCGCCGGCCACTGGACGATCAGCGGGGCACCGCTAGTCATCGGCGCCCCGCTGCTGGGCCTGCTGCTGGGCCTGCCGGCCGAGGAACTTCCGGTGCTGTTCGTGTCTCTGTTGCTGGGGACGCCGATCCTGAGCCTGCTGGGCGGGGTGGGCGCGGCGCTGACCCTGGGCCTGCGCTCGGCGGGCATGCTGATCGTGCTGATCGTGCTGCCGCTGGCCGTTCCGGCGCTGATCTTCGGTGCCGGCGCGGCGGCGGCGGTCGATGCCGGGCAGTCGCCGTCGCCGCATCTTTCCCTGCTGGGCGCGCTGCTGATCGCCTGCCTGGTCGGCGCGCCCCCGGCCACTGCCGCCGCGTTGCGCATCGCGGTGGAATGACCCCGGGGGCCCGCGTCATGACATCTCGCAACACGACTCGCCCCGACAACGGGAAAATGCCCACGTGAACACGTCCGCCGCCACCGCCGCCGCCCGACCCCGCCTGACCTGGTTCACGTTCGCCTCGCCGGCCAACTTCTACCGGCTGGCGGGCGTGCTGGGGCCGTCGTGCGGGGTCGTCGCGGCCGCTTTCGCGCTGGCCGGGCTGTGGATGGGCTTCCTCGTGGCTCCCACCGACGCGGTGCAGGGCGAGGTCTACCGCATCATCTTCATCCACGTGCCGGCGGCCTGGCTGTCGATGGTGCTGTACGTGGCGATGGCGTTCTGGGCCGCGGTCGGCTGGTTCCTGAACGCGCGCATGGCCTTCATCCTCGCCCGCGCGATCGCGCCCACCGGCGCCCTGTTCACGCTGCTGGCGCTGTGGACGGGCTCGCTGTGGGGCCGGCCCACCTGGGGCACGTGGTGGGTGTGGGACGCGCGGCTCACGTCCGAGCTGATCCTGCTGTTCCTCTACCTCGGCTACATGGCGCTCGTGGCCGCGATCGACGAGGTGCGCCGCGCCGACAAGGCCGGCGCGCTGCTGGCCATCGTGGGCGTGGTCAACGTGCCCATCATCTATTTCTCGGTCGTCTGGTGGAACACGCTGCACCAGGGCTCGAGCCTGACGATGGGCAAGGACCAGCACATGGCCTCGAGCATGCTCGTCGCGATGCTGCTGCTGACGCTGGCCTGCTGGGCCTACGCGTTCGCGGTGGTGTTCGCGCGGGCGCGGGCGATCGTGCTGGAGCGCGAGGGCGACAACGCCTGGGCGCGGGCGCTGGTCGCCACGACTCAAGGATGACCACGATGCAGTGGCACTCGCTTTCCGAATTCCTCGACATGGGCGGCCGCGGCGGCTTCGTGTGGGGCGCCTACGGCACGATGGCCGTCCTGATGCTGATCGAGCCGCTGCTGGCGCGCTGGCGCCATCGCGCCGCGCGCTCGGCGATCGCCGAGCGCATGGCCGACGAGGAGGCCGCGCGCGCGGCCGCCGCGGGAGACCGGCCGTGACCCCCCGCCAGAAGCGCGCGACCCTCATCGTCGGCATCCTCGCGGCCGTCGGCGTGGCCACGGCGCTGGTGCTCAACGCGTTCAACTCCAACCTCGTGTTCTTCTACTCGCCTTCGCAGGTGGCCAACCACGAGGCGCCCGAAGGCCGGCCGTTCCGCGTCGGCGGCATGGTGACGGTGGGCAGCGTCAAGCGCGAGGGGGTGGACGTGCAGTTCACGGTCACCGACTTGGCCAGGTCGATGCAGGTGCACTACCGCGGCCCGCTGCCCGACCTGTTCAAGGAAGGCAAGGGCGTCGTCGCCCAGGGCAAGCTGGGCCCGGACGGCGTGTTCACGGCGCAGGAAGTGCTGGCCAAGCACGACGAGAACTACATGCCGCCCGAGGCCGCGGCGGCGCTGAAGAAGGCCGCCGAGCACGGCGGCACGATGAAGACGGAGACGAATCGATGATCCCCGAACTCGGCCAGGTCGCGTTGCTGATCGCGCTCGCGATCGCGCTGATCCTGGGCACGCTGCCGCTCGTCGGCGCCGCGCGCGGACGCGCCGACTGGATGGCGCTCGCACGTCCCGCGGCGCGCGCGCACGGCCTGCTGGTGGGCGTCGCGTTCGCATGCCTGGTCAGCTGCTTCGTGCGCAACGACTTCTCGGTGCTGTACGTGGCCGGCAACTCCAACAGCGCGCTGCCGCTGTTCTACCGCGTGGCCGGCGTGTGGGGGGGGCACGAGGGCTCGCTGCTGCTGTGGCTGACGATGCTCAGCGCCTGGATGCTGGCCGTGGCGCAGTTCAGCCGGAAGCTGCCCGCGCCTTTCGTCGCGCGCGTGCTGGGCGTCATGGGCCTGATCTCGATCGGCTTCATCCTGTTCATGCTGACCACGTCGAACCCGTTCGACAGGCTGGTGCCGGTGCCCATGGACGGCAACGACCTGAACCCGCTGCTGCAGGATCCGGGCATGGTGAGCCATCCGCCGATGCTCTACATGGGCTACGTCGGCTTCTCGGTGGCCTTCGCGTTCGCGGTGGCCGCGCTGATCGAGGGCAAGCTCGACGCCACCTGGGCCCGCTGGACGCGCCCCTGGACCACGGCCGCGTGGTCGTGCCTGACGATCGGCATCATGCTGGGCAGCGCCTGGGCCTACTACGAGCTGGGCTGGGGCGGCTGGTGGTTCTGGGATCCGGTGGAGAACGCGTCGTTCATGCCGTGGCTGGCCGGCACGGCGCTGATCCACTCGCTGGCCGTCACCGAGAAGCGCGGCGCGTTCAAGTCGTGGACGGTGCTGCTGGCGCTGCTCGCGTTCACGCTGTCGCTGCTGGGCACCTTCATCGTGCGCTCGGGCGTGCTGTCGTCGGTGCACGCGTTCGCCACCGACCCGAAGCGCGGCCTGTTCATCCTGGTGTTCCTGGGCATCGTCGTGGGCGGCGCGCTGACGCTGTACGCCTGGCGCGCGCCCAAGGTGGGCCTGGGGGCGCGCTTCTCGCTGGTGTCGCGCGAAACCATGCTGCTGGGCAACAACATGCTGTTCGTCGTGACCTGCGGGGCGGTGCTGCTGGGCACGATGTACCCGCTGCTGCTCGACGCGCTGGGCATGGGCAAGATCTCGGTGGGCGCGCCCTACTTCGAGGCGGTGTTCCTGCCGCTGATGGTGGTCGTGGTCGTGCTGCTGGGCATCGGGCCGCTGGCGCGCTGGAAAGAGGCCTCGTTGCCGTCGTTGCTGCACCGCCTGCGCTTCGCGGCGCTCGCCACGGTGCTGGGCGCGCTCGGCACCGCCTGGGTCGCGGGCAGGCTGGCGTTCGTGGCGATGATCGGCATCGCGATGACGTACTGGATCGCGGCGTCCATCGTCGTCGACATCGTCGAGCGCCTGCGCTCCGCCGGCGGCGCGCAGTTGACGCTGTTCGAGCGCGTGCGCCAGTGGCCGCGCTCGCTGGCGGGCATGTGGCTCGCGCACCTGGGCGTGGCCGTGTTCGCATTCGGCGTGAGCATGGTGCGCACCTACGAGGTCGAGGAAGACCTGACGATGACGGTCGGCTCGAGCGCCACCGTCGGCGGCTACGAGTTCAGGTTCGCCGACCTGCACGAGGTGCACGGCCCCAACTACGAGGCCATCGAGGCCGACATGCCCGTCACGCGCGGTGGCAGCGAGGTGGCGGTGCTGCATCCGCAGAAGCGCGTCTATCGCGTCCAGCGCACGCCCACCACCGAGGCCGCCATCCAGCCGGGCGTCACGCGCGACCTGTACGTGTCGCTCGGCGAGGCCGTGCAGGGCAACACGTGGACGCTGCGCGTGCACGTCAAGCCCTTCGTCGACTGGATCTGGGGCGGCTGCCTGCTGATGGCGCTCGGCGGCATCGTGGCCGTCAGCGATCGCCGCTACCGGGTCCGCCAGCGCCAGGCGGTGGCGGAGGACGCCGCCATCGCCGCGCCGCCCACCGCGTTCGCGGCGCCGGCGGTGCCGCAGGCGATGGCCGCGCCGAACCTGGGGCGCTCCGAATGAAGGCGCTGAAGTTCCTGATCCCGCTGGTCGTCTTCATCGTGCTGGCGGCCTTCTGTGCGTACGCGCTGGTGCAGAACCACGATCCGCACGAGGTGCCCTCGCCGTTGATCGACAAGCCCGCGCCGGAATTCGCGCTGACGCGGCTCGACCAGCCCGGCCAGACGATCCACCGCGCCGACCTGCTCGGCAAGGTGTGGATGCTCAATGTCTGGGCCTCGTGGTGCGAGGCCTGCCGAGACGAGCACCCGCACCTGGTCGAGTTCGCCAGGCTCAAGGCGCTGCCGATCTACGGCCTCGACTACAAGGACCAGCGCGAGCCGGCGCAGGCATGGCTGGCCGAGCGCGGCAACCCGTACGACGCGTCGCTGTTCGACGCCAACGGCCGCGTGGGCATCGACTTCGGCGTCTACGGCGTGCCCGAGACCTTCATCATCGACAAGCAGGGCGTGATCCGCTTCAAGCACATCGGCGCGCTCACGCCCGACGTGCTGCAGGGCAAGGTGCTGCCGCTGCTGAGGAAGCTCAATGGCTGACGCACGTCGCCGCCTGCTCGCCGCGCTGCTGCTGGCGGCCGCCGCCGCGCTGCCCGCGTTCGCCGCCGCGGCGCCGCCGTCGGCGCCGGCAGCCACCGCGGCCGCGTCGGCCGCGTCGGTCGAGGGCTCCGCGCCGGCCGTTGCGAAGTTCGAGGCGCCCACGGCGCGCCCGACGGCCGCCGACCCGGCGCTCGAGGCCCGCATGCTGGCCATCGCCGGCGAGCTGCGCTGCCTGGTCTGCCAGAACCAGACGATCGCCGACTCCCACGCCGACCTGGCCGTCGACCTGCGCCAGGAAGTCCGCGAGATGCTGCAGAAGGGCGAGACGCCCGAGCAGATCCGCAAGTACATGACCGACCGCTATGGCGACTTCGTGCTGTACCGGCCGCCGCTCAAGGCCAGCACCGCGGCGCTGTGGCTGGGCCCGGCCGTGCTGCTGGCCGTCGCGCTGCTGGCGCTGGTCTTGGTGATTCGCAAACGCGCGCGCCTGGCCGACGACCAGTTCGAACCCGAGCCGATGCTCGACGACGGCATCGAGGCCGTCGACGCATCGTCGACCCGTCCTGGAAGCCCCGCATGACGCTGTTCGTGATCCTTTCCCTGTTGCTGGGCGCGGCCGCCCTGGCCATCCTGGCCTGGCGCGGCCCGCCGGTCGCGCACGTCACCGACCCGGCCACCACCGCCGCCGCCGTGATGCGGCCCACGCGTGGGCTGGTGCTCGGGCTGGGCGCCCTCATCGCCCTGGTGGCCATCGGCGGCTACGCGTCGATCGGCTCGCCGAAGCTGCTGGCGCTCACGCCCGACGCGCCGGCCGGCCCCGGCCCGGCGATGGACGCGCAGGCCGACGTCCTGCAGGCGCGCGCCGAGGCGCATCCTGGCGACGCCGCGGCCTGGATGCAGGCTGCCCGGATGCACGCCATGCTCAACCACGGCGCCGCGGCCGTGGCCGACTACCGCAAGGTCGCCGCGCTGCGCCCCAACGACGCGGACGTGCTGGCCGATCTGGCCGACATGCTGGCCGCCACCGGCACGGGCAGCCTCGAGGGCGAGCCGATCCAGCTGGTCGACCGCGCGCTGGCGATCGACCCGAACCACGTGAAGGCGCTGGCGCTCAAGGGCAGCTATGCGATGACGCAGCGCGATTTCCGCACCGCGCTCGGGGCCTGGAACCAGGCGTTGAAGGTGGCCCAGCCGGGCGACCCGATCGCGCAGTTCCTGCGCCAGCAGATGGACGCGATGCGCGAGATGGCGCAGCGCGCCGCGGGCGGGGCCTCGGCGCCGGGGAAGTAGCTGCGGGCCGCGCGAGCCGCAGCCGGAGGCGGGGCGGGCGCAGGGCGCGCGCAGCGCGTGAGCGTCGCGCGAAGCTCCAGGGTGCCCGCAGGACGGCCCGATCCGCATGGAGCTCGGAAACCAAATGGGATTTGTGCACAAATGCACAAAGCCCCGGCCTTGACGTTGCTTTTGTACACAACTGAGGCCGGGACCCTCCTAACAGAACACTCAGTTACCGATTACCTGCCACGCGATACAGCGTGACGAAAAATACGGAAGTTTTTCACGCTTGGTCGAAGCGCTTCACTGCGAAGATGCGCCCAAAGCGGAAAACCGTGCAAACGGCATGCCCGCCGCCGCAGTCCTCCGGGGCTGCACCCACCGACCGCACGACGACGATCCAACCCAGGGTTCCCCGGGCCACGACAGGCTCGAGGAGATCTCCATGACCAGCCTCCACTCGCCCGCCACCGCCAGCGCGCCGCCGACGTCCGTTCCCGGATCGATCGGCGCGGGCTGGTATCGCCGCGAGGAAGCCATCATGGGCACGTCGATCGAGGTCGAGCTGTTCGCCCGCGATCGCGCCGAGGCCGAGCTGGCCATCGGCGCGGTCATGGCCGAGATGCATCGCATCGACGGCGCCATGAGCCCGCACAAGGTCACCTCGGAGCTGTCGATCCTGAACGCGCATGCGGCCGACAACCCGATCACCGTGAGCGAGGGACTGTTCGGGCTGCTCACGCGTGCGCTGGCGTTCTCGGAGCTGTCGTGCGGCGCGTTCGACATCACCTTCGCCAGCGCCGGCCAGCTCTACGACTATCGCGCCGGCATCGGCCCGGACGACCAGGCGCTGGCGCGGGTACTGCCGCTGATCGACTGGCGCCACGTCCTGCTCGACCCGTCCGACCGCAGCGTGCGCTTCGCGCGTCACGGCGTGCGCATCGACCTCGGCGGCTTCGCCAAGGGCCACGCGGTCGACAACTCGATCGCCATCCTGCGCCGCCTGGGCATCCGCCACGCGATGGTGGCCGCCGGCGGCGACAGCCACGTCATGGGCGCGCGCGGCGACCGGCCGTGGACCGTGGCCATCCGCGACCCGCGCCAGGAAGGCGCCGTCGTCGCGGTGCTGCCGCTGGAAGACGTCTCGATCTCCACGTCGGGCGACTACGAGCGCTTCTTCGAGCGCGACGGCGTCCGCTGCCATCACCTGCTGGACCCGCGCACCGGCCGCTCTCCCGGCGCCGTGCGCAGCGTGACCATCATCGCCGACGACGGCCTGACCACCGAAGCCTTCTCCAAGACGGTGTTCGTGCTGGGCGTCGAACAAGGACTGGCCTTCGTCGAGGCCCATGCGGGCGTCGACGCGGTGATCGTGGATGCACACGGCACGCTGCACTACTCGGCGGGCCTGCAAGGCTCAAAGAACCCAGGCTGACAAGACAAGAACCGCAAGGAAAGAGGCCCATCATGAAACTGCCGATCTCGTTCACCACGCGCACCCTGCTGGGTGGCGCCAGTGCGTTGGCCGGAGCCGGCGTGCTGTCGCTCGCGGCCTGCGGAGGCGGCTCCAAGACGGAGTCCAACACCGTCACCGTGCAGGGCGACGTGCCCATCGTGTACGCCAAGCGCGTCAGCACGATCGGCCTGAACCCCACCAACGGCGCGCCCACCGCGCCGGGCGGCGACCTGATGATCCGCGAGAAATCCTCGCCCAGCGCCCCCGAGCACAACATCACCGCGCAGTTCACGATGGGCAAGGGCGACGCCGCCACGCCCGAGGTGTCGTGGGACGGCAAGAAGATCCTGTTCTCGATGCGCTGCCCCGCCGACAACGCGGTGAAGATCGGCGACGTCGCGGCCTGCACGGGCCACTGGAACGTCTGGGAATACGACATGACCACGGGCGGCCTGACCGGCGGCACCTTCCGTCGCGTCACGTCGTCCACCGCCGACGACGACATCCACCCGGTCTACCTGCCGGCCGGCCAGGGCATCGTCTTCTCGTCCAACCGCCAGACCGAGTCCAAGGCCAACCAGGCGCTGGGCCACAGCTACTATGCGCTCGACGAGTACGAGCGCGAGCGGGTGTTCAACCTGCACACGATGGCGATGGACGGCAGCAACGTCACGCAGATCTCGTTCAACCAGAGCCACGACCGCAATCCGACGATCCGGCCGAACGGCCAGATCATGTTCTCGCGCTGGGACCACGTCGGCGGCCGCAACCACTTCAAGGTGTTCACGGTCAACCCGGACGGCACGGACATGTTCGTGCTGTACGGCGCGCACAGTGACGGCAACAGCTTCCTGCACCCGCGCGACATGGATCCGAAGGGCAAGTACGCCGGCTTCCTGACGTCCGACCTGATGCCGCTGCAGCGCACGCATGAAGGCGGCGCGCTGATGCTGATCGACGCGGCCAACTACTCCGAGCAGAACACGCCCGCCAAGAAGTCGGTCGCCGCCGCCGGCGGCCAGAGGCAGGCCACGACGCAGACGGTCAACATCGACCGCGGCGTCTCGATGTTCGGCCGTTTCACCGGCCCCTATCCGCTGTGGGACGGCACCGACCGCGTGCTGGTGTCGTACCGTCCGTGCGAGGTCACGAAGAACAAGGTGATCGTGCCCTGCTCGACGCTCACGGCCGACGAGCTCGCCAAGCTGTCCGACATGGAGCGCCCGCTGGCCGAGACCGCGCTCGATCCGGTGCAGGACAACGTCCCGCCGCCGTACGCCGTCTACATGTTCGACCCGGCCAACCAGTCGATGCTGCCGGTGGCCACGCCGCCGGCCGGCTTCATGTACGTCGACGCCGTCGCCATCCAGGCGCGCACCGAGCCGACCACCGTCGCCGCCGCGCCGCTGGACGAGACGCTTGCGTCGCAGCACATGGGCACGCTCGACGTGCGCAGCGTCTACGACACCGACGGCCTCGGCCGCATGGGCGAAGGCATGCTGACGGCCGTCGACGCCAACGCCGGCTGCACGGGCCCGCTGATCCCGCAGACCGCGCCGGTCGACGTCAGCGACATCCGCACTAGCGTGGCCGACATCAACAAGATGAAGGATCCGGCCAACGCCGCCTACAACTGCGCGCCGGCCCGCTTCATCCGCGCGGTGCGCGCCGTGGCGCCGCCCACCAGCATGATGAAGATGCGCAGCTCGCTGGGCGAGACCGAATTCGAGGCGCAGCAGGTGCTCGGCTACGCGCCGATCGAGCCGGACGGCTCGTTCAAGCTGAACGTCCCGGCCGACACGCCGATCGCGCTGGCCGTGGTCGACTCGCAGGGCCGCGCCTTCCAGACGCACACCAACTGGATCCAGGTGCGCCCGGGCGAACGTCGCACCTGCGACGGCTGCCACAGCCCGCGCCGCGGCGCCCCGATCAACTCGGGCGTGACCGTCAACACCGTGCCCAGCGCGGTTGTCGCCGCCATGGCCGGCGCGCACCTGTCCGGCGAGACGATGGCCGACACGCGCGTGCGCCTCGACCCGGCCGCCGCCACGCTGAAGGCCGACATGGTGTCCACCGACATCTGGGCCGACACGACCAAGGCCGGCGTCACCGCCCGCCCGGCCGTCGCGCTGCGCTACACCGGCAACGCGAATGCGTCGGACGACCTGGTCACCCCGGTGCCCACCAACGGCGTCATCAACTACCCGACGCACATCCAGCCGCTGTGGACGCGCGACCGCGGCGCCAACACCTGCACCTCGTGCCACAACGTGTCGGCCCACATCGACCTGAGCGCCACCATCGGCGGCGACGGGCGGGTGACGTCCTACGACCGCCTGATGATCGGCGACCCGCTGCTCGACGCCTCGGGCCGCCCGGTGATCACCTTCGACGACGGCGTGCCGATGCTGGAGCATCAGCCCGCGCTCGTGAACACCGCCGCCAGCGAAGGCGAGGCGATGGGCCTGGCGCGCAAGAGCCGCCTGATCGAGATCCTGTCCGGCCAGTCGCTGATGTCCGACGCTGCCGCCAAGGCCTCGCATCCGAACCCGCCGTCCACCGCGCCGGACCACTCGAAGATGCTCAACGCCGCGGAGAAGCGCCTGCTCGCCGAATGGATCGACACCGGCGGCAAGTACTACAACGACCCGTTCGACCCGACCAGCGGCACCCGCATGGTGCCGACGCTGGACGAGGACTCGTTCATCGCCTCGGTCTACCCGATCATCGAGAACACCTGCGCCGGCTGCCACCAGGCCCGCGGTTCCGACAACACGCCCACCGGCGCGACATCGTTCACCAACAACCGCTACGTGCTGACCGGCGATCCGGACGGTGACTGGGGCGTCACGATGTCCATGGTCAACGACGTCTGTCATCCGCCCACCAGCTACCTGCTGGCGCGTCCGTCGACGATCCCGCACCCGCAGGCGGCGACCACCCAGACCGCTGCGGTACTGCCCGCCAACGGCGCGAACTATGCGACCATCGCCAACTGGATCGCGGCAGGTTGCATGAATCCATGAAGATGCAGAAGCAGAAAACGGGGGGGGCATCCTGCGGCCTTGCGCAGGACGAGGCTGGGGCGGCGGCGGCCATGGCGAGCGCCAGCGCGCCCTCGCCGCGCCGCGCGGGCATCGGCCGCGCGGCCTTCGCCACCCTGGTGGCCGGTGGCCTGCTCGCCGGCTGCGGCGGGGGCGGCGATCCCCTGACCAATCCCGGCAACGTCGACAACCCGTCGACGACCGGTGGGGCCACGCTCGCCTTTCCTTATTTCCAGAAGTGCATCTTCCCGATCTTCCTCAAGCAGCTGCCCATCACGCAGAATGGCGTCACCTCGACGAACACCTGCGCGGGCGCCGGCTGCCATGACAGCGACACCGGGACCGGCGGCGCCTTGCGCGTGATCGTCGCGGCCACGCCGATCGCGGATGCCGACGTCGCAGCGGCGGCGACGGACACCGCCATGGCCACCACGATCCGCGCATCCGACATGTACAAGAACTTCTATTCGGCGCAGGGCACCACCGTGTTCGGCAGCCCGATCCAGAGCCGCCTGTTCGACAAGCCGCTGCTGCTGAACGTGCTGCATGGCGGCGGCCGCATC
>JAEKKH010000135.1 GCA_019510465.1 Burkholderiales bacterium
GGCTGGACAGGTCGTAGGACTTCGGGTGCACCTTGTCGTTGGCCTCGGCCGCCTTGATCAGCGAGCGGATGGCGGTGGGCGCGGTGTAGAACTTGGTGACCTGGTGGTCCTGGATCATCTTCCAGAAGCGGCCGGCGTCCGGGAAGGTGGGCACCCCCTCGAACACGATCTCGGTGCCGCCGAGCGCCAGCGGGCCATAGGTGATGTAGGTGTGGCCGGTGACCCAGCCGATGTCGGCGGTGCACCAGAAGACGTCGTCCGGCTTCAGGTCGAATGTCCACTTGGTGGTCAGCGCCGCATGCAGCAGGTAGCCGCCGGTGGAGTGCTGCACGCCCTTGGGCTTGCCGGTGGAGCCGGAGGTGTAGAGCAGGAACAGCGGATGCTCGGCGCCGACCCACTCGGGCTCGCAGGTGTCGGCCGCGGCGGCGGCCAGCTCGTGCATCCAGCTGTCGCGCGGCGTCCAGGGGATCTGGCCGCCCGTGCGCCGGTAGACGATGACGTCCCTGACCGAGCCGCAGCCCCCGAGCGCGATCGCGTCGTCCACGATCGGCTTGAGCGGGATGGCCTTGCCGCCGCGCATCTGCTCGTCGGCGGTGAGGACGGCCACGGCGCCGGTGTCCTCGATGCGGTCGCGCAGGCTCTGCGCCGAGAAGCCGCCGAACACCACCGAGTGCGGCGCGCCGATGCGGGCGCAGGCCTGCATCGCCACGACGCCCTCGACCGACATGGGCATGTAGATGACGACCCGGTCGCCCTTGTTCACGCCGCGTGCCTTGAGCGCATTGGCCATGCGGCAGGTGCGCGCCAGCAGGTCCCGGTAGGTGACGCGGCTGACCTTGCCGTCGTCGGCCTCGAAGATGAGCGCGACCTTGTCGCCGAGGCCTGCCTCCACCTGGCGGTCGAGGCAGTTGTACGACGCGTTGAGGGTGCCGTCGGCGAACCACTTGTAGAACGGCGGGTCGCTCGAGTCCAGCGTCTGCGTGAACGGCTTCTTCCAGGACAGCAGCTCGCGGGCACGGCGGGCCCAGAAGGCCTCGTGGTCGGCCTCGGCCTCGGCGCACAGCGCGCCGTAGGCGTCCATGCCGCTGACCCAGGCTTGCGCCTTCAGGTCGGCCGGCGGGTCGTAGGTGTGCAGCTCGTGCGGGGTGTGCTCTGCGGCGCTCATGGATGCTGTCTCCTGGGAATGGCGGGCATCACGCGGGATGCCCGGAATCTCTGATTCTGCTACTCGGAACGTGAACGGGCCCGCGGCGCGACGATGCATGCCCGGCGCGGGGGCGAGCAAGCGGACCTTAGGTCGGCGCTCTTACCCAGGCCTGACTCGACCCGGCCGCGCGCTCCCTACAATCGGCCGGCACCCGTGCGAATGCGCGCTCGACCTCCACGACCACGAACAGGGCCCCATGACCCCGAACACGCCTCCCCGCCTCCGCCCGCTGCCGCGACTGATCTTCGCCACGCGCTGGCTCCAGCTGCCACTCTACCTGGGGTTGATCCTGGCGCAGTGTGTCTATGTGGTGCATTTCTGGATCGAACTGGTACATCTTCTGCAAGCGGCGATGGGCGACGGACATGCACTGCAAATTCTCGTCCAGAGCATCGGATATCACCCGGCGCCGAGCGATTCGGGCGCGGCCACCGGCGTCACCTCGCTCAACGAAACGGTCATCATGCTGGTGGTGCTGGGGCTGATCGACGTGGTGATGATCTCGAACCTGCTCGTGATGGTGATCATCGGCGGCTACGAGACGTTCGTGTCGCGCCTGGACCTGGAGGGCCACCGCGACCAGCCGGAATGGCTGTCGCACGTCAACGCCTCGGTGCTCAAGGTCAAGCTCGGCACCGCCATCATCGGCATCAGCTCGATCCACCTCCTTCGCACCTTCATCAACGCCGATGCCTACGACGCCAAGGTGCTGATGTGGCAGACGCTGATCCACCTGGCCTTCCTCGTGTCGGCGCTGGCGCTGGCCTACGTCGACCGCCTGCTGCCGCAGCGCGCGGCGGACCACTGAAGCCCGGGAAGCGCTGGCCAAGCATGGAAGACCACCAGATCCAGAAGACGCGCACCGGCCTGGACCGGATCGCGCGCGCATTCGACATCAGCCTGAAGGGCCTGCGCGCGGCCTGGCTCGAGAAGGCCTTCCGCCAGGAGGTGGCGCTCAGCATCGTGCTCGTGCCGCTGGCGCTGGTCCTGGGACGCAGCTGGGTCGAGACGATGATGATGCTCATGGCCGTGGGCCTGGTGCTGATCTGCGAGATCGCCAACAGCGCCCTCGAGGCGGTGGTCGACCGCATCGGCCCCGAGTTCCACGAGCTGTCCGGCCGCGCCAAGGACCTGGGCAGTGCGATGGTGCTGGTGGCCATCGTGCTGTGCGTGCTCGCCTACGGCGGCGTGATCCTGGGCCACCTGCGCGCCTGAAGCCTGCCCGCCGGGCCGCGATTCACCAGGATAGGGGGTGCGGCGGCCGGCCGGCCGCCGTTGTGCCAGGGGATAATTCCGGCGTGCCCCGCCACGTTGCCCGATTGACGTGACCGCCCCCCGCGCCCGCGACGCCGTCGCCGGCGCGCCAGGATCGCGGCACGGGATGAGCCGAATGGCCGCCCGACGGGCGAACGGCCCGACCGGGCGGCACGAGGAGGGTTCCATGGATACGTCCCACGCTTCACGCAGCCGAGAGCTCGATGCCCTGCGCGGCATCGCCGCCACCTGGGTGCTGCTGTTTCACTACACGGTGCGCTACGGCGAACTCTTCGGCGACGCGTCCGCGCCGTTCCACGCCTACAACGGCGGATTCGGCGTCGAGCTGTTCTTCGCCATCAGCGGCTTCGTGATGCTGATGACCCTGAGCCGCATGCGCTCCGCCAGCGAATTCGTGATCGCGCGCGTGGCCCGGCTCTACCCGACCTACTGGGTCGGCGTGGCCGTCACCTTCGCCGTGATGGCGCTGTGGCCCCTGGCGGGCCGCACCGTCACGCCGGCGCAGGCCGCGTTCAACCTGACCATGCTGCAGGAATACGTCCACGTGCCCCACGTCGACAGCGTCTACTGGAGCCTGGAGGTCGAACTCGTGTTCTATGCCTGGATCGTGGGCGTGCTCGCCGCGGGCTGGCTGCCGCGCACCCGCCTGCTGGTCACCGGCTGGATGCTCACGGGTGTGGCCGCCTACCTCGCCTGCCACTGGATCGGCCGCCCGCTGCCCGTGATCCTGGATCGGGTGTTGCTGCTGGAGCATTGCGGCTACTTCGGCATCGGCGTGACCGCCTTCCTCGACTACCAGGAGGGCCGCGCCTCGCGCGCGAGCTGGCTCCAGTACGGCATCGCCGCGGCGGCCGCCTTCCTCGCGCAGGGGGTGCGCGGCGGCGTGCTGGCGCTGGCGATCGTCGCCGTGTTCTGGCTGGTGTCGCAGCGCCGCGCCAGGCTGCTGGACACGCGCGTGCTGGTGTTCCTCGGCGCGATCTCCTACCCGCTGTACCTGCTGCACCAGAACATCGGCTACGCCGTCATGCACGGCCTGCGCGCGCAGTCGGTCGGCTACGGCTGGGCCATGCTGGCGGCCACGGCCGTGTCGCTGGCCGGCGCGACGGCGCTGCACTATGCCGTCGAGGTGCCGGCGCGGGAACGCTTCCAGCGCTGGCGCAAGCGCCGACTCGCCGCCGTGGCGCCCGCGATCGAGGGCGCGGGCACCTGAATCCGCCGTCCGTGACGTGCGGGCCGAGCCCAGATGCCAGGGTGTGAACCGGCGCCGGCCCCGGAAGTGCCCGACCGCGGCGCTGCGGAACCGCCGCGGCGGATAATGCCGGACTGCCTCCCGCAACCCGGCCAGATCCCATGCCCACCCTCATCAAAGCCGCCGACCTGATCGAGAGCGTCGCCTCCGCGCTCCAGTTCATCAGCTACTACCATCCCGCCGACTACATCGCCCACCTCGCGCGCGCCTACGAGCGCGAGCAGAGCCCGGCGGCCAAGGACGCGATCGCGCAGATCCTGACGAACTCGCGCATGAGCGCCGAGGGCAAGCGCCCCATCTGCCAGGACACCGGCATCGTCAACGTGTTCCTCAAGATCGGCATGGACGTGCGCTTCGAGGGCTGCGACGCCGGCATCGAGGCAGTCGTCGACGAAGGCGTGCGCCGCGGCTACCTGAACCCGGACAACGTGCTGCGGGCGTCAGTGCTCGACGACCCGCTGTTCGCGCGCAAGAACACGCGCGACAACACGCCCGCCGTCGTGCACGTGCAGCTCGTGCCGGGCGACAAGGTCGACGTCACGGTCGCGGCCAAGGGCGGCGGCTCGGAGAACAAGAGCAAGTTCATCATGATGAATCCCAGCGACAACCTGGTCGACTGGGTGCTGAAGACGGTTCCGACGATGGGCGCCGGCTGGTGCCCGCCCGGCATGCTGGGCATCGGCATCGGCGGCACCGCCGAGAAGGCGATGCTGCTGGCCAAGGAATCGTTGATGGAAGACATCGACATGCACGAGCTGCTGCAGCGCGGCCCCTCGAACAAGCTCGAGGAACTGCGCGTCGAGCTCTACGAGAAGGTCAACGCGCTGGGCATCGGCGCCCAGGGCCTGGGCGGCCTGACCACGGTGCTGGACATCAAGATCAGTACCTTCCCGACGCATGCCGCGTCCAAGCCCGTGGCGATGATCCCCAACTGCGCCGCCACGCGCCACGCGCACTTCGTCCTCGACGGCTCCGGCCCGGCCTACCTCGAGGCGCCGAGCCTGGACCTGTGGCCCGACGTGAAGTGGGCACCCGACTACAACAAGAGCAAGCGCGTCGACCTGGACGCGCTGACGCCGGCCGAGGTGGCCACGTGGAAGCATGGCGACACCCTCCTGCTGAACGGCAAGATGCTGACCGGCCGCGACGCCGCGCACAAGCGCATCCAGGACATGCTGGCCAAGGGCGAGGCCCTGCCGGTGGACTTCACCAACCGCGTCATCTACTACGTCGGCCCGGTCGACCCGGTGCGTGACGAAGTCGTCGGCCCGGCCGGCCCCACCACAGCCACGCGCATGGACAAGTTCACCGAGATGATGCTCGCCAGGACGGGCCTGATCGCGATGATCGGCAAGGCCGAGCGCGGCCCGGTGGCCATCGAGTCCATCAAGAACCACCAGTCGGCCTACCTGATGGCCGTCGGCGGCGCGGCCTATCTCGTCTCGAAGGCGATCAAGTCGGCCAAGGTCGTCGGCTTCGCCGACCTGGGCATGGAAGCGATCTACGAGTTCGACGTGGTCGACATGCCGGTGACGGTGGCCGTCGATTCGGGCGGCACCTCGGCGCACATCACGGGGCCGAAGGAGTGGCAGGCGAAGATCGGCAAGATTCCGGTGGCCGTGGCCTGACCGACCGACCGACCGGTATCGTTTGACCGAAGGCCCGCTTTTTTGCGGGCTTTCTTGTTTTTGGCTTGCGGGGAGTTCTCATTCTGGAGAGGACACAACTCCACCGGGGGCTTGTCTTTCGGGGAGGGCACGACTCGCCGGGGCTTCTCTTTCGGGAAGGGCACGACTCGCCGGGGGAGTCTTTTCCGCTCGTGTCCCCCGTCGGCCTGCGGCCTCCTCCTCCTTTACCTCGCGGAAAAGACTCCCCCGGCTCGCCGTGCCGCGCATGGCGTGCCAGCGTTCAACATTCGCTGTGGGAGACGCGCAGGTGTGATTTGAGAGGGCTTTGGCCTCGACGGGCCATCGAGGCCGCGTCGAGTCCCACGGCCCGCCGCCTCGCCTGCCGGCGGGCCTGACGCGAACTGCCGGCCAGCCCGCCAAGGCTCCTTCTCGAGACGGACGAAGGCGCGGGCCTGCGGCCGCGCGCTCGCAGAGGGTGCTTCGCTCGAGGTCGTTGGGTGCCAGGCTGGTCGCTGCGCAGATGCGACCGCGGTCGCTTTCGGCGATGCGCCTTGTAGGTCTCGAGAAGGAGCCTTGGCGGGCTGGCCGGCAGTTCGCGTCAAGCCCGGCGCCCCGCCAAGGCGATGGCCGCGGGCATCGACGCGGCCTCGATGGCCCGTGGATGCCAAGACCTTCTCAAGAAGTTCGACGCGGCCCCCAGCGAATGTTGAACGCCGGCACGTCATGCGCGGCACGGCGAACCGGGGGAGTCTTTTCCGCGAGGTAAAGGAGGAGGAGGCCGCAGGCCGACGGGGGACACGAGCGGAAAAGACTCCCCCGGTGAGTCGTGCCCACCAACGAAGAACCGCCCGCCCGCCCGCCCAACCAACCGACCAACCGACCAACCAACCCCAAAGGCTACCGTCAGCTCCCCACAGCGCCCCCCGGCTCGAGCACTCCCGGCCCCTGCCCCCGCGACGGCGGCGCATCCCTCAGTTCCGACGCGCTCGCCGCGGGCGCCGACGACGTCGCCAGCGACGGCGCCGACTGCGCGCCCGGCACGACGCCCTGCGTCTCGGCACCGCCGGAGGCCGCCAAGGTGCGCACCACCCGCTGCGGGAACGGGATCTCGACGCCTTCGGCATTGAACAGCCGCAGCAGCGCCAGGTTGACGTCGGACTTGACGCTGCCGGTGCCGTTCTCGGGGTCGGCGATCCAGAACGAGATCGTCAGCTCCAGACCGTCGGAGGCGAAGGCGCTCAGTTGCACCGACGGCGCCGGGTCGGCGATCACGCGCTGGATGTCCGGCACCACCGCGAGGATCCGCGGCACCAGGGCGTCGAGGTCGGTGTCGTAGCCCACCTGCACGACGGTGTTCAGCGCCATCTTCGGGTCGGCCAGCGTGGAACTCTCGACGCGCTGGGTCACCATCATCTCGTTGGGCACGATCGCCTCGCGGCCGTTGAGCGCCCGCAGCACCGTGTAGCGCGTGGTGATGTCGGAGATGCGGCCCTCGAAGCCGTCCACCTTGACGGTGTCGCCGATGCGCAGCGCGCCCTCGGCCAGCATCACGAAGCCGCTGACGTAGTTGGCGGCCAGCTTCTGCAGGCCCAGGCCCAGGCCGACGCCGATCGCGCCGCCCAGCACCGACAGCGCCGTCAGGTCGATGCCCACCGCCGAGAGCGCCAGCAGCAGGCCGATGAACACGAGCGCGGCGCGCACGACGTTGGCGGCCGCCTTGCGCCACGACAGCCGCTGGCCCGTTGCGCCCTTGAGCATCCTCGCCTCGATCGCGGCCGACACCCACAGCGTGACCATCAGCACGAAGCCGGCGACGATCACGCCCTCGAGGATCGTGGCCAGGCTGACCGTGCCGGCGCCCATCTTCCAGTGGATGGCGTCCAGCGCCTCGACGAACGACGGCAGCACGCCAGTGATCCACAGCACGACGCCGAGCCAGGCCGCCCACGACACCGTCTTCTCGACCGCGCGCACGAGGCTCGATTTCGGGAACGCCACGCGCATCACGCGCACCGTCAGCCGGATCACCAGCAGCGACAGCAGGATGGGGATGACGACCTTGAAGACGGCCAGCGGCAGGTGCTGGCGCACGCAGAACAGGCGAGCGATCCACACCAGGCCCAGCCACAGGGCCGGGAACATCACGCCGTCGAAGATGCGGCCGCCGAAGACGATGGAGCCGTGGCGCGGCTCGGGCCCGCGCAGCAGCCGCGGGACGCCCCAGGCGACAGGGACCGCGGCGGCGATCAGCAACAGCGCGATGTAGGCGTGCGGCTGCTCGGCCTCGCGGATCAGGGCGAGCAGTTCGGGCGAAAACCAGTTTTCCATGCGGCGATTGTGCGGGAGCTCAGCGGCTGCCGGATGACGGGGACACGCGGCCACGGGCGCGCCGGTCCTTGGGGCGGCTATTTTGGCCTGCCGTGTCGAAGCCGCGCGCCGCCGAACGTCGTAGCGATGAAGCGTCAACCGCTTCAGGTTCCTTCAACCGCCAGGAGACCCCATGACTTCGACCGTCAACCCGATCCCGCACGGCCTGCACGCCATCACGCCACACCTCGTCTGCAAGGACGCCTCGGCCGCCATCGAGTTCTACAAGGAAGCGTTCGGCGCCGTCGAGGTCGACCGCCTCGCCGGCCCGGGCGGCAAGCTCATGCATGCGATGCTGCGCATCGGCGACTCCGCGCTGATGCTGGTCGACGAGTTCCCCGAGATGCATGCGCTCGGCCCGACTTCGCTGGGCGGCACGGCCGTCACCCTGCACCTGTCCGTCACCGACGCCGACGCGTCCTTCGCGCGCGCCACGCGCGCCGGCGCGACGTCGCGCATGCCCGTGACCGAGATGTTCTGGGGCGCGCGCTACGGCCTGGTGGCCGATCCGTTCGGCCACCTGTGGTCGCTCGCCACGCAGGTCAAGGAGCTGACGATGGACCAGATCCGCGAGAACCTGAAGTCGGCGCCGCCCATGGACGGCTGCGGCCCGCAGGCCTGATCCGCCGCAGGCGCCAGCGCTCGCGCGTGACGCGCGGGCGCTGGCACGGCCGCCGGAGCTTGAAGCGCGGGGGCGCGACCAGATCCCACCGGACTTCTAGCGCGTGGCCGCCTCCCGCGCCCGTTCCAGCAGCAGCGCCTTCTCGCGCTCGTTGGCCGTCATCGCGGCGGCGCGCTCGAACTCGACGCGCGCCTCGTCGTGGCGTTCCAGCCGCGCCAGCAGGTCGCCGCGCGCGGCGTGCAGCAGGTGGTAGCGCGCCAGGTGGCCGTCGGTGACGAGGCCGTCGACCAGCAGCAGCGCCGCGGCCGGGCCGGACGCCATGCTGACGGCGACCGCGCGGTTGAGCTCGACCACCGGCGACGGCGCGGCCGACATCAGCTCGCCGTACAGCGCGACGATGCGGGTCCAGTCGGTGGCCTCCGGCGTGCGGGCGCGCGCGTGGCAGGCCGCGATCGCCGCCTGCAGCTGGTAGGGGCCGGCCTCGTCGCCAAGCTGCTCGGCGAGCGCGAGCGCGGCCAGGCCGCGCCCGATCAGCAGCTGGTCCCAGCGGCCGCGGTCCTGTGCCATCAGCAGGATCGGCTTGCCCTTCGCATCGAGCCGGGCGCGCATGCGCGAGGCCTGGATCTCCATCAGCGCCACCAGGCCCTGCACCTCGGACGTGTCCGGCGACAGGTTCGCCAGGATGCGCGCGAGGCGCAGCCCTTCCTCCACCAGCGCCGGGCGCGTCCAGTCGTCGCCGGCCGTGGCCGAGTAGCCCTCGTTGAAGATGAGATAGACCACCTCCAGCACCGCCGACAGGCGCGCCTGCAGCGCGTCGCCCCGCGGCACCTCGAACGGCACCTCGGCGTCGCCCAGCGTGCGCTTGGCGCGCACGATGCGCTGGGCGATGGTGGGTTCGGGCTGCAGGAAGGCACGCGCGATCTCGGCGGTGCTCATGCCGGCCAGCAGCTTGAGCGTCAGGGCCACCTGCGCCTCGCGCGACAGCACGGGGTGGCAGGCGGTGAAGACCAGGCGCAGCAGGTCGTCGCCGATGTCGTCGGCGTCGTCGAGCGAATCGCTGAAGTCGGGCACGACGTGGTCGCCGCGCGCGTCGGCGTCGGCGCCCAGCTCCTGCTGCTTCTGGTGGTGCAGCGTGAACTGGCGCAGGCGGTCGAGCGCGCGGTTCTTGGCGGTGGCCATCAGCCAGGCTCCCGGGTTGTCGGGCACGCCGTCCGTGGGCCAGTGCTCCAGCGCGGCGACGAGGGCATCCTGCGCCAGTTCCTCGGCCAGGCCGACGTCGCGCACCCGGCGCGCCAGCGCGCCGATGATGCGCGCCGATTCCAGGCGCCAGACCGCGTCGATGGTGCGGTGGACGTCACGCGCCATGGCGGCGGTCTCCGGGTGGCGGGCACGTGCGCATCACGCCTTGGCCGCGAGCTTCTCGCGCAGGTTGCTGTCCTGCGCGGTGACCTTGCTGGCGATGTCGGCCGGCAGCAGCGCGGCGAAGTCCTCGGCGGAGAAGATCGGCCGGATCTCGACGTCGCTCTCGCCCACGTGCGGGTTCGGGCAGCGCCGCACCCATTCGATGGCCTCCTCCATCGAGCGCACCTGCCACAGCCAGAAGCCGGCGACGAGCTCCTTGGTCTCGGCGAACGGGCCGTCGGTCACGGTGCGGCTGTTTCCGGAGAAGTGCACCCGGACGCCCTTGGACGACGGCTGCAGGCCGTCGCCGGCCAGCATGATGCCGGCCTTGACCAGCTCCTCGTTGTACTTGCCCATGGCTTCGAACAGCTCGGCCGGGGGCATCACCCCCGCTTCGGAATTCTCGTTCGCCTTGACGATGACCATCACTCGCATGTCGTTCTCCTGGTTCGGTTGGCAGCGGCGACCGGAACGGACCGCCTCCTGTCACCACGACGGATGGCGCCGTCCGTTTTCGACGCGACGGGCATGGGGGATTGGAAAAATTATCGCGCGGCAGGCAGAATCGCCGCACCCTTCCAGTCCACACGTCTTGGCCGCCATGCAATACCTGCTGCTTGTATACACCGATCCCGAACTCCTGGACAAGCTGCCCGAGGCAGAGTTCAACGTGAAGATGCGCGATTGCCTGACCAACGCCGACTCCCTGCAGGCGCAAGGCAAGGTGCTGGGATTCCGGCAACTGCAACCGGCCGCCACGGCCCGCACGGTGCGGACACGCAACGGACGCTCCACGGTGCTCGACGGACCCTTCGCCGAGACCAAGGAGATGCTGGCCGGCTTCACCATCATCGAGGCGGAGTCCATGGAGGAGGCGGTGCGCATGGCGCACGAGCAGCCCTGGACGGCCTACGGCTCGATCGAGGTACGGCCCGTGAGCGACCTCGCCGCCATGCGTGCGCGCGTCGGCGCCTGACGCGCCGGCGCTCGGGTGACGAGCGCGCACCTGCGCGCGGGCGGCGTCACAGCCCGGCCAGCACCCGCACGTGCGCGGCCGCGCTGCGCGCCAGCGCGTCCAGGTTGTAGCCGCCCTCCAGGCAGCTGACGATGCGGCCCTGCGCGTGGCGCCTGGCGACGTCGACGAGGCGGCGCGTGATCCATTCGTAGTCGGCCTCGACCAGGCCCAGGCGGCCGAGGTCGTCGTCGCGATGGGCGTCGAAGCCGGCGGAGACGAAGATCATCTGCGGCCTGAACTGCTCGAGCAGCGGCAGCCATCGTTGCTCGACGATCTCGCGGATCTCGGCGCCCTTGGTGTAGGCCGGCACCGGCACGTTGAGCATGTTGCCGGCCTTGGGCTCGTTGCCGGTGAACGGGTAGAGCTGGTCCTGGAAGATGCTCACCATCAGCACGCGCTCGTCGCCGGCGATGATGTCCTCGGTGCCGTTGCCGTGATGGACGTCGAAGTCGACGATGGCCACGCGCTGCAGGCCGCGCACGTCGAGGGCGTGGCGCGCGGCGATGGCCACGTTGTTGTAGAAGCAGAATCCCATCGCGGCGTCGCGCGTGGCGTGGTGGCCGGGCGGGCGGATCGCGCAGAAGGCGTTCTCGGCCCGGCCGTCGAGCACCAGGTCGGTGGCGGTCACCGCGGCGCCGGCGGCGCGCAGCGCGGCCTGGCGCGTGTGCGGGCAGGCGGCGGTGTCCGGGTCGACAGATTTCAGCTCGCCCGATTCGGCCACGCGCCTGAAGATCTCGTCGAGCTCGCTGAGGTAGTTGCTGCTGTGGGCGTGGGCCAGGTCCTCGGGCCGCGCGACGGGCGCGTCGTCGTGGCGCGCCAGCACGTCGGCCAGGCCCGTGGCGAGGAAGTGGTCCTCGATGGCGTCGAGCCGTGCCGGACATTCGGGGTGGCCCCGGCCCATGTCGTGGCGCCGGCAGTCGGCATGGGTGAAGTATGCGGTCGACATCATCGGCCTCCCGCTTGCCCGGTCGCTCTGACCGCCTGTCTCGAAACCCCGGAGTTCATGTCGCCTCGGTCCGCCCGTACGCACGCGTTGTCCCTGCCGTTCAGCTATCGTTGAGCCATGACTTCATCGCTGCAAGCGCGTCTGACACGGCTGCAAGGCCAGATTAGCACGATCATCGTCGGCAAGCCGGCCCAGATCGACGACTCCATCGCCTGCCTGCTGGCCGGCGGCCATCTCCTCATCGAAGACGTGCCCGGCGTGGGCAAGACGACGCTCGCGCACGTGCTCGCGGTCTCCCTGGGCCTGAGCTTCTCGCGCGTGCAGTTCACCGCCGACCTGATGCCCAGCGACCTGGTGGGCGTCAGCGTCTACGAGCGCAGCAACGAGAGCTTCGCCTTCCATCCCGGCCCGGTGTTCGCGCAGGTGCTGCTGGCCG
>JAEKKH010000514.1 GCA_019510465.1 Burkholderiales bacterium
TCGCGCCCTTGGCGTTGGACGTCGCCAGCGAATGGGTGCCGTCGGGGTTGGTGACCGGCGCGCTGAACTGGAAGTTCTTGAAGTCCTCGTAGTAGACCGAGTTGTTGAACGTGACCGTGCCGCCGAACAGCGTGTTCTTGGTGCCGACCTCGTAGTTGGTCAGCGTCTCGGGCCCGTAGTGCAGGCCGCCGTCCTGCAGGCCGCCGGACTTGTAGCCGGTGGACACGCTGCCGTAGGCCAGGAAGTCCTTGGCGATGTCGTAGTTCACGCGGCCCAGCCAGGTGGCCTTGTTGCCGGTGAAGTGGCCGTCGTTGTGGCCCGGCCCGTAGCCGATGGTGGACGGATCGGTGCCCGGATCGATCGGGGTGTTGGGCGACGTCGAGCCGTAGCCCCAGTTGATGCCGCCCTCGTTCTTGCGGTCGTCCCAGGTGAAGCGCGCGCCGCCGGTCAGGTGCAGGGCGTTGGTGATGTTCCAGGTGGCCTGGCCGAAGCGCCTCGGAACGCACGGTCTCCTTGGGCTGGATGAACGAGCCCTGCCAGCCGATGTTGCCCTGCTGCGTGCCGTTGGAGATGGGGATGTCGAAGCGGATGCCGTTGTCCTCGGCGGCGTAGTACGCGCCCAGGATCCAGTCCACGTCGTGCGTGCCGCGCGACTGCAGCTGGAATTCGTGGCTCTGGTTCTTGTAGTGCGACCAGTTGGTGCGGTCTTCCTGCACCGTCGCGCCGCTGGAGAAGCTGGTGGGCACCGTGGCGCCGCCGGACTGGTCGAAGTCGCCCGAGCCCTTGTAGTCCGAATAGCCCGCCGTGTAGTTGAACGCCAGATAGTCGCTCAGGTTCCAGTCGACGCGGCTGCGGAAGGTGTTGACGTTGCGGTCGAGGTACGGCGCCACGCTGATGAGCGCCGACCAGAACTTCTCGCCGGGGCGCGGGTTCTGCATCAGGTTCATGCTGGGCGTGCCGCGGTCCAGGAACTTCTCGTACGACGCGTTCCAGGTGATGTCGCGCGTGGGCTTCCACTTGAAGCTCAGGCGGGCCGCGCTCTGGTCCTGGGCGTTGTACTTCGGGCCGGCCTGCACGAACGAGTTCGGGTCGATCGGCTGGAACGCCTTCAGCACGGGCGGCGGGTTGCCCTTGGCGGCGGC
>JAEKKH010000151.1 GCA_019510465.1 Burkholderiales bacterium
GTCTGCGGGTTTTCTTCGGCCGGTGCGCCGGTGGCCAGGACGTACCAGCGGCCATCTATCTGGATCCGGCCGTGGCTCATCGCTGTTCGGGCAAGCTTTCGCTTTCCGCCTCGTCGTCGCATTCCCCGCGCCCGGCGGCGCTGAGGGCCCTGTAGACCGAAACATACTGCTCGGCCATGCGGCGTGCCGTGAAGCGCCTTTCGAAGGCCTGCCGGCAGCCCGAGCGATCGATTCGATCGATGCTGCGCGCCGCGGCGATCGCCTCGTCCAGGTCGTTCACGATCCACCCGCTGACGCCTTGATCGAGGACTTCGGGCACCGAGCCGCAGCGCCAGGCGATCACGGGCGTGCCGCAGGCCAGCGCCTCGATCATCACGAGGCCGAACGGCTCCGGCCAGTCGATGGGAAACAGCAGTGCACGGGCATTGCCGATGAACTCATCCTTGTCGTCCTCGCACAGTTCGCCCTCGAAGTGGATGAGCGGATCGGCGAGCAGGGGCCGGATCTCCCGCTCGAAGTAGGCCTGGTCGACACGGTCGACCTTGGCGGCGATGCGCAGCGGTACGCCGGCTGCCTGCGCGACGCGGATGGCGCGGTCGACGCGCTTCTCCGGGGAGATGCGGCCCACGAATGCGAAGTAGTCGCCGACGCGCGGATGGAAGCGATAGAGCGCTTCCGGCAACCCGTGATGCACGGTGGCCAGGAAGCGCGCGCCGGCGAGCGGCAGCCGCTGGCTGTTGGAGATGCAGACCAGGCCCTGTTCTCGGAAGTGGCGGTGCAGCGGGCCCAGGTCGGGCAGGTCCAGCCGGCCGTGAAGCGTGGTCAGGCAGGGGGAAGGACTGCGCCGCACCAGGGGATAGTGCAGGAAGTCCACATGGAAGTGGATGACGTCGAAATCCGGCGCGTCCGTGAACACGCGGTCCAGCATCAGCGTATGCCATGGGAGCCAGTCGGGCTGGCGCGGATCGAGGCGAAGGCCGCGCTCGACGATCGGGATGAGCCGCGCGCGGGTCCGGGAGTCGCCGCTGGCGTACAGCGTCACGTCGTGGCCGAGGTCGACCAGGGCTTCGGTGAGGTAGGAGACGACGCGCTCGGTGCCCCCGTAGCCGGGGGGCGGGACGCTTTCGAACAACGGGGCGACCTGGGCGATCCTCATCGGGCGATCCTTTCTGCACAGGCCCTGTCGCGGCAAATGGTGTGCGCGGCCGAATTCCCCGGCCGACAGTCCGTGCGCACCGTGATTTCACGTCGAGTTCGCCTGGGTCCGTCATCTGCCCGACCGCGGCAGCACGCTGACACGGAGGCCACCATGGCGAAATTCATCACGATTGGGTACGGCGACGAAGCCGGCTATCAACGGACGGCTCAGCCCCTGCGCGACGCCGCGCATGCGCACGATGCGAGCCTGAGGGCGCAGGGCGCGCTCATCGGCATGGCCGGGGCGCCCGTCCAGGTGCGGAATCCCGACGACTCGGGGGTGCAGGCGGTTCAAGGTCCCTTCCTGCGCAGTGACCTGCCGATCGCCGGCTTTGCCGTGATCGATGCGGTCGACCTCCAGGACGCGATTCGCCTGGTGTCGAAAGCACCGTGCGCCGTTGCCCATGGCGTCGTCGAAGTGTGGCCGTTGCAGGGCGTGTGATCATGGCCCGCCTTGTCGTGAGGCGCGCAAGTGCAGGGACGTCGGTTGACGATCAGGTGAGGCGATGAGGCTGCCGCGGCGGGCCAGCCTGCTCGCCGGTAGTCGCTCGCGAACGTCGCCGGCCGGCGGCCACCTGATCACGGCACAAGTGCCTGCCCGCAGGCCTGCAGGCACGGATCGCGCGACGTCCGAGACCCGTCGCCCATGCATTGCCGACGGCCATCAGGGCTGCGATCCCGCGTCCCCGTTCGCAGCGACATGGACGCGCGGCCGCTGGCCGCCGTTCCACTTCCCGCCCAGCGCCCGTTCGATCTGCGCGGCGAGCTGCAGCAGCAGGCCGTCGCCGGCCTGCCGCGTCTGCGCCTGGATGCCCAGCGGCAGGCCGCTCTCCTGGAACGCGAGCGGCAGCGAGATGGCCGGCGTGCCGCACAGGTTGGCGAGCGGGGTGTAGGCGAAATTGCGCCAGAGGTGGGCGAACCAGTCGTGCACCGAAGGGTTCGTGCTGCGGGTGAGGTAGTCGATGCTGCCGACCTGGGGCGTCGGCAGCGCGGTGACGGGAGTCAGCACGATGTCCCAGTCCTCCAGGAACGCGCCCCACGCCCGCGACGTGCTGTTGAACTGCGCCTGCATGGCGGCGCGCTCGCCGTAGGACGTGTGCAGCCCGGCCTCCCAGATCTTGATGTTGATCGGCTCCAGCAGGTCTTGCGGCGGCCGCGCCAGGCCCAGGCGCGCGAGATGGCCGGCGATGACCTGGGCGAAGTTGGTGATGTAGCACGTGGTCTGCGCGGCGAAGGCGGCGCGGAAGTCCACCGGCGGCAGCTGCCAGTCGACGTGGTGGCCCAGCCCTTCGAGCAGGCGCCCGACGCGCGCGAGCTCGGCCACGAAATGGGGCGTGGCGCGATGGTCGCCCCACTCGTGCGACAGCGCGATGCGCAGCGGCGGCGGGTTGCCGCGGATGAGTTCCCGGTACGGTCCGGACGGCTGCCAGAACGGCATGAACTCGCCCGGCGCGCCGCCGCGGCAATGGTCGACGAAGGTGGCCGTGTCGCGCACCGAGCGGCTGTGGCAGCCCTGGATCGACACCAGGCCGGACAGGTCCGACAGCCCGGGCGCCAGGGAGAACACGCCGCGCGAGACCTTCAGGCCGATGTTGCCTGTCGCGCCCGCCGGGATGCGGATGGAGCCGCCCCCGTCGGTCGCGTGCGACATCGGCACGACGCCCGCGGCCACCACGGCGGCCGTGCCGGCGGACGAGCCGTTGGTGGTGAACCCGACGTCCCACGGATTGCGCGTGACGTGCAAGCGGTTCTCCGCCGCGCTGCAGACGCCGAATTCCGGCGTCGTCGTCCGGCCGAGGATGTTCAGGCCGGCCTGGCGGATGCGGCCGGTCAGGAAGCTGTCCTGGCCGGGGCGGTGGCCCTGCATCAGCATCGAGCCGAATTCCTGGCGCCGGCCCCGCAGCGTCGGCCCGAGATCCTTCATCAGGTACGGCACGCCGGCGAACACCCCGTCGGGGCGCATGCCGTCGCACAGGGGATCGGCCACGACGTCCTCGAAGACTTCGACCACGGCGTCCAGCGAGCCGTCGACGCGCGCGATGGCGGCCGCCGCCTGCGCCGCGAGTTCGGCCGCCGTGACGTCGCCCCGGCGCGCGCGCTCGGCCAGCGCGATGGCGTCGTGCGCCGCCCACTCCTCCCAGGTCATCGCGAGCGTCATGTCGATCTTTCCACGTGATGGTGAACGGCCGTCCGGCTGCAGGGGCGGGCGGCGCCGGACGATCCTAACCCCCGCGGGCCGCCGGGTCGTCGCCCACCCGGGCCGGCGCCATTGCCAGGCGCGATCCGCCGCCGCACACTCGGGACAGGTTCCGGACTCCGCGGGAGTCCACGAGGATGCGGCCCATGATCGCGGCACCGGGTTTCGAGCAGGCCAGACGCCTCGGGGCGGTGCTGCTCCTGTGCCTGGTGCTGGCGTCGTGCGCGGATGCGCCGGCCCCGCCCGTCACCGGCGAGGCGCTCTTTTCCGACGCGTCGTTCGCAGCGCCGACCGAGCGCATCGCCGCCGCCGCCGACGTCTTCGGGCTGAGCCCCGAGATGCACGCCTACCTGGATTCGCGGGTGGCCGAGGAGATCAAGTCGCGCGGCGAGGCGCGGGGCCTGATCGAGGCCTTGTTCATGGACCGGCGGCTCAGGATCGACTACGACGCCGAATTCACCCGCAACGCGGCGCAGGCGTTCGACGCGCGGGCCGGCAACTGCCTGTCGCTGGCCATCGTGACCGGCGCCATGGCCAGGGCGATCGGGCTGGACGTGCGCTACCAGGCCGTCAGCACCAGCGAGCACTGGGAGCGCGACGGCGACCTGCTGGAGCTCGTCGGCCACGTCAACGTCTCGGTGGGGCTGCCCGTCCCGAAGGCGCGCATGTGGGGCTTCAACAGCGATCGCTGGACGGTCGACTTCCTGTCCCCGGCGGAGATGAAGGGCCTGTCCACCCGCCCGATCACGGAGGCCCGCGTGGCCGCGATGTTCATGAACAACCGCGCCGCCGAGGCGCTGGCGCACCAGCACACGGACGATGCGTACTGGTGGCTGCGCAGCGGCATCGCCACGGATCCGTCGTTCGCCAACCTGTACAACACGCTGGGCGTGACGTACCTGCGCAAAGGCCTGCTGGCGCAGGCGGAGGCGGCGCTGCGCTTCGCGATATCGGTCGCGCCCGACAGCGCCCAGGCATGGAACAACCTGGCGATCGTGCTGCGCCGGGAGGGCCGGGTCGAACAGGCGGCGGCGATCGACGACGCGCATCCGCGCTCCCGGGCCGCGGCGCTGATGGCCGCCATCGACGGCGGGATGAAGGCCAACGAGGCGGGCGACTACGCCCGCGCGCTCGAGCTGCTCAATCGCGCGCTTCGGGTGGCCGGCGACAACCACCAGGTCCACTACCAGTTGGCGGTCGCCTACCTGAACCTCGGCGACCGCCGCCGCGCGATGGAGCACCTTCGCGCGGCGGAGGACGACAGCACGACCGCCCGCCAGCGCGCGGTGTACGCGTCGAAGATCGAACTGCTGAAGTCGACCCGCAGCGGCTTGCGGCTGGATCCCAAGGTATTGCAGGCGAACTGAGGGACGCCGGCCGGCGTCAGTCCTCGACGTCCCCGAGCCCGGCGTCCGCCGGCAGCTCGCGCAGCTGGATCACGTTGCCCTCGGGGTCGCAGCCGTCGCACACGCGCAGGCCCTGGAACTTCCATTCCTTGCCGGGCGGGTCCAGCTCGCCGCCATGGGCCTTGGCCGTCGCGCGCGCCTGCTCGAGGCTGGGCACGGGGAAGACGGGCTTGAATGCGGTGTTCTCGCGGCGTTGCGGCGGCGAGGCGATGACGATGCGCGCGGCGGTGGCCGCCGGGATCGCGACGATCACCAGCTCCAGGGTCTCCGACTCGAGCACGATGTGGTCGTCGACCTCGTGCATGACCTCGAGGTCGGCCACCGCGGCGTAGAAACGGGCGAGGGCGTGGATGTCCTTGGCGTAGACGATGGCGCCTGCGGAGAAGGCTTGGGCCACGGGCGGCTCCTGGAGTGGTGTCGAGCGGCAGTATGCCAAGGTGCCCGGGCGCCCATCGATCGCGCGGCGCACGGTCGCGTTCGGCGGAGTGGCGCCCGGCGTCCGCCGTCGAGTGGCGAGTGGCGAGTGGCGAGTCCTGTCGACCTCGATCTAGGGTTGGACGCCGCTTGGCCGCGGGTCCATCGTCTTGGCGACCCGCCGATGTCGCTCGCCATGCCGGCCTGCCCGACGGCGCGACCGCGGGGCTTCACGGGAATGACGACCAGGGAAGGACACGCCATGAACAACACCGTCGCGGCGACGCTCGCCGCCGCCATCATCCTCGCCGGCGGCGATGCCGTCGCCCATGCCTCGGCCACCGCGCAGATCGGCGACGTGTCGGTCAGCCAGGACGGCTCCGGCCCGAACTTCGCCATCACCGAGTGGGACGTGTCGCTGGGCACCGGCGAGAGCGTGTCGCAGACCTTCGACTGGAGCGTCACCCTGCACACCGACGGCCTGCCCGCCACCCGAACCTGGGATGACGGCACCGTGTTCGGCTGCCTGCCGCTGAACGAGATGAAGTGCGGGCCCGACGCGACAGGGTCCGAGCTGATCGAGGTCTTCCTGCAGTCGTACCGCGACGGCCGCGACGCCAATCCGTTCATCGACTTCACCAACACCTTCACCGACGACATCCTCTACGACTCGGTGGGCACGCAGACGCTGTCGGGCTCGTTCACGCTGACCGCCACCAACACGGGCATCGGCCCGCAGGGCGACAGCATCGGCCTGTTCGCGGCGCTGTGGGTCGATTCCGCCGGCGCGACGCCGCCGGTGCCGGAGCCGGGCGGCCTGGCGCTCGCGGCCGCGGGCCTGTCGACCGTGCTGGCCGCGCTGCGGCGGCGCGGCCGTCGCCCCGCTCAGCTCGCGGCGTAGGGTTCGCGCGGGCGCTCGTTCTCGTCGATGCGCAGGCGCTTGCCCAGCGCCGGGAAGGCGCGCTGCGGGCAGCCCTGGCGGTCGCACACCTTGCAGCCGGCGCCGATGGGGGTCGCGGCCTCGGGGTCGGCCAGGGCCAGCCCCTTCGCGTAGACCAGGCGCGATGCGTGGCGGACGTCGCAGCCCAGCCCGATGGCGAAGGTGCGCTCGGGCGAGCCGTAGCCGCCGGTGGGGCGCACGATGCTGCGCGCGATCCACAGGTAGGTGCGCCCGTCGGGCATGCGCGCGAGCTGCGTCAGCACCTTGTGCGGCTGCGCGAAGGCCTCGTAGACGTTCCACAGCGGGCAGGTGCCGCCGGTGTGCGAGAAGTGGAACCCGGTGGCCGACTGGCGCTTGGAGATGTTGCCGGCGCGGTCGACGCGCACGAAGAAGAACGGCACGCCGCGGGCGTCGGGGCGCTGCAGCGTGGACAGCCGGTGGCACACCGTCTCGAAGCTGACGCCGAAGCGTTGCGCGAGCAGGTCGATGTCGTAGCGCAGCGCCTCGGCCGCGGCGAGGAAGCGGCGGTAGGGCAGCACCAGCGCGCCGGCGAAGTAGCTCGCCAGGCCGATGCGGGCGAGCGCACGCGGCTCGGGTCCGCTGAAGCTGCCTTGCGCGACGAGCTGGTCGATCTCGGCGCCGGCCTCGAGGTAGGCCAGCTGCGTGGCGAGCTGGAACGCGCGCTGCGCGGGCTCGGCCGCCGCGTTGACGAACACCTGCCGGCGCGCCGCGTCGAAGCGCCGCAGCAGGCCGGCGTCGGACTCGAGCTCGCGGGTGGCGATTCCGTGCTTCTCGAGCAGGTAGGTCTCCAGGTGCGCGGCGATCGCGTGGGCGTCGCCGGCGCCGGGCGCGGGCTGGGCGCGCGGCTCGACGGCCATCACGTCGGCGAACAGGCGCTCGGCCAGCTCGTCGAGTTCGGCGATGTGGTTCTGCCGTTCGTAGAAGAAGTGGCGCACCTCCTCGTGCGGCTGGCGCGCGGCCTGCGCCAGGTCGCCGGCGCGCTCGCCGAGGCCGGAGGCCAGCGCGGCCAGGCGATCCTCGGCATCGCGGCCGCGGTGGTGCAGGCGGACCAGCATCTGCGCGAGCCCCGGCATCTGCTGCGCCATCGCGCGCAACTCGGCCTGCGAGACGCCGCCGCCGTCCGGGCTCTGGGCCACGACGGCCTGCAACTGCGAGGTCAGGCGCGCCTCGTCGTCGTCGGAGAACGGCTGCAGGTCGATGCCGAGGGCCGACTGCAGGCGCAGCTGCACCGCCACGCTCAACGGCCGCTGGTTGTTCTCCAGCTGGTTGAGGTAGCTGGGCGAGAGTTGCAGCAGCTGGGCGAGGGCGGCCTGCGTGAGGCGGCGCTGTTCGCGCAGCGTCTTGAGCTTCACGCCGAGGAAGGTCTTGCGCATGTCGAGTCGCTGGATAGGGGCTTCGCAAACATCGCAAAATTGGCGATGTCGTTCGCAAATCTTCGCTTGTTTAGCAGGGAATGAAAAGCAATACCCAACTGCAAAGATTGCAAATATGATGGAGGGCGCACACTCGCGCGTGGATGCCTGGCATCGCCGCGCGCCCTGATCGATCGCCCGGCCGCCGATGGCGTACGACGGCGTCCGACACGACCTCACGAGAGAGAACTCAACCCATGTCCGAGACCACGACCGCCCCGACCTTCAAGCCCAAGAAGTCCGTCGCCCTGTCCGGCGTCGCCGCCGGCAACACGGCGCTGTGCACGGTCGGCCGCAGCGGCAACGACCTGCACTACCGCGGCTACGACATCCTGGAGCTGGCCGAGCGGACCGAGTTCGAGGAAGTGGCCCACCTGCTGGTGCATGGCAAGCTGCCCACGGCCGCGGAACTGAAGGCCTACAAGGCCAAGCTGAAGTCGCTGCGCGGCCTGCCCGCCGCGGTCAAGCAGGCGCTGGAGACGCTGCCGGCCGGCGCGCACCCGATGGACGTCATGCGCACCGGCGTGTCGGTGCTGGGCTGCACGCTGCCCGAGAAGGACGACCACAACACGCCGGGGGCGCGCGACATCGCCGACCGCCTGATGGCCTCGCTCGGCTCGATGCTGCTGTACTGGTTCCAGTACAGCCACAACGGCAGGCGCATCGAGGTCGAGACGGACGACGACTCGATCGGCGCGCACTTCCTGCACCTGCTGCACGGCACGAAGCCGAGCGCCGAGTGGGAGCGCGCGATGCACACCTCGCTGAACCTGTACGCCGAGCACGAGTTCAACGCGTCGACCTTCGCCTGCCGCGTCGTGGCCGGCACGGGCAGCGACATGTACTCGGCCATCACCGCCGGCATCGGCGCGCTGCGCGGCCCCAAGCACGGCGGCGCCAACGAGGTGGCCTTCGAGATCCAGAAGCGCTACGACACCCCGGCCGAGGCCGAGGCCGACATCCGCCGCCGCGTCGAGGCCAAGGAAGTGGTCATCGGCTTCGGCCACCCGGTCTACACCGTGAGCGACCCGCGCAATGTCGTCATCAAGGGCGTGGCGAAGAAGCTGTCGCAGACCGCGGGCTCGACCAAGATGTTCGACATCGCCGAGCGCCTCGAATCCGTCATGTGGGACGCCAAGAAGATGTTCCCCAACCTCGACTGGTTCAGCGCCGTCAGCTACCACGTGATGGGCGTGCCCACCGCGATGTTCACGCCGCTGTTCGTGATCTCGCGCACCAGCGGCTGGGCGGCGCACGCCATCGAGCAGCGCATCGACAACAAGATCATCCGTCCGAGCGCGAACTACACCGGTCCGGAAGACCAGAAGTTCGTCGCGCTCGAGGATCGCAAGTAAGCCAGCCAGAGAGTCGCCGGCGCGCCCGGCGAAGCCCGCCATGAACTCCGCCTTCCGCAAGAACCTCCCCGGCACGACGCTGGACTACTTCGACGCCCGCGCCGCCGTCGACGCCATCCAGCCCGGCGCCTGGGACAGGCTGCCCTACACGTCGCGCGTGCACGCCGAGAACCTGGTGCGCCGCTGCGACCCGGCCCTCCTCACGGAATCGCTGCGCCAGCTCGTCGAGCGCCGGCGCGACCGCGACTTCCCGTGGTACCCGGCGCGCGTGGTCTGCCACGACATCCTCGGCCAGACCGCGCTGGTCGACCTGGCGGGATTGCGCGATGCCATCGCCGACATGGGCGGCGACCCGGCCAAGGTCAACCCGGTGGTGCAGACGCAGCTGATCGTCGACCATTCGCTGGCCGTGGAGTTCGCCGGCTTCGACCCGGACGCGTTCGAGAAGAACCGCGCGGTGGAGGATCGCCGCAACGAGGATCGCTTCCACTTCATCGAATGGACGAAGAAGGCGTTCCGCAACGTCGAGGTGATCCCGCCGGGCAACGGCATCATGCACCAGATCAACCTGGAGCGGATGTCGCCCGTCGTGCACGCGAAGGACGGGGTCGCGTTCCCGGACACGCTGGTGGGGACCGACTCGCACACGCCGCACGTCGACGCGCTGGGCGTCATCGCGATCGGCGTCGGCGGCCTCGAGGCGGAGAACGTGATGCTGGGGCGCGCGTCGTGGATGCGCCTGCCCGACATCGTCGGCGTCGAGCTCACCGGCAAGCCGCAACCGGGCATCACCGCCACCGACATCGTGCTGGCCATCACCGAGTTCCTGCGCAAGGAGAAGGTGGTCGGCGCCTACCTCGAGTTCTTCGGCGAGGGCGCGTCCGCGCTGACGCTGGGCGACCGCGCGACCATCTCCAACATGACGCCGGAGTTCGGCGCCACGGCCGCGATGTTCTTCATCGACGCGCAGACGATCGCCTACCTGACGCTCACCGGCCGCGACGCCGCGCAGGTCGAGCTGGTCGAGACCTACGCGAAGCAGGCGGGCCTGTGGGCCGACGCGCTGGAGGCGGCGGAGTACGAGCGCACCCTGCGCTTCGACCTGTCGACCGTCGTGCGCAACATGGCCGGTCCGTCGAACCCGCACAAGCGCCTGCCCACCACCGACCTGGCCGCGCGCGGCATCGCCGGCCAATGGACCGAGGAGCCGGGGAAGATGCCCGACGGCGCCGTCATCATCGCGGCCATCACCAGCTGCACCAACACCAGCAACCCGCGCAACGTGATCGCCGCGGGCCTGCTCGCGCGCAACGCGAACGCGCGCGGGCTCGTGCGCAAGCCGTGGGTGAAGTCCTCGCTGGCGCCCGGCTCGAAGGCCGTGCAGCTGTACCTCGAGGAAGCAGGGCTGCTGCCCGAGCTCGAGAAGCTGGGCTTCGGCATCGTCGCGTTCGCGTGCACCACCTGCAACGGCATGTCGGGCGCGCTCGACCCGAAGATCAAGCAGGAGATCATCGACCGCGACCTGTACGCGACCGCCGTGCTCTCGGGCAACCGCAACTTCGACGGCCGCATCCACCCCTACGCCAAGCAGGCCTTCCTCGCGTCGCCGCCGCTGGTCATCGCCTACGCGATCGCCGGCACCATCCGCTTCGACATCGAGAAGGACTCCCTCGGCACCGACGCGAACGGCCGGCCGGTCACCCTGAAGGACCTCTGGCCGACCGACGCCGAGATCGACGCCATCGTCGCCAGCAGCGTCAAGCCGGAGCACTTCCGCAAGGTCTACGACCCGATGTTCAAGCTGCGCAAGGACACCGGCGAGAAGATCAGCCCGCTGTATGCCTGGCGCCCGCAGAGCACCTACATCCGCCGTCCGCCGTACTGGGAAGGCGCGCTGGCCGGCGAGCGCACGCTGCACGGCCTGCGCCCGCTGGCCGTGCTGCCGGACAACATCACCACCGACCACCTGTCGCCGTCCAACGCGATCCTGGCCGACAGCGCGGCCGGCGAGTACCTCGCGAAGATGGGCCTGCCGGAGGAGGACTTCAACTCCTACGCGACGCATCGCGGCGACCACCTCACGGCGCAGCGCGCCACCTTCGCCAACCCGCAGCTCGTCAACGAGATGGCGGTCGTCGACGGCCAGGTCAAGAAGGGCTCGCTCACGCGCCTGGAGCCCGATGGCCAGGTCGTGCGCATGTGGGAGGGCATCGAGACCTACATGGAGCGCAGGCAGCCGCTGATCATCATCGCGGGGGCCGACTACGGCCAGGGCTCGTCGCGCGACTGGGCGGCCAAGGGCGTGCGGCTCGCGGGCGTCGAGGCCATCGTCGCCGAGGGCTTCGAGCGCATCCACCGCACCAACCTGGTCGGCATGGGCGTGCTGCCGCTGGAGTTCAAGCCGGGCACCGATCGCCTGACGCTGGGCATCGACGGCACCGAAGTGTTCGACGTGGTCGGCGAACGCAAGCCGCGCGCCGATCTCACGCTGGTCATCCGGCGCCGCGGCGGCGAGCGCGTCGAGGTGCCGGTCACCTGCCGCCTCGACACCGCCGAGGAAGTGTCGATCTACGAGGCCGGCGGCGTGCTGCAGCGCTTCGCGCAGGACTTTCTGGCCTCGAGCGCCGAAGCGGCCTGAAGGAAACCATGTCCCACGTCTCGCAGATCAGGATCGCCGCCACCTACATGCGCGGCGGCACCAGCAAGGGCGTGTTCTTCCGCCTGGAGGACCTGCCGCTCTCGGCGCAGCAAGCCGGAGCCGCGCGCGACAGGCTGCTGATGCGCGTCATCGGCAGCCCCGACCCGTACGGCAAGCAGATCGACGGCATGGGCGGCGCCACCTCGTCCACCAGCAAGACGGTGATCGTCTCGCGCAGCACGCGCCCCGACCACGACGTCGACTACCTGTTCGGCCAGGTCGCGATCGACCAGGCGTTCGTCGACTGGAGCGGCAACTGCGGCAACCTGTCGGCGGCGGTCGGCCCGTTCGCGGTGGCCAGCGGCCTGATCGACGCCGCACGCATCCCGCAGGACGGCACGGTGGTCGTGCGCATCTGGCAGGCCAACATCGGCAAGACCATCGTCGCGCACGTGCCCATCACCCACGGCGAAGTGCAGGAGACCGGCGATTTCGAGCTGGACGGCGTCACGTTCCCGGCGGCCGAGGTCGCGCTCGAGTTCATGGATCCCGCGGCCGACGAGGGCGCAGGCGGGGGCTCGATGTTCCCGACCGGCAACGTCGTCGACGAGCTGGACGTGCCTGGCGTCGGCAAGCTGCGGGCCACGCTGATCAACGCCGGCATCCCGACGATCTTCGTCGACGCGCAGGCCATCGGCTACACCGGCACCGAGCTGCAGGACGCGATCAACGGCGACCCGAAGGCGCTGGCCATGTTCGAGGCGCTGCGGGCGCATGGCGCGCTGCGCATGGGGCTGATCCAGCAGCTGGTCGAGGCGCGCACGCGCCAGCACACGCCCAAGATCGCGTTCGTGGCGAAACCCGCCGACTACGTGGCCTCCAGCGGCAAGCGCGTCGCGGCCAAGGACGTCGACCTGCTGGTGCGCGCGATGTCGATGGGCAAGCTGCACCACGCGATGATGGGCACGGCCGCCGTGGCCATCGGCACCGCGGCGGCGATCCCCGGCACGCTGGTCAACCTCGCGGCCGGCGGCGGCGACGCGCGCACCGCCGTGCGCTTCGGCCATCCGTCGGGCACGCTGCGCGTCGGCGCCGAGGCGCGGCTGGTCGACGGGCAGTGGCAGGTGGCCAAGGCCTTGATGAGCCGCAGCGCGCGGATCCTCATGGAAGGCAACGTTCGCGTGCCAGGCGACAGTTTCTGAAACCCGGGATCGATTCGATGACCACTCGCAAGACCCTCAAGACCCTCGTCAACGCCCGCCGCGGCGCGATCGTGCCCGGCGCGTTCAACGCACTGTCGGCGCGCGTGATCGAGGACCTCGGCTTCGAGGCGATCTACGTCACCGGCGCCGGCGTCACCAACATGAATCTCGGCCTGCCGGACCAGGGCTTCATGGGCCTGGCCGAGATCGCCGAGGCCACCAGCCGCATCCGCGACGCCGTCGGCCTGCCGCTGATCGTCGACATGGACACGGGTTTCGGCAACGCGCTGAACACGTACCACTCGGTGCGCGTGCTGGAGCGCGCCGGCGCCGACTGCGTGCAGCTGGAGGACCAGGTCGCGCCCAAGCGCTGCGGCCATTTCTCCGGCAAGGAAGTGATCTCCACCGAGGAGGCGGTCAGCAAGATCAAGGCGGCCGTCGACGCCCGTACCGACCCCGACTTCCTGGTCATGGCCCGCACCGACGCCGCCGCCACGCACGGCTTCGAGGCCGCGGTCGAGCGCGCGCAGCGCTTCGCGGAAGCGGGCGCCGACATCCTGTTCGTCGAGGCCGTGACCACCGCCGACGAGATCCGCGCGCTGCCCCGGCGCCTGGGCCCGCCGCAGCTGATGAACATGGTCATCGGCGGCAAGACGCCCATCGTCGGCGCCGAGGAACTCGGCCAGCTGGGCTACGGGATCGTGCTGTACGCCAACGCGGCGCTGCAGGGCGCACTGGCCGGCATGCAGCGCGCGCTGACGGTGCTGCGCGACACCCGGCGCATCGACGAGGATCCGACCCTGGTGGCGCCGTTCAAGGAGCGCCAGCGGCTGGTGGGCAAGCCGTCCTGGGACGAGCTGGAGAAGCGCTACACCTGACGAGGCCGGGGTCGAGCCCCGACCTTCATCCGCCCCTCGGCGGGCTCGCGTCCGGCGACGGGTTTACGAGGTCCGGCGGTGCGCCCGGGCGCCGGCGGATCCAGGCGCGCGGAGCAGGGCCGTGCGTCATGCGCGCCTGCGTGCGGCGCCGCGTGCGGGCGCTGGCTGGCGCGCGTAGGCCACGAAGGCCTTCACGTAGTCGACGTCCATGTCGGCCTCGCGCGCACCGAGGAAGATCTGCTTGGGAATGCCGTGGCGGCCCAGGCGCACCGGCACGACGGGCATGCGCGCGGCGTACTCCTCGGCCAGCCAGCGTGGCAGCGCGGCCACGCCGCGGCCGCTGGCCACCATCTGCAACATGATGTCCGTCGTCTCGATCGCCTTCTGGCGCCTGGGCGTGATGCCGGCCGGCATCAGGAACTGCGTGTAGATGTCGAGGCGATCGATGGGGACGGGGTAGGTGATCAGCACCTGGTCGGACAACTGCTCCGGCTTGACGTACGCCACGCCCGCCAGCCCATGCCCCTCGTGGACGACCAGCACCTGCTCGTAGTCGAACACCGGCACGAAGCGCAGGCCGGGCTTGTGCAGCGGGTCGGGCGTGACCAGGAGGTCGATCTCGTAGCCGAACAGCGCGCCGATGCCGCCGAACTGGAACTTCTGCTTCACGTCGACGTCGACGTCGGGCCAGCGCGCGAGGTAGGGCGAGACGATCTTCAACAGCCACTGGTAGCACGGATGGCATTCCATGCCGATGCGCAGCGTGCCGCGCTCGCCCTCGGCGTACTGCGCGATGCGCGTCTCGGCCAGCGCCAGTTGCGGCAGCACGCGGTTGGCCACCTGCAGCAGGTACTGGCCGGCCTGGGTGAGGCGCAGGCGGCGGCCTTCGCGCAGCCAGATGTCGGTGCCCAGCTGTTCCTCGAGCTTGCGCATCGAGTGGCTGATGGCCGACTGCGTCAGGTGCAGCGCCTCGGCCGCGGCCGTCATCGAGCCCAGCTTGTCGACCTGCTGGACGATCGCGAGATGGATGCGTTCGAGCATGGGTGATCCATGAATGGAATCGATGGATTCCTGAAATAAGACCATTTTACGTCATGGGCCGGTTTTCCTAGCATGGCGGCTTCCCGTTCAAGACGAAGACGAAACCGACATGGCCACCACGCACAACCTGGGCTTCCCGCGCATCGGCGCGAAGCGTGAATTGAAGTTCGCGCTGGAGTCGTACTGGAAGGGCGAGTCCCCGCGCGACGAGCTCGTCTGCCTCGGCGCGCAGCTGCGCCAGCGCCACTGGATCCACCAGGCCAACCTCGACCTGGCCCCGGTGGGCGACTTCGCCTTCTACGACCAGATGCTGGACATGAGCTTCACGCTCGGCCACCTGCCCGAGCGCGTTCGCGGCTTCCACGGCGATGCGCTCGACAACTCCTTCCGTGTCGCGCGCGGCCGCTCGGCGCACGCCGCCGACCACGCTCCGTGCTGCGGCGCCGGGGTGGCCGCTGGCGAGATGACCAAGTGGTTCGACACCAACTACCACTACATCGTTCCCGAGTTCACCGCGGACACCCCCTTCGAGCTCGACGCCTCGCGCCTGCTTGGCCAGCTGGCCGAGGCCCGCGCACAGAACGTGAAGGCCAAGCCGGTGATCATCGGCCCGGTCACCTACCTCGCGCTGGGCAAGGCCAAGGACGGCTCGAACCGTCTCGACCTGCTGCCGCGCCTGGTGCCGGTGTACTGCGAGCTGCTGGACGCCCTGGCGCGCGCGGGCGTCGAGTGGGTGCAGATCGACGAGCCCATCCTCGTGACCGAGCTCGATGCCGACTGGCAGCATGCGCTGCGCACCGCGTACCATGACCTCAAGAGCGCCAAGGTCAAGCTGCTGCTGGCCACGTATTTCGGCCAGCTGCTGGACAACCTGCACCTGGCCGCCAACCTGCCGGTGGCCGGGCTGCACGTCGACGCCGTCCGCGGCCGCGACGACGTGCTGCCGCTGCTGGGCCTGCTGTCGCCGGTCAAGGTGCTGTCGCTGGGGGTGGTCGACGGCCGCAACATCTGGAAGACCGACCTGAACGCCGTGCTGGACTGGCTCGAGCCGCTGGCCGCGCGCCTGGGCGAGCGCCTGTGGATCGCGCCGTCGTGTTCGCTGCTGCACGTGCCGGTCGACCTCGCGAGCGAGAAGGCGATGGATCCGGAGCTGCGCGGCTGGCTCGCCTTCGCGCTGCAGAAGCTCGACGAGCTGCAGGTGCTGGCCGGCGCGCTGCGCCACGGCCGCGACGCCGTGCGCGACGCGCTCGATGCCAACCGGCTCGCGATCGACGCGCGCCGCCGCTCGCCGCGCGTGAACAACCCCGCCGTGAAGGCCGCCGTCGCGGCGATCACGCCGCCGCTGGGCCAGCGCCGGAGCCCGTACGCGCAGCGCGCGCCGCGCCAGGCCGCGCTGCTCAAGCTGCCGCCGTTTCCCACCACCACCATCGGCTCGTTCCCGCAGACCCCCGAGATCCGCCACGCGCGCAGCGAGTTCAAGGCCGGCCGGCTCGACGCCGCGGGCTACCGCATCGCGATGCAGGGCGAGATCGCGCGCAGCGTGCAGGAGCAGGAGGCGCTGGGCCTCGACGTGCTGGTGCATGGCGAAGCCGAACGCAACGACATGGTCGAATACTTCGGCGAGCAGCTGGACGGCTACGCGTTCAGCCAGTCCGGCTGGGTGCAGTCCTACGGCTCGCGCTGCGTGAAGCCGCCGATCCTGTTCGGCGACATCGCGCGGCCCAAGCCGATGACGGTGGAATGGATCCGCTTCGCGCAGTCGCTCACGCAGCGCCCGATGAAGGGCATGTTGACCGGGCCGGTGACGCTCCTGAACTGGTCGTTCGTGCGCGACGACCAGCCGCGTTCGGTGTCGTGCCGGCAGCTCGCGCTCGCGATGCGGCAGGAGGTGCTGGACCTCGAACGCGCCGGCGTGCGCGTCATCCAGATCGACGAGGCCGCGCTGCGCGAGGGCCTGCCGCTGCGCCGGTCGCAGTGGGGGCACTACCTCGACTGGGCGATCGAGTCGTTCCGCATCACGGCCAACGGCGTGGGCGACGAGACGCAGATCCACACCCACATGTGCTACTCGGAGTTCAACGACATCATCGCGTCCATCGCCGCCATGGACGCCGACGTCATCACGATCGAGACCTCGCGCTCGGACATGGAGCTGCTGGACGCGTTCGACGACTTCCGGTACCCCAACGAGATCGGCCCGGGCGTCTACGACATCCATTCGCCCAACATCCCGTCGCAGGAGCACATCGTCGCGCTGATGCGCAAGGCCGCCGGGCGCGTGCCCGCCGAACGCCTGTGGGTCAACCCGGACTGCGGCCTGAAGACCCGCCAGTGGGCCGAGGTGATCCCCGCGCTGGCCAACATGGTGGCCGCGGCGAAGCAGCTGCGCGCGGGCTGATCGGGACCGTCGTTCGCCGGCGCGGCGGCGTCCCTGCGCATCGGCGGCGGGTCGCGGCGCGCGCGGGCGCGCCGTCGAGGTGCCGCCGCTGGCTTGAGGCTAGACTGATGGCCTGTCCAACGTGCCGCCCAAGGAGCCGACGATGCCTCGCGAGATCCTGACCGCCAACCCTGAACTCGACCTCGTGCTGGAACGCGTCATCGACGTGCCGCGCCACCTGGCGTGGCGTGCATGGACCGAGCCCGAGCACATGGTCAAGTGGTTCTGCCCGCTGCCCTGGCGCACGACCGAGGCGCAGGTCGACCTGCAACCCGGCGGCATCTTCCAGACCACGATGCAGGGTCCCGAGGGACCGGGCTTCACCAACACCGGCTGCATCCTGCAGGTGGTCGACAAGGAACTGCTGGTGTGGACGGGCGTGCTGGGGCCGGGCTTCCGGCCGCAGGACAAGGCGCTGTTCGCGGCGGTGCCGTTCATGATGTCGGCGCTGATCGCGTTCGAGGACGCCGGCAGCGGCACGAAATACACCGCCATCGCCCGCCACGGCGACGTCGCCGCGCGCCAGGCGCACGAACAGATGGGCTTCCACCAGGGCTGGGGCAAGGCGCTCGACCAGCTCGTCGAGCACGCCCAGGCCGGCCACTTCGGGCGGTGATCGCTTGAGCGGCATCCATCTCCGCCCCGTGGCGGCGGCCGACGCCGCCGCGCTGCTGCGCTTCGAGCTGGAACACCGCGCGTACTTCGAGCGCTGGGTTCAGGCCCGCGACCCGGCGTTCTACAGCGCGGACGGCGTGGCGGCCGCCATCGCCGCGGCCGAGACGGCCCGGGCCGCCGGCCAGGCGTTCCAGTACCTGGTCGTCGAGGGGCAGCGCATCGTCGGCCGCGTCAACCTCACCCACGTCCAGCGCGCGCACTTCCACTGTGCCGATCTCGGCTACCGCATCGGCGAGCAGGACGGCGGCCGCGGCATCGCGTCGCGCGCCGTGGCGCTGTGCCTCGAACGGGCCTTCGGCGAGCACGGCCTGCTGCGCATCGAGGCGACCGCCCGTCCGGTGAACCTCGGCTCGATCCGCGTGCTCGAGCGCAACGGCTTTCGACGGTTCGGCCATTCACGCCGCAGCGTCGAGCTGGGCGGCCAGTGGCACGACCGGCTGCTGTTCGAGCGGCACCGCGACGAGCCGCCGGCGGCCTGACGCGCTTCAGGCGGCCGCGGGCTGCACCCACTTGAGCACCATCGCCGCCAGCGCGTCGCGCGTCAGCGGCTTGGCGAGATGGTCGTTCATGCCGGCGGCGAGCGCCAGGTCGCGGTCGGTGGCCATCGCGTTGGCCGTCACGGCGATGATGGGCATGCGGCGCGCGCCCTCGGCGCGGATGCGGCGGGCCGCCTCGTAGCCGTCCATGCCGGGCATCTGGATGTCCAGCAGCAGCGCATCGAAGCGGCCATTGCGGCATTGCGCGACGGCCTGCGCGCCGTCGACGGCGCAGGCGACGCGCGCGCCCATGCCTTCCAGCATCGCCACCACCACCTGCAGGTTGACCGGGTTGTCCTCGGCCACCAGCAGGTGCAGGCCCGCCAGGCGGCGATCGGCGCCGCCGCTCGCAGCGGAGGGCGGCGCGCCTTCGGACGGCGTGGCCGCGACCGCGAGCGGCAGTTCGATGCGGAAGGTCGAGCCGGCACCGGGGCGGCTGTCGACCGACAGCGTGCCGCCCATCAGGCCGACCAGTTCCTTGCTGATCGCCAGGCCCAGCCCGGTGCCGCCGAAGCGCCGCGTCGTCGACTCGTCGGCCTGCGTGAACGGCTCGAACAGGCGGCGTTGCGCCGCCTCGCTGATGCCGATGCCCGTGTCGCGCACCTCGAAGGCCAGCCGGTGCGAGGACGCATCCCCGCCGGCGCGCTGCACGCGCAACAGCACCTGGCCGCCGCGCTCGGTGAACTTGACGGCGTTGTTGAGGAGGTTGGTCAGCACCTGGCGCAGGCGGGTCGGGTCGCCGACGACGCGCGCCGGCAGCGCGGGATCGAACTCGCCGGCCAGCGTGATGCCCGTGGCCGCGGCCGTCGCCCGGTACAGCGCCAGCTCGTCGTCGAGCAGGCGTCGCAGGTCGAAGTCAACCCGCTCGAGCGCGACCTTGCCGGCCTCGATCTTGGAGACATCGAGCACGTCGTTGAGCACGTGCAGCATCGTCTGGCCCGATGCGTGCGCCGCCGCGGCCAGCTCGCGCTGGCGCGCGTCCAGCGGCGTCTGCAGCAGCAGTTCGGTCATGCCCAGGATGCCGTTCATCGGCGTGCGGATCTCGTGGCTCATGTTGGCCAGGAACGAGGACTTCGCCTGGCTCGCGGCATCCGCCTCGGTGACGGCGCTCTTGAGCTGCTGCAGGATCTCGCGGCGGCGCCGCAGCAGGCGCGCCAGGCCGATCGCGAAGGCGGCGAGCACGGCATCGAACGCGAGCGTGAGCGCGATGAGCGCGATGCTCGTGCGGCGCCAGTGCGCCAGGATGAGGTCGCTCGTGGCGACGAGGGCGACCACGGTGGGATAGGCTCTGGACAGTGTCGGAGCGACCAGTCGCGGCCGCACGTCGAGCCGATCGACCACGCGCGGCCCCTCGATGAAGGCGGTGCGCGGGATGTGGGAACCGGCGTGCTGCAGGAGCTGGAACACCGGGCCGCCGGCGAAGCTGCGACCCACGTAGTCGTCGATCCGCGGCTGGCGTGCCAGCAGCAGGCCGTCCCGGCGCAGGAGCAGCACCGTGACGCCCTCGCGAGCGGAATCGATGGACTCGTAGAAATGCTGGAAGTAGTCGCACTCGATGCCGACGATGGCCAGGCCGACCATGTGGCCGTCGGTGCCGCGCAGCTTGCGCGCGAGATAGAACGTCCAGTGCCCGTTGCCGCGGTTCTTGACAGGCGCCGACAGGAACAGCGCGAGCGCGTCGTCGGCCCGGTGGGCGTTCAGGTAGTCGCGATCGGCGAGCTTGATCGGTGGCGTCGGGAAGCTGCGCGAGAAGTTGATCAGCCGGCCATCGGCGGCCACGATGGAGATCACGTCGATCTGCGGCAGGTCGCCCTGGCGGCGACGCAGCAGCTCGTGGGCCTCGCGTGTGCCGGTCTTGCGCGCCAGGTCGGCGCCGTCGACGGGCGCCATGCCGTTGACGTCGTCGACCACGCGCTCGAGCACGGCGTCGGCGGCGGCCAGCGTCTGGTCGGCGTGCTGCGCGGCCATCTCCGACAGGTTGGCCAGGAAGTAGCGCCAGTCGTCGATGGCGTCCTCGCGTCCGCGCCAGCACGCGAACGCCACGGCCGCCCAGGTCAGCAGGATCACGCCCAGCGCCGCGGCCAGCAGCGCACGGTCGCGGGTGGGCGGGAGGACGTCGGCGGGACGCATCGGCCGATTGTGATCCCGGTGCAGGCGCCGTGCAGCCCGCCATCGCGAGATCGGCCCGCGAACCGCCTCCCGCGGGGCCCGTCGGCGCCGCGAGCGGCGGCGGGCCTTGAATTCCCGGCCATCGCCACCCACTTTCGAACTCGAAGGAGATTCCCATGGGTGCCAACGATGCCTTCCTGCAGGACGCCTACTCGCGCACGGTCAGCGAGGTGGTCGAGCGGGTCGGGCCCAGCGTGGCCGCGGTGCGCCTGCATGGCGCGGGCGGCTCCGACGCCAGCCTGGGCGGCGGGTCCGGCTTCCTGTTCACGCCCGACGGCTACGTGCTGACGAATTCGCACGTGGTGCGCGCGGGCAAGCCGCCGGCGGGCGCGCGGCCCGGGTTGCGCCACCAGGTGTCGCTGGCCGATGGCCGCGAATTCGACGCGCGCTGGGTCGGCGACGACCCCGACACCGACCTGGCCGTGCTGAGCATCGACGGACTCTCGCGCGGCGCGCTGGCGCACGCGCCGCTGGGCCGCTCGGCCGGCCTGAAGCGCGGCCAGATCGCGATCGCCATCGGCAATCCGCTGGGCTTCGAGCACACGGTCACGGCCGGCATCGTCAGCGCGCTCGGACGCAGCATGCGCACCAGCACCGGCCGGCTCATCCCCGACGTCATCCAGACCGACGCGGCGCTGAACCCGGGCAACTCCGGCGGCCCGCTGCTCGACTCGAACGGCGACGTCATCGGCGTCAACACCGCCATCATCCGCGGCGCGCAGGCGATCTGCTTCGCCGTGGCGGCCGACATCGCGCACTGGGTGATCCCGCAGCTGCTGCAGCACGGGCGCGTGCGCCGCGGCTACCTCGGCGTGGCGGGCCAGACGCAGGAACTGCACCGGCGCGTGGTGCTCACGTACGAGCTGCCGGCGTCCACCGGCGTGCGCGTGATGAACGTCGAGCCCGACAGCCCCGCCGCGCGCGTGGGCGTGCGCGAAGGCGACCTGATCGTCGGGCTGGACGGCGTGGCGATCCCCAGCGTCGATGCGCTGCACCAGGCGCTCGACGCCAGCCGCGTCAACCGCGATTGCGTGCTCAAGATCATCCGCGGGGTGCGCCAGCCCGTGCCGCTGTACCTGACGGTGCGGCCGCTGGAGGTCCTGCGGGCCTGACGGGGTTGATATACACTTCATATATGGAACGTATATATGGAGTGCCGAGATGGGCATCGTGAAGATCTCCGACCTGATGCATGACAACCTGCGCGACGCCAGCGACGCGCTGAGCCGCTCGATCAACTCGCAGGCCGAGCACTGGCTGCGCGTGGGCATGCTGGCGGAACTGCATCCCGAGCTGAACTACGGCGACATCTGCCAGCTGATGCTGCGCGACGCGCGCGCCGGCGGCGGCGGGCTGGCCTTCGTCAAGCCGGCGGTGGCCGCCGCGGCGTCGGCGACGGCCAGCAAGGTGATCCGAAAGGCCGCGCGATGAGGCGCGGCGCCAACCTGGTCAAGTCGCCCGAGGAGGTCTCGATGGCGCGCGCCGCGGGCAAGCTCGCTGCCGAGGTGCTGGCCATGATCGCCCCGCACGTCAAGGCCGGCGTCACCACCGACGAACTCGATCGCCTGTGCCACGAGCACATCGTCGAGGTGCAGAAGGCGGTGCCGGCCAACGTCGGCTACCACGGCTATCCGAAGACGACCTGCATCTCGGTCAACCACGTGGTGTGCCATGGCATCCCCGGCGGCAAGGCGCTCAGGGACGGCGACATCCTCAACATCGACGTCGCGGTCGTCAAGGACGGGTGGTACGGCGACACCAGCCGCATGTACTTCGTCGGCACGCCCGGCGTGCTCGCCAGGCGCCTGGTGGACACCACCTACGAGGCGACGGTCGCCGGCATCCGCGCCGTCAAGCCCGGCGCGACGCTGGGCGACGTGGGCCACGCGATCCAGCAGGTGGCCGAGAAGGCCGGCTTCAGCATCGTGCGCGACTACTGCGGCCACGGCATCGGCCAGATCTACCACGACGACCCGCAGGTCTGCCACTTCGGCCGCCGCGGCGAGGGGATGCGGCTGCAGGAAGGCATGGTGTTCACGATCGAGCCCATGGTCAACGCCGGCAAGCCGGGCACGCGCGAGCTCGCCGACGGCTGGACCGTGGTCACGCGCGACCACTCGCTGTCGGCGCAGTGGGAGCACATGGTGGCCGTCACGCATGACGGGTTCGAGGTATTGACACCCTGGCCGGACGGCACGGGCGCGTACGCCGCGATCGGTTGAGCGGGTAACAGGGCGTTTTCCTCTCGGGGAACTCCCCTAGGGAACCTTGCCCAACACGCGTAATTGCTGACGGGAAGGGCCCGTCGCCGTTGGCATACTCCGCGCTCCGACAAGCCGCGTGAGTTTTGCCCATGTCCCGTTCGAATCTGGCGCTGCGCACGATCTGCGCCGCCCTGGCCGGCGCCAGCACCCTGGCCCAGGCCGCCGCGACCCCACCCCCGGTCGCGCCCGTGAAGGCCGTCGCCGATACCTACTTCGGCACCACCGTCACCGACACCTACCGCTACATGGAGGACCTGTCGGCCCCCGACGTGCAGCAGTGGGCGAGGGCGCAGGCCGGGCACGCGCGCGAGGTGCTCGACGCGATCCCGGGCCGCGCGCCGCTGCTGGCGCGCATCCGCGAACTCGACGACTCCGTCAGGGAGCGCGTGCAGTTCGTCGCGCTGTCCGGCGGCGGCCTCGTGTTCTACGAGAAGCGCGGTGCCGACGACAACCAGCTCAAGCTCTACGTGCGCCAGGGCTGGAAGGGCGCGGAGCGCCTGCTGGTCGACCCGGACGCCCTGGCCAAGGCCGATGGCGCACCGCACGCCATCGAGTTCTTCCAGGCATCCAACAACGGCAGGTACGTGGCCTACGCGATCTCCGCGGGCGGCTCCGAGGAGGCGGTCATCCACGTGATGGACGTGGCCACCGGCAAGGACGTGACCGCCCCGATCGACCGCGCGCACTACAGCTACGTCGCGTGGCTGCCGGACGACTCCGGCTTCTTCTACATGCGCCTGCAGGCGCTGCCCAAGGGCGCGCCGGAGACGGACAAGTACAAGCACGCCAGCGCGTGGTTCCACCGCATGAAGGGCGGCGCGCCCGACGTGGCCGTCGTCACCGCGGGCACCGACGCGCACCTGAAGATCGGCGCCGCCGAGATGCCGGTGGTCATGCCCGTGGTGGGCACGGGCTGGGCGGTGGCGATCCCGGCCAACGGCGTCGAGAACGAGATCGACCTCTACGCCGCGCCGCGGGGCAAGGCGCTCGACCCGCAGCTGAAATGGCGCAAGCTGGTCGGGCGCGAGTCGCAGGTGACCGGCTTCGCGATCCATGGCGACGACCTGTACCTGCTGACGCACCTGAACGCGTCGCGCTACAAGGTGATCCGCACCAGCATGTCGCATCCCGACGTGCAGATGGCCGACGTCGTGGTGGCGCCGGGCGAGGAGGTGGTCGACCGCATCGCCGCGGCCAAGGACGGCCTGTACATCCAATCGCGCGACGCCACCGTCGGCAAGCTGTACCGCCTGGCGTATGCGAAGGACGCCCGACCCGAGCCGGTGCGATTGCCCGCGTCCGGGGCCGTGACCATCGTCGACAGCGACCTCACGCGCGCCGGCGTCGTCGTCTCCATCGACTCGTGGACGCACGACGAGGCCTTCTACAGCGTCGCCGGCGACGGCGGCCCGGTGGCCGACACCGGCCTGCAGCTGGCGGGCCCCTTCGGCGCGCCGGCCGACCTCGTCGCGGAGGAGGTCAAGGTCAAGAGCCACGACGGTCTCGAGATCCCGCTGTCCATCGTGCACCGCAAGGACATGAAGCTCGACGGCGGCAACCCGCTGATCCTCGAGGCCTACGGCGCCTACGGCGTGGTCGACACGCCCGGCTACGCGCCGCGCCAGCTGGCCTGGTACGAGCTGGGCGGCGTCTACGCCACCTGCCACGTGCGCGGCGGCGGCATCTACGGCGAGAACTGGCACCTGGCGGGCAAGCAGCTGACCAAGCCCAACACCTGGAAGGACGCGATCGCCTGCGGCGAATGGCTGGTCAGGAACGGCTACACGAGCTCGGCGAAGATGGCGCTCGACGGCGGCAGCGCCGGCGGCATCACGGTCGGCCGCGCCATCACCGAGCGGCCCGACCTGTTCGCCGTCGCGGTGCCCGAGGTGGGCGTGCTCAATGCGCTGCGGGCCGAGACCTCGGCCAACGGCGTGCCCAACATCCCCGAGTTCGGCAGCGTCACCGACAGGCAGCAGTTCAACGCCCTGCTCGAGATGGACGCGTTCCATCACGTGCAGGACGGCGGCAAGTACCCGGCCACGTTGCTGACCACCGGCATCAACGACCCGCGGGTGCCGGCCTGGGAGTCGATGAAGATGGCCGCGCGCCTGCAGGCCGCGTCGGCCTCCGGCAAGCCGGTGCTGCTGCGCATCCAGTACGACGGCGGCCACGGCATCGGCTCGACGAAGAAGCAGCGTCAGGAACTGGCGGCCGACCGCTGGTCGTTCATGCTGTGGCAGTTCGGCGACGCCCGCTTCCAGCTCGCGGCCGAGTGAGCGCGCGCTGCGCGGACCCGCCCGGTTGGCGCCGGCCATCGGGGCGATGAAGGCGCTCAGGCCGGCGCCACGCACTTCCCGTTCGCGGCCAGTCGCGTGCCGTCGCATTCGCAGCCCTTGGCGGCCCGGGGCCGCGGCGTGACATCGGTGAGCGCGACGCGCGAATCGGCCGGGCAGACGACCCGCAACTGCACGTCGTTCTGGAACTGGTCGAAGCCCGGGCTGCCGTCGGCGTGCACGCCCGCGCAATGCACGTCGCCCCATTCGTCCGGTGGTTCGGACAGCTTGTAGGCCTGCGGCGGCTCCTCGCGAGCCAGCAGCGCGGTGCATGCGGCGCGGTGATCCGGGAACTCCTGGCGGGCGTAGAAGAGGGCGGCGCGCCCGTCGACGAGTTGCACCGATTGGGCGATCCGGTGCGCCGTGATCGCGATGTCCCCCCGTTTCTCGAGATGGGCGACCAGACGCAGCTCGTTGCCTGCGAACTCGCCGGACATCGATTCGCGCAGGCCGTTGCCGGTGTCGAGGACGAAGGCGATCGACTTGCCGTTGCGCTTGCCATCGCTGAGGGGCGCCGATCGGGCGTCTGCCTGCGAATTGCCGCCGAACCGGATCGTGCCGACGATCTGGTCGCCCGCGGCCTCCTGGAGCTCCAGGCGGATGAACTCGGGCCCCTTGAACGGATAGAAGGTGGCCTCCTCGTCCGACTTCCATTGCCCGGCGACGCTGGCGCCGCGGGCGGAGGGCAGCGCGTCCACGAGCTTGCGCACCGAGTCGGTGAAGCTCGCCAGCGCGCCGACGCCGAGCGCGGCGACGATGGCCAGGGCCGCGAAGCGGTTGTTGCGGATGCGGTCGAGCAGTCGATCGACCCGCGAGCGTCTGTCGGCGGGCTTGCGCACCGGAATCCTGGGCATGGCGAAATCCTCGTGGTACGGGGCACCCCGAGCGACCCCTTGGCCGCCCGCGGCAATGGGTGGCTTTGTAGCGTGCGACCGGGCCGCAGGCAATCGTTGCCGCGGGCCGACGCGCCGCCGCCTCCCACGATTGAAGGCCGCCGGCCTCAGGCCGCGCGCGTCACGCGCCGGCGTCCGCGCCCGCGCGCCGGGGCGCACGAGCGGTCGATCGCCGTGTCCCAGTACGGCGTCTCGCCGATCGCCTCGCGCAGGTGCGCGATGAACAGCCGAGCCTTGGCTTCGGAGGAGCGCCCCGGCATGCGCAGCGCGTGGATCGCCGGCAGCGACTGCGGGTCCGCCGGCTTCGCGTCGGGAAACAGCGAGACCAGCCGGCCGGCGACGATGTCCTCGCTGACGATCCAGCTGGCGAGGTACGCGATGCCGATGCCCGCCAGCACGGCCTGCAGCGTGCAGTCCTTGTCGTCGATGCGCAGCTTGCCGCGCACGGGCAGCGCGGCGCCGCGGTTGACGCCGGCGAAGCGCCAGGCCGGGCTGCCGGCGGTGGGCGCGGCGGCGGTGATGCATTCGTGGTGCACCAGGTCCTCCGGACGCGCCGGGCAGCCATGGCGCGCGAGGTACGCAGGACTGGCGACCACCAGCGGGCGCAGTGTGGCCAGGCGCGTGGCGACCAGGTCCGAGTCCGGCAGCACGCCGATGCGGATGGCGACGTCGACGCGCTGCTCGGCCAGGTCGACCAGCGCGTCGCTCACGTGGAGGTCGACCTCGATCATCGGGTAGCGCGCGAGGAAGCCCGCCACCGCCTGCGCCAGGTGGCGGCGGCCGAAGATGGTGGGCGCGGTGATGGTCATCGTGCCGCGCGGGTCGGCGTTGAGCGAGGCGAGGGCGTCCTTGGCTTGCGCGAGCTCGGCGAGGATGTTGCGGGCGCGCGGCAGGAACTGCTCGCCGGCGTCGGTGAGCATCACGCGGCGCGAGCTGCGGTGGAACAGCCGCGTGCCGATCTCGGCCTCCAGCCAGTCGATCCTGCGCGTGACCGAAGAGACCGCGACGGCCTGGGCCTTGGCCACCTGCGAGAAGCTGCTGGACGAGGCGACGGCGAGGAAGCTGTGCAGGGCGTCGATCATGGGTGTCGTGGTTGCGTTGATCGCAACGATGCTTTGCGAGAATTTGGATTGTTCTGGAAATCGCAAAACCACACAATGCGATCCGCACCCCGACCGGCCGGCACGCCGGCCCTCAACGAAAGAACCCGATGATCCGCTTCCAACGCCTGTTCCAACTGAGTGTCCTGTCAGGCGCCATCGCCCTCGGCGGCGGCGCCCTGCTCACCGCCGCGCCCGCGGCCCGTGCCGCCGCGCCGCAGGTGCGCACCCAGGCGCCCGGCTTCTACCGCGCCGTGCTGGGCGATTTCGAGATCACCGCGCTGAGCGACGGCACCGTCGACCTCGACGTGCCCAAGCTGCTGCACGAGCCGGCCGCAAAGACGAACGCCGCGCTGGCGCGCGACTTCGTCAAGGCCCCCCTCGAGACCTCGGTCAACGCGTTCCTGGTCAACACCGGCACGAAGCTGGTGCTGATCGACGCGGGCTCCGGGTCGCTGTTCGGCCCGACGCTGGGCAAGCTCGCCGACAGCATCAAGGCGGCAGGCTACAGGCCCGATCAGGTCGACGACATCTTCATCACGCACTTCCACCCGGACCACGTCGGCGGCCTGTCGGCCGATGGCCAGCGCGTGTTCCCCAACGCCACGCTGCACGCCGACAAGGCGGAGTCGGACTTCTGGCTGTCGCAGGCCAACCTCGACAAGGCGCCGGCCGACATGAAGGGCTTCTTCCAGGGCGCGATGGGCTCGGTCAATCCCTACGTGGCGGCCGGCAGGTACCAGCCGTTCGAGGGCGACGGCGAGCCGGTGCCCGGCATCCACACCCACGCCACGCACGGCCACACCGCGGGCCACACGAGCTACGTCGTCGAGAGCAAGGGCCAGCGCCTGGTCGTGATCGGCGACCTGATCCACGTGGCCGCGGTGCAGCTGCCCGACCCGGGCGTGACGATCGGGTTCGACTCCGACGCGAAGGCCGCCGCGGCCGCGCGCGACGCGGTCTTCAGGCAGGCGGCCAGGGACGGCTCGATGGTGGCCGCCGCCCACCTGCAGTTCCCCGGACTGGGCCACCTGCGCGCGGCCGGGAAGGCGTGGCAGTGGGTGCCGGTCAACTACACGACCGAGTTGAAGTGAGCGGGCGGGGCTGGAGGCATCGCGCCGCCGGCTCCTGGTTGCCCGAGCGCCGCGGGACGCCTCAGCGCGTGGCCGACGCGGCGGACGCCGCCGAAGCCGCCGCCCGCGCCGCTTCGATGGTGGGGCCGGGCGCGCGCAGCGGCTGGCCCATCGCGCGCAGTTCGGCCGTCGCGCCTTCGTACTCGTGGAAGTTGACCGGGCATTCCCTGGCCGCGGCGCGGAACTGCTCGACGGCGTCGGACCGCTGGCGCAGCACGGCGTCCTCGCCCAGGTAGAAGTGCGCCTCGCAGACCTGCGACAGGTCGCGTGCATCCTGCGAACGCCTGGCGTCGGCCAGCAGCGCGTCCTCGCTGATCGAGCCGCGCAGGAAGTCGATCACCGGCCCCGGCCACGGCAACCCCGGGCCGGGCGGGGTGCCGGGGCCCAGCGCGCCGCTGGCGCGTTCCATGCCGGTCAGCCTTGCGAGCGCCAGGTAGCGCCAGATGCGCCAGTACAGGCCGTCCGGCGCCGGCGGCGGACGCCTGGCCAGCGACGCCGCGGCGTCGCCGAACTGGCGCATCAGGAACTGCGTCGAGCCGATGACGAACGGGTCATCCGGCCGCGGCGCGAGCGCGTGCGCGGCCTCGTAGTCGGCGAGCGCGCCGGCGTGGTCGCCCGCGTTGTTGCGCAGCACGCCGCGCAGCCGCAGCACCACCGGGGACTTCGGGTCGAGCGCCAGCGCGTGCTCGACGTCGGCGCGCGCTGCCGGGAAGTCGGGCCGCGCCACGTTGATCGACGCGCGCATCTCCCAGGCCTGGGCCGAGCCGGGGCGCGCCGCGATCACGCGGTCGATGTCGGCCAGCGCCGCGGCGTGATCCTTCTTCGCCGTTGCCAGCTCGGCGTGCATCATCGCCAGGCCGACGTCGCCGGGGGCCGCCTTGGCCGCGGCCTCGATGCCGGCCGGCGTGAGCTGGTTGGCGAGCTTGAGCTTCAGCCCGGCGTGCGCGGTGACGAAGCGCAGGTCCTCGGGCTGGAACTGGTCGGCGCGCGCCAGTGCGTCCAGCGCGGCGTCGTCGCGCCTGGCCGCGCGGTCGGCCTCGGCGGCCTTGGCCAGGGCCAGCGCGCAGGCGCGGTTGGCGGCCTTGTCGGCGGTGGGCGCCGCGCACCGGGCCGCGGCGGGCATGGAGGCGGCGGAGGTGACCGGCGTGGGGGCATCGGCGCCGAAAGCGGGCAGGGTCAGCGAGGCCGCGAGCAGGGCGGCGGTCGCGCGAAGCGGGACGTTCATGCGGTACGGTCGAGAAGGCACCGGGTGCCGATGGCGACGATCTTGCCACGGGCCTGTAAAAGTCCCGCAAGGTCGCGCGCTACCATCCGGCGGTCGTCATGGGAGGTCCCGGCAATGAGCCAGCAAGAACGAACCGCGCAAACCGCCGGCACGCCGTCGTCCGCCCTCGGGGACATGCGCTACGGCTCCGATCCCAACGGCCTGATCTGCGGCTACCTGTTCGCGGGTGGCGCGCCCGGCGTGGCGATCGACCTGACCGGCGCGCTGGCCTGGCTCGCCGACGAGGCGTCCGCCGCCCCGGGCGACTTCGTCTGGCTGCACTTCAACCTCACCGACGCCGGCGCCGAGCACTGGATCGGGCGCAACCTGGCCGTCGCGCCGGAGTTCTTCGAGGCGCTGCACGAAGGGTCGCGCTCGACGCGCATCGAGGACGCCCGCGACACGCTGGTGGCCGTCGTCAACGACGTCTCCTTCGAGTTCTCGTTCGACCCGTCGCAGATCGAGACCTTGTGGGCCAACGTCGGCCCGCGCATGGCGATCACGGCGCGGGTGCACGCGCTGCGCTCGATCGACCGCCTGCGCCATGCGGTGCGCCAGGGCATCACGTTCCGCTCGTCGCTGCTGTTCCTGGACCGCCTGCTGCGCGACCAGGGCGACGTGATGGTGCGCATCGTGCGCCAGGCCACGCTGCAGGTGGACGAGGTGGAGGACAAGCTGCTGGTCGGCCGCCTGGGCGACAAGCGCGAGGATCTCGGCAAGCTGCGCCGCGTGCTGGTGCGCCTGCAGCGCCTGCTCGCGCCGGAGCCAGGTGCGCTGTTCCGCCTGCTGCGCCAGCCGCCGCCGTGGACGAGCGACGTCGACCTCGACGCGCTGCGCCAGGCCACCGAGGAGTTCTCGCTGGTGCTGCGCGACCTCGCGTCGCTGCAGGACCGCATCAAGCTGCTGCAGGACGAGATCGCCGCGCAGGTGGGCGAGCACACGAATTCCAGCGTGTTCACGCTGACCGTCGTGACCGTGCTCGCCCTGCCGATCAACCTCGTCGCCGGCCTGCTGGGGATGAACGTCGGCGGCATCCCGCTCGCGCAGGACCCGCACGGCTTCCTGTGGGTGGCGGCGCTGGTGGGCGGCTTCACCGGCTTGGCCGGCTGGGTCGCCTTCCGCCGCCGCGACTGAGCGCGCTCAGGCGAGTGCCGGATAGTCGGTGTAGCCCTTGGCGCCCGGCGTGTAGAACGTGGCCGCGTCGGCGTCGTTCATCGGCGCGGCGGCCTTCATGCGTGCGACGAGGTCGGGGTTGGCGAGGAACGGGCGGCCGAACGCCACCAGGTCGGCGTCGCCCGCGGCCAGCAGCTGCTGCGCGCTGGCCGCGTCGAATCCGCCGGCGGCGATGAACGGGCCGTTGAACGCGCGGCGCAGCGTCGTCTTGATCGCGGCCGGCACGGGCGGCGCGCCGATGGCCGAGTGATCGAGCACATGCAGGTACATCAGGCCCAGCGTCGAGAGTTCGGTCACCAGGGCGAGGTACTGCGCATCGACGTCGGCGAACGGACCGGTGCCGTTGAACACGCCGTAGGGCGACAGGCGGATGCCGACCTTGTCGCCGCCGATGGCCGCCGCCGCGGCGCGCGCCACCTCCAGCGCGAAACGGTTGCGGCCGGCGATGCTGCCGCCGTAGCCGTCGGTGCGCGTGTTGACGTTGGCATTCAGGAACTGCTCGATCAGGTAGCCGTTGGCGGCATGCAGCTCGATGCCGTCGAAGCCGGCCTCGACGGCCAGGCGCGCGCACTGCGCGAATTCCTCCACCGCACGGGCGATGTCGGCCTCGGTCATCACGCGCGGCGCGGTGTGCGGCTGCATGCCGTGAGCGTCGGTGTACATCTGGCCGGGAAGCGTCTCGGCGGTCGGGCTCAGCACCTGCGCGCCGGTCGGCAGGTTGGCGGCGTGGCCGACGCGGCCGGTGTGCATCACCTGCACCACGATGCGGCCGCCCTTCGCGTGCACCGCGTCGGTGACCTGCTTCCATGCGGCCACGTGGCGTGCCTCGAACAGGCCGGGGATGCGGGCGTAGCCCAGGCCGTTGGGCGACGGCGAGGTGCCTTCGGTGACGATCAGGCCGGCGGAGGCGCGCTGGGCGTAGTACTCGGCCATCATCGCGTTGGGCGTGTTGGCCTCGACGGCGCGGCTGCGGGTCATCGGCGACATCACCGTGCGGTTGGAGAGCGTCAGGTTGCGGATCTGGATCGGGTCGAACAGCATGGGGCGCCTTCGCGAAGAGTTGAGAGTTGGGCGCATGATAGGAGCGACGTGCGTTGTCCTCATGGTCTGTCATGCCTTTCGGAAACTGGCAGGACTACGATGGCCGCATGACCCGCCCGCCATCGACGTCCGCCCGCGCGAAGGCCTCCGCCGCCTTCACGCCGCTCGGCCTGGCAAGCGAGCTCGATGCCGCGAAGGCCGCGGCCGCCCGGGCCTGGAACGCGCCCGCGCTGGCCGCCGCGCCGGTGGTGTGGCTGCGCGATCACGCCGCGGAGATGGCGCCGCCGGACGCGGCCGACGTCGCGGGCCTGCGCGCATTCCTGCTGGCGCTCGAGGTCGAGACGCCGGCCACGGCCGGTCCGTCGGGCGCCACGCCCGCCGAGGATCCGGGTTCGGCGCTCGACGCCCCGCTGTGCGCGCTGTGCCGCGGCCGCTGCTGCCGATTCGGCCTCGACGGCCGGGCCTTCCTCGAGCCGCAGCACCTGCGAGCCTGGCTCGCGCGCCATCCCGGCGCGGCCTGGGTCGATGCGGTCGACCACTGGCTCGGCTTCATCGGCGCGCAGCACCTGCGCGGATCCTGCCTGTTCCACGGCCGTGCCGGCTGCACGCTGCCGCGCGAGCGCCGCTCGGACGTGTGCAACCAGTTCGCATGCGACGCGCTGGAACAGGCGCGCGACGTCGCGGCGGCGGATCCGCGCGCGGCCGTGGTGGCGGGCATCGCGGCGGCGCATGCGCTGCGCCGCGCGGCGGTGGTGTCCGCCGAAGGCCTGCGTCCACTGTTCCCGTAGGTCGGGCCGTCGCGCGGGCTCCGCAGGGCCGGGACGCGGGTCGAACGATCCGCCCGGCGTCCGAAGACGAAGGCCGCGTGCCCGGAGCAATGCGCGGTCCGCCAGACGACCGGCCGGCCTGTCAATTCTCGCCGTAGTGGTCCGGCACCATCATGTCCTCGGGCACGGCCTGGCGCGAGTAGTGCTCGTGGCGCAGGCGCTCGGGCAGTTGCACCGGCGGGTGCTGGACCTCCGTGTACGGGAACTGGCCCAGCAGGTGGTGGATGCAGTTCAGGCGCGCCAGCTTCTTGTCGACGGCCTGCACCACCCACCAGGGCGACTCGGCGGAATGCGTGCGTTCCAGCATCACTTCCTTGGCCTTGGTGTATTCCTCCCAGCGGCGGCGGCTCTCGAGGTCCATCGGGCTCAGCTTCCACTGCTTGAGCGGGTCGTGGATGCGGCTCAGGAAGCGCAGCTCCTGCTCGTCGTCGGTGATCGAGAACCAGTACTTGATCAGCTTGATGCCCGAGCGCTGCAGCATGCCCTCGAACGCGGGCACGGAGCGGAAGAACTCCTCGTATTCGTCGTCGGTGCAGAAGCCCATCACGCGCTCGACGCCGGCGCGGTTGTACCAGCTGCGGTCGAACAGCACCATCTCGCCGGCGGCGGGCAGGTGCGCGGCATAGCGCTGGAAGTACCACTGCGTGCGCTCGCGGTCGTTGGGCGCGGGCAGGGCGACGGTGCGGCACACGCGCGGGTTCAGGCGCTGGGTGATGCGCTTGATGACGCCGCCCTTGCCGGCCGCATCGCGGCCCTCGAACAGGATCACCACCTTCTGGCGCGTGCTCGACACCCAGTCCTGCAGCTTCACGAGCTCGCCCTGCAGGCGGAACAGCTCGCGGAAGTAGCGCGCGCGCGCCGTCGCGTCCTCGCCGCTGGCGTCCAGCGGGTCGGCGACGAGGCGGTCCTCCATCTCCATCTCGATCTCCTCGTCGTAGCCGTCCACGAGCTCGCGCTCGATGCGGCGGCGCATCGCGTCCTGGTCGAACAATGCATTCATGTGAGTTCCTCCGGAATCAGAACAGCTTGGCGAACAGCCAGTACAGCGAACCCGACAGCAGGATGGCCGCCGGCAGCGTCAGCACCCAGGCCATCGCGAGGTTGCGGATCGTGGACCACTGCAGGCCCGACCGGTTGGCGGCCATCGTGCCCGCCACGCCGGACGACAGCACGTGCGTCGTGGACACCGGCAGGCCGAAGCTGTCGGCCAGGCCGATCGTGAACATCGCCACCAGCTCGGCCGACATGCCCTGCGCGTAGGTCAGGTGCGACTTGCCGATCTTCTCGCCGACGGTGATGACGATGCGCTTCCAGCCCACCATCGTGCCCAGGCCCAGCGCGATGGCCACGGCCACCTTCACCCACAGCGGGATGAACTTGGTCGCCGCGTCGATGTTCTTCTTGAACGCCATCAGCTTGTCGCGGGTGCCGGCGGCGAGCTTGACGTGAGCGTCCTTGTCGACGAGGCGGATCGTCTCCGAGGCCAGGTACATGTCGTTGCGCACGTTGGCGACCGCGGCCGCCGGCACCTTGGCCAGCGTGTCGTGCTGCTGCACCTGGTCGCCGATCGAGCCGGCGATGGCGGCCAGCGCGGGCAGGGTGTCGGGCTCGACGGCCTTGGTGCGCACATAGTGAGACAGCGTCGCGCGCGCGTCCGCGGGCGCGGCGCCGGGGGCGTCGGCGCTCAGCGAGGCCTGCGCCGCGTGCGCGACGACGGCGAACTGCGTGGTCTGGTCGGCGGGCATCGCGCGGTTGAGCGCATACGAGATCGGCACCGTGCCCACCAGGATCAGCATGATCAGGCCCATGCCCTTCTGGCCGTCGTTGGAGCCGTGCGAGAACGACACGCCCGTGCAGGTCAGCACCAGCAGCCCGCGGATCCACCACGGCGGCGGCGTCGAGCCCTTGGGCGCCTCGTACAACGCCTTGTTCTTCACCAGCGCGCGCAGCGCCAGCAGCAGCAAGGCGGAGACGACGAAGCCGATCAGCGGCGACAGCAGCAGCGAGTAGCCGATCTTGACGGCCTGCGACCAGTCGACGCCGCTGGTGCCGTCGCGCCCGTGCATCAGCGCGTTGGCCACGCCCACGCCGATGATGGAGCCGATCAGCGTGTGCGACGACGACGCCGGCAGCCCGAGCGCCCAGGTGCCCAGGTTCCACACGATGGCCGCGATCAGCAGCGCGAACACCATCGCGAAGCCTGCCGACGAGCCCACCTGCAGGATCAGCTCCACCGGCAGCAGCGAGATGATGCCGAAGGCGACCGCGCCGCTGGAGACGAGCACGCCCAGGAAGTTGAACAGGCCCGACCACATCACCGCCACCTGCGGCGGCAGCGAGTTGGTGTAGATCACGGTGGCCACCGCGTTGGCGGTGTCGTGGAAGCCGTTGACGAACTCGAAGCCGAGCGCGATCAGCAGCGCCAGGCCGAGCAGCACGAACGGCCAGATCGCGGTGGCCTGCTCGCCGGAGCCGGCGTAGTCGGTGGCGATGCTCCAGGCCGTGTAGCCCAGGCCGGCCAGCAGCAGGCCGGCGAACACGATCCAGGTGGCCTTGCCGGGCTTGTGGTCCAGGCGCGGACGGGCGGGCGCGGCCAGCCCGCCGGGCATCGAGCCGACATTGGTGTTCATGATGGGAATCCCTCTTCGTGACTTGGCGTGAGACAACCGGGGGATCGTCGGGCGGCCGTGTGACATCGGGGTGACAGCCGTTCGAAACGGCGGCGCGGCCTCGCCGTGCCCGGCTCCTGCCGTCCGTTCAGGCCTTGAGCTTGCGCGGCGGCGCCGGCGGCTGCCAGGTCAGCGGCTGCCACATCGGCAGCGCGGCCAGCGCCGGGCTGCTGGCGACGAGATCGGCCAGCGTGTAGTGGTCGAGCTCGGCGAAGAACGCCTTCATCGCCAGCGCGAGCGCCTGCTGCAGGCCGCAACCGTCGGTCAGCACGCAGCGGTTGGCCTCGCCGAAGCATTCGACCAGCGCGAAATCGGCCTCCAGCCGCTGGATCACCTGGCCCAGGCGGAGCGAGCGCGGCGCCGCGGCCAGGCGCATGCCGCCGTTGCGGCCGCGCACGGTGTCCACCCAGCCCGTCTTGCCCAGCACGTGGGCCACCTTGGTGAGGTGGGCGTCGGAGATGTCGAACGCCTTGGCGACGTCCGCGATCGTCACCAGGGATTCGGTGCGGGTGGCCAGCACGAGCAGCACCCGCAGGGCGTAGTCGGTGAAGACGGTCAGTCGCATAAAGATTCATTCTACATGTTGCTTTTAAGGTGCCAAGGCCATAAGATATATTAAAGATGAATGTTTGACATTGCCGCGGCGCGCGCGGCCGGCCCGAAGAACGAAAGACGACCATGACCACGCGACTGCTGACCATCGCCGAGCCGGGCCGCCGCGCCGCGCCGTTCGGCCCCGTGCCGCGCGGCTGGCCCGGCCTGCGGCTGGGCTTCCGTCCGTTCTACCTCGCGGCGGCCTTGTTCGCCGTCGCGGCGATGGCGTTGTGGCCCGCCGTGTTCCTGGGCCGCGTGCGGCCCGCGTCGGGTCTCGCCCCGGTGCTGTGGCATGCGCACGAGATGATCTTCGGCGTCGCGATGGCCGTCGTCGTGGGCTTCCTGTTCACGGCCGGCAAGGTGTGGACGGCCCGGCCGACGCCGCGCGGCGCGGCCCTGGGCGCGCTCGTGGCGCTGTGGCTGGCCGGCCGCTGCGCCGGGCTGCTGGCGCCGGCGTGGGCGTTCGCCCTGCTGGACGGCGCCTTCCTGGTCGTCGTCGCGGCCGTGTTCGCGCGGCTGATCTGGCGCGCGCGGCAGGCGCGCAACGCGGGCGTGGCGGTGGTGCTGTCATCGCTGGCGGCCACCAACCTGTCGTTCCACGCGGCCGTGCTCGGCGTCTGGCGCATCGACCCGGCGGCGACGCTGCTCGCCGGCCTGGCATTGCTCATCGTGCTGGAGAGCGTCATCGGCGGCCGCGTCATCCCCGCGTTCACGCGCAGCGCGCAGCCGGGGCTGACGCTGCGCGAGCGGCCGGCGCTCGATCGGGCCGCGATCGGCGCGACGGCGCTGGGCCTGGCGCTATGGATCGTCGCCTTGCCCGGGGCCGCGCCCATGCTGGCGTCGGCCGCCGTCCTGCAGGCCTGGCGCCTGGCCGGCTGGAAGCCGTGGGTCGCGCGGCGGCGTCCGATCCTGTGGATCCTGCACCTGTCGTACGCCTGGATCGCGCCGGGGCTCGCGTTGCTGGCCCTGGCGGCGGCCGGCCTCGTGGCGCGCAGCGCCGGCGTGCATGCGCTCGCGGTGGGCGCGACCGGCGGACTGGTGCTGGGCATGATCACGCGCACCGCGCGCGGCCACACGGGGCGTCCGCTGGAGGTGTCGCGTGCCGAAGTCACGGCCTACGCCTGCCTGATGCTCGCGGCCGTGCTGCGCGTCGCGGCGGCGCTGGTGCCGGAGTGGTTCGCTCCCGCGGCGTGCGCGGCGGGCGCCGCCTGGGTCGCGGCATTCACCTTGTACGTCTGGCGCTTCGCGCCCTGGCTGGCGACCCCCCGGATCGATGGCAAGGACGGCTGAGGCGGGCGCGACAATTGCTGCTCGCCCACGTCCACCGCAGCTCGACACGCCATGATTCCCATCTTCGACCGCATCGACCACATCCACGTCTACGTCGCGAACCGCAACAAGGCCGAGCAGTGGTACGCCGACGTGATGGGCTTCTCGCGCGTGCCCGAGCTCGAGGCCTGGGCCAGCGATGGTCCGCTGACCCTGGGCAACCCTTCGGGCACGGTCCACATCGCGCTGTTCGAGGCCGCGCCGCAGCCGTGCCGCAGCGTGATCGCGCTGTCGGTGGGCGCGGCGGAGTTCGTGGCCTGGCGCCAGCACCTGGTCGACAAGCTCCGGCGGCCCGTGGAGGCCGAGGATCACGAGCTCTCGTGGTCCTTGTACTTCGCCGATCCCGACGGCAACCCGTGGGAGATCACGTGCTACCAGCACGCGGTCGTCGCGACGCTGCTGAAACCCGTGGGGACCTGAGGCCTTTCGCGCGGCGGTGATACTGCGTTCGAGGAGTTCCACGATGCCGTCACCGCAGACACTCGAACGATTCATCGCGATGGTCGAACGCAACGACCACGTGCAGGCCTGCGAGCTGTTCTACACCGAACGCTCGACGATGCAGGAGAACCAGGGCACGCCGCGCGTCGGGCGCGATGCGCACGTGGCCAACGAGCGCCAGGTGATGGCACGTGCCGAGTCCGTCACGTCCGCCTGCGTGCGGCCGGTGCTCGTCGACGGCGACCATGTGGTCATCCGCTGGATCTTCCAGTTCACGTGGCGCGATGGCAGCGTGACGCGCATGGAGGAACTCGCCTGGCAGCGCTGGGAAGGCGAGCACATCGCCGAGGAGACGTTCTTCTACGATCCGGCGCAGCGGGTGCCGCGCCGAGCGTAGGCGTCCGCGCCGTTGCGGCGTCGACGGCGTGTCGCCGACGATGCCGATGGCACTCGACGCCTGCGCGTCGCCGCCGTTGACTTCCACCCAGCGCTCGCCGCGCGATGGTGCCAATGCGCGTTGCGCTTGTTGACGCCGGCGCCGCCGGTGGGAAACCTCAGAGTTCGTCGATGAGGGCGCCGGCCGCGTCGCAGGCCTTGGCCACCGTGGCGAACGGCAGCTCGACGATGCCCTTGGCGAAGGTATGGACCGAGGACACGGCCGTCTCCACACCGTCGACCACGGCGTGCGCGCCGTCCGCGATGGCGTCGCCGACGTCGGTGACGGCGGTCGAGATGCCGTGCTTCAGCGACTCGTAGACAGAGCCGTCGTGCTGGACCGGCGCGGGCGGCGGCGTGGGCGCGCCCATGGCGGGAGCGCCCGCCGCCGACGCCGCATGGCTGGCTGCCAGCGCCTGGGGGCTCAAGCTCACCGTCGCGCTGGGCCCCGGCGGCGCGCTCGCCACCGGGGCGGGCGCGACGGGCGGCGGCACGAGTACCTTGGCGGCCGGCGACGCGGTGCCGGACGACGGCAGGTTGATGTTGAGACTGGGGCTGATCATGCGGGCGGTCCTTCCGCGCGAAGCGTTTCTCGCGCCAGACGAGTCTAGGCAGCCGCGTGGATTCCGACCGCCCGATCAGCGCAGGGATCCGGGCGCATTCCTGGCCGCGCCGCGCCACCGTCGAGCGACCCAGGCGTCGAATTGCGCCCGGTTGGCGTCGTTGTTAGGCGTTTTCCCGGGCGCGCGCTTGCCCAGAATGACGATCGGGAGCCGCTCGTGCGGCTGCAACAAGGAACCGGGGATGGAACGAACCAAGGCGGGCGCATCCGTGCGCCGTCGAATCATGCTGCTGGCGCTGTCCTGCGTCGCGCTGGCGCTGTGCGCCGGCATCCGGCTGCTGCAGGTGGACGGGCCGTCCGTCGTCGCCTTGACCTGCCTGGCACTCGGCGCCGTGGCGGTCGGGCTCGCGCTGTCGCTGCAGGCCCAGCTCGCGCGTTCGCTCGCGCCGTTGCAGGCCAGCGTGCACGCGATGAAGGACGGCGACCTGTCGCTCCGCGTCGGCGGCGTGCGCGGCGCCGAGTTCGGCGCGATCGCCGCATCGCTCGACGACGTCAACGCGAACCTGTCCGCGCTGGTGGCCGACATCCGCAGCGAGGCGACGTTCGTGTCGCAGGCCAGCGAGACGCTCGCCGCCGGCACCACCGAGCTCGCGCAGCGCACGGAGCGCCAGGCGGCGAGCCTGGAGCAGACCTCGGCCAGCGTGCAGGACCTCAGTGGCTCCGTGAAGCGCAACGCCGCGGACGCGCGGGCGGTCGAGCAGCTCGCCAGCCGCGTGCACGAGATGGCCGAATCGGGCGGCAGCCGCATGCGCGAGGCCGTCGAGACGATGCATGCGATCCGTGCCAGCTCCCAGCGCGTGCACGACATCATCGGCGTCATCGACGGCATCGCGTTCCAGACCAACATCCTCGCCCTCAACGCCGCGGTCGAGGCCGCGCGCGCCGGCGAAAGCGGGCGCGGCTTCGCCGTCGTGGCCGCGGAGGTGCGCACGTTGGCCGTGCGCAGCGGCGACGCGGCGCGCGAGATCAAGTCGCTGATCGCCGCGTCCAGCGAGCACGTGACCACGGGCACGTCGCGCATCGACGAGGTGGGCACGCTGCTGGCCAGCGTCGTCGCGGGCATCGGGGAAGTCGCGGGCAACGTGCGCGCGATCACGCTGGCGGCCGAGCAGCAGAGCAACAGCCTGGGGCAGATGTCCGAGGCGCTGCACGGCCTGGACGGCATCACGCAGGAAAACGCGACGATGGTCGAGAGGACCTCGTCGGCGTCGACCGGCCTGGGCGAGCGCGCGCACAAACTGGCACGCACCGTGAGCACGTTCCGCCTGCGCCAGGGCACCGCGGACGAGGCCCATGCGCTCGTCACGCGGGCCGTCGCCCTGTTCGGGCGCCGCGGCGCCGCGAGCCTGGCCGAGATCACCGACGCCGCCAGCGGCTTCGCCGACCGCGACATGTACGTGTTCGCCTGGGATCGCGGCCTCGTCTACCACGCGTTCGCCGGCAAGCCGCACAACGTGGGCAAGACGGGGGCGCAGATCCTGGGCACCGACGTCACGCAGCTCACGCGCGACGTCTGGGCCGCGGCGGCGAAGGGGGGCGGCTGGGTCGACTACGACTTCCTCAATCCGTCCACCGGCCAGGTCGCGCCCAAGACGTCCTTCGTCGTGCCGGTGACGGACGACCTGGTGCTGGGCTGCGGCATCTACAAGACGGTGCAGCGGCACTGAGG
>JAEKKH010000275.1 GCA_019510465.1 Burkholderiales bacterium
CGGCGGCCTCGAAGTGCTCGGGGCGCACGCCCAGCGTCACCTTGTCGCCGACGGTCGCGCGCGACGCGTCGACCACGCAGCGGATCTGCGCACCGGTCTGCAGCCGCACGACGGCGGCGCCGCCGTCGGCCTCCACGACCGTGGCGTCGAGGAAGTTCATCTTGGGCGAGCCGATGAAGCCGGCCACGAAGACGTTGTCGGGGTGCTCGTAGAGTTCCAGCGGCGAGCCGACCTGCTCGATGCGGCCGGCGGCCAGCACCACGATGCGGTCGGCCAGCGTCATGGCCTCGACCTGGTCGTGGGTGACGTAGATCATCGTCGTCTTCAGGTCCTCGTGCAGCTTGGCGAACTCGTAGCGCATGCGCACGCGCAGCGCGGCGTCGAGGTTGGACAGCGGCTCGTCGAACAGGAAGACCTCGGGCTTGCGCACGATCGCGCGGCCGATGGCCACGCGCTGGCGCTGGCCACCCGACAGCGCCCGGGGCTTGCGATCGAGCAGGTGCTCGATGTTGAGGATCTTGGCGGCCTGGTGCACCAGGCGGTGGATCTCGTCCTTGCGGACCTTGGCGATCTTGAGGCCGAACGCCATGTTGTCGTACAGGTTCATGTGCGGGTACAGCGCGTACGACTGGAACACCATGGCGATGCCGCGGTCGGCCGGGGGCAGGTCGTTGACGACCTTGCCGCCGATGGACAGCGTGCCGCCGGTGATGTCCTCCAGGCCGGCGATGGTGCGCAGCAAGGTGGACTTGCCGCTGCCCGACGGGCCGACGAACACCATGAATTCGCCGTCGCGGATCTCGAGGTCGATGTCGCGCAGGATCTGGATGTCTCCGAACGCCTTCTGCACCTTCACGAGCTGTACGTGGGCCACTTGTTTCGTCTCCTCGGGCGGATCGTGCGCCACGACCGCTTGCTTGTCTCTTGGGGCTGTCACCGCGCGGCCGTGGGGCCGCGCTTGGGCAAGGAATGTAGAGAATATACAGTCACCTTGTCCACCGATCAATGCGAAACTACATTAAGTACATCGCGATCCTGCCTCGTAAGACCGTGATTTTGTTGTCGCTCAGGGATAACCCTCTGTAGGATAACTACACAAACTCGCTGCGACACGCGATACTGTTGTCGTTCAGTCGGGCGACCCGCGTCACATCGCTGCCGCCCGGTTCCGCTAGAAGGATCCTTCCGTAATGAGCAAGACCACCGTCGCCGCTCCGGCGCACGAGCCCGCGGGCGCGCGCGCGGGCGACAAAGCAGACCCTGCCTTGACCCAAGAATTCACCACTGCCTGGAAGCGCGAACTCTCGCAACGCAGCGACGCGCCGTCGCCCGACGCCTGCCTGCGGGCCGCCATCGTCGCCTGCCGGCCCTTGCTGGCCGACCGCTGGGCCGCCACGCAGGCGGCCGACGCGAAGCGTCCGCAGGGCACGCGGCGCGTGCACTACCTGTCGATGGAGTTCCTGATGGGGCGCGCGCTCGGCAACGCGCTGTCCGTGATGGGCCTCGAGGAGTCGCTGAAGGCCGCGCTCGACACGCGCAGCGGCGCGGCGTCGCTGGCCGACGTGCTGGAACAGGAGCCCGACGCGGCGCTCGGCAACGGCGGCCTCGGGCGTCTCGCGGCCTGCTTCCTCGACTCGTTCGCGACGCTGGAACTGCCGTCCTTCGGATACGGCCTGCGGTATGCGCACGGCATGTTCGCGCAGGCCATCCAGGAGGGCCGGCAGGTCGAGCTGCCCGACGAATGGCTCAAGCACGGCAACCCCTGGGAATTCGTGCGGCCCGAGCTGCGCTACCCGGTGGGCTTCGGCGGCGTCGTCGAGAGCTCCGGCGGCCGCCGCGCATGGAAGCCGGCCGAGGAGGTCGTCGCGCAGGCCTGCGACTTCGTCGTGCCGGGCCACGCCACGGAGCGGGTGTCGACGCTGCGCCAGTGGCACGCGCAGCCGTCGCGCCCGATCGACTTCGCGATGTTCTGCCGCGGCGAGCACCTGGCCGCCGGCCAGCACTACGAGGCCGTCGACACCTTGAACTGGGTGCTGTACCCCGACGACAGCACGGCCGCCGGCCGCCAGCTGCGCCTGAAGCAGGAGTTCTTCCTGTGCAGCGCCTCGCTGCAGGACATGATCGCGCGCCACCTGCGCGAGCACGCCGGGATCGACTCCTTCGGCCGCCACAACGCCGTCCACCTGAACGACACGCACCCGGCGCTCGCGCCCGCGGAGCTGATGCGCATCCTGCTGGACGAGTTCCACATGGGCTGGGACGAGGCCTGGGCCGTCACCACGCAGGCCGTCAGCTACACCAACCACACCCTGATGCCCGAGGCGCTGGAGACGTGGCCGGTGCGCATGTTCGAGGAGCTGCTGCCGCGCCACCTCGAGATCGTCTACGAGATCAACCGCCGCTTCCTCGACGAGGTGGGAGCGCGGTTCCCGGGCGATACCGGGCTGATCGCGCGCCTGTCGCTGATCGACGAGAACGGCGAGCGCCGCGTGCGCATGGCGTCGCTGGCGATCGTCGCCTCGCACAAGGTCAACGGCGTGTCGGCGCTGCACTCGCGCCTGATGGTCGAGACGATCTTCGCCGATTTCGCCGTGATGTTCCCGCAGCGCTTCCTCAACGTCACCAACGGCGTGACGCCGCGGCGCTGGCTGATGCAGGCCAACCCGGGCCTGAGCGGGCTGCTGGACCGCCACATCGGCAGCGGGTGGCGCACCAACCTCGACAACCTGAAGGCGCTGGCCGCCAAGGCCGGCGACAGGAAGATCGGGCAGGAGTTCCTGCAGGTCAAGCGCGCCAACAAGGAGCGCCTGGCCGAGCGCGTGCGGCGCGACTTCGGCGTCACGATCTCGACGGACAGCCTGTTCGACGTGCAGATCAAGCGCATCCACGAGTACAAGCGCCAGCTGCTCAACGTGCTGCACGTGGTGGCGCGCTACCAGGCCATCGTCGCCAACCCCGACGTCGACTGGGTGCCGCGCACCGTCGTGTTCGCCGGCAAGGCGGCCTCGGCCTACCACGCGGCCAAGCTGACCATCCAGCTGATCCACGACGTGGCGCGCGTCGTCAACGCCGATCCGCGCGTCGGCAACAGGCTCAAGGTGGTGTTCCTGCCGAACTACGGCGTCAGCCTGGCGGAGGTGATCCTGCCGGCGGCGGACCTGAGCGAGCAGATCTCCACCGCCGGCACCGAGGCCTCGGGCACCGGCAACATGAAGTTCGCGCTGAACGGCGCCCTGACCATCGGCACCTGGGACGGCGCCAACATCGAGATGGCCGAGGCGATGGGCGTGCAGAACATGTTCGTGTTCGGCCTCCGGACGGATGCCGTCGCGAAGATGAAGAGCTGGGGATACGATCCGCGTCTGTATGCGGAAGAAAGCCAAGCACTCCAGCAAGTCCTCGACGCCATCGGCGGCGGGGTGTTCTCCTG
>JAEKKH010000136.1 GCA_019510465.1 Burkholderiales bacterium
ACATGATCTGGTGCGAGACGGGCAAGCCCGACCTGGCGTTCGCCAAGGCCTTCGCCGACGCGATCCATGCCAGGTTCCCGGGCAAGCTGCTGGCGTACAACTGCTCGCCGTCGTTCAACTGGAAGAAGAACCTCGACGACGCCACCATCGCCAAGTTCCAGCGCGAATTGGGCGCGATGGGCTACAAGTTCCAGTTCATCACGCTGGCCGGCTTCCACGCCCTGAACTATTCGATGTTCAACCTGGCCTACGGCTACGCGCGCAACAACATGAGTGCGTTCGTCGAGCTGCAGGAATCGGAATTCGCCGCCGCCGAGAAGGGCTTCACCGCCGTCAAGCACCAGCGCGAAGTCGGCACCGGCTACTTCGACGCCGTGACGACGACGATCGAGCGCGAAGCCTCCACCGGCGCGCTGAAGGGCTCCACCGAAGACGAGCAGTTCTTCGACAAGAAGCACGCGTGAGCGTGACGTTGCCTTGACGAGCGGCTGCGAGGGGCAGACGCCGGTCAGGAGCGACGATGAAGCCCACCCGACTTGAGCACCGGGTGGGCTTTTTTTGATTCATCGCCGATTTCCGGGGCACGGGGGCCAAGAAACAATCGCCCGCAGGCGGTGCTGGTGATGCTGGTGATGCTGGTGATGCTGGTGATGCTGGTGATGCTGGCCCGGAGCGTGGGCCTGGCTGCGTTGGCCTGCGGCGCCTTGCCCGGCGCTGCGCGCCGGGCGTTCCGTTCGCGCAGGGTCTCTGCGTCAGGCCGGGCGGGGGCTCGGCTCTCCGGCGCTAGCAGCGACGCGGGAAGGGTTCGCTCGGGTACTGTGCTCCGATTGGTCCGCGCGGCGCTGGCGGACCGCGCCCGGCGCTGCCACGGGCGAGCCGTCGTCGGTACCCTCGAACGGAGGCGCGCCTGCGATCCAAGCCCCTGCCCGCCCTGCCGGTCGGCGCATGCGCTTTTGGAAGAGTCGCGTGCCTCGGCCCATCGAGGGCCTCGGCAGCCTGCGGGCCGCCCGAACGCTTCGAGCGAGGTGCTAGCGGACTACGAGGTGCTGGCGGGACTACGAGGTGCTGGCGGGACTACGAGGTGCTGGCGCGCTACGAGGTGCTGGCGCGCTGGCGAATCGGCAGCGCGTGCCGTGACGCATCTAGCGTGCGATTGACGCCAGCTCGCATGAACCGGAAATCGGCGATGAACTTCTTCTGGTTCATCGCCGAGCTGGATCTGCAGCTGCGCGCCGGATGAGCTGGCATTGGCCATTCGCGCCTCCCGTGCCAGGCATCGCGGCCGTGGCCTCCCCGCGCACGGGCGAAGCCCCTGTTCCTCGGCCGGGCATGGGGCCTGCCGCCCCCGGGAATCCGCACTTCGGTGCGTCCCGTGGACGAGAGGAACCCATGACCAAGCAACTCAAGGACATGAAGGTCGCCATCGTGGTCGATGACCTGTTCGAGCAGGCCGAGCTGGCCGAGCCGAAGAAGGCGCTGGAGGCGGCCGGCGTCACCGTGCACATCGTCGCGCCCAAGGGCCCGACGGTCACCGGCATGAAGCACCACGACAAGGGCGACAGCTTCCCGGTGACGCTCGCGCAGGCGTTCGCGAAATCCATCGACGAGGCCGGCAAGCCGCTGGCGGTCGTGTGCCACGGGCCGTGGCTGCTGATCTCGGCCGGCATCGTGTCGGGTCGCACGCTGACCAGCTGGCCGACGCTGCAGGACGACCTGCGCAACGCCGGCGCGACCTGGGTCGACAAGGAGGTGGTGAGCGACGGCAACTGGACGTCCAGCCGCAAGCCGGCCGACCTGCCGGCATTCAACCGCGCGTTCATCGACGCGCTGCAGCGCGAGCCGGCGCGGCAGGCGGAGACGATGCCGATCGCCGACTGAACGAAGCGCTCGCGAGACGCCGCTGCCAGGCTGTGGCTGCGGCGTCTCCTTCGCATCGGTCTCAGCCGCCGGACGGCTCGCTGGCGCGCTCGGTCGAGCCCTTCGCGCGCTTGGCGTGCGAATGCTTCTTGTGCGACGTGCTGGCGTTGCCCGTGCCGCTGGTGTCGGGCGAGCTGCGCACGTTGGCGCCGGTGTCCGCCGAGTTGCCCGTGTTGGCGGTCGGGCTGGATCTACCGGTCGACAGGCCGGCATTGCTGCCGCCCGTGGGGCTCGCGCCGCCCGACGGCGTGCCGGCGTTGCCCGGCGCGCCGGTACCGGACGAGCCCGCGCCCGTGCCCGATCCGCCGCCCTGCGCCTGTGCGATTGCCATCGTGCCGACCACCGCCAGCACGGCGGCCATCGTCTTGACTGCCTTGTCCATTGCAATTCCCCTGTGTGCGTGCGCCTCGACCATCGAGGCGCGACCCGGGGCGCGGCAATGCGAATGCCCCGCCGAGTGCCGGCCGGCGGGCGATGTTCGTCCGCGGTGTCGCGCCGTCGGCGGCGCGCGGCGATCAGACCGGCGCGGGCGTCCTCAGCGCGCGTGCGTTCGCCGCCATCGAGCGGTTGTAGCGCGTCAGGTGCGGCGCCAGCGTCTCCAGCGCGAGCGCCGCCGCCTCGAGCGTGCGGCCCTGCGCGATCCACGTGAACGCGAGCACGGCGCGCACTTCGTCGTGCAGCGCGGCACCGGGCCCCTCGGCGCGGCAGCGCTCGAGCTGCGCGAGCAGCAGCTGTTCGCTCTCGTCGAGGCGGCCCAGGTGCTTGAGCGTGCTGCCCAGCTGGATGCTCGCGCGGGCGTGGCGGTAGGGGTCGAGCGCGCCGCTGGCCAGCGCGGCGCGGTACAGCGGCTCGGCCTCGTCCTCGATGCCGGCGGTGTCGCGGGCGCAGGCGCGTTCGAACTGCGCGTACGGGTCGTCGACGGGACGCTCGCTGCACAGCGTGTCGATGGTCCGCACGAGTTCCCGGGGTGTCAGGGTGTCGGCGATCTTCCAGGTGGCGGCGATGCGGTCCTGCCAGTCGGCGACGGCATGGGAATTGAGAGTGCTCATGTGGCAATGTTAGTGCGCGTCGCGGGCAGGGTCGTTCGCGGGCGCCGCACGCGTGCGACCCGCGCTGGCTAGCATGTCCGCCACACCCAACCCGCCACTCCAGGAGATTCGACATGCCCGTGGACGCCAAGTACAAGACCACCGCCACCGCGACCGGCGGCGGCCGCGACGGCAGGACGGCATTGGCCGACGGCACGCTGTCGTTCCAGCTCGTGGTGCCCAAGGAACTCGGCGGGCCCGGCGGCGACGGCGCGAACCCGGAAAAACTGTTCGCGCTCGGCTACTCGGCCTGCTTCCTGGGCGCGCTGCGCGTGGCCGCGCAGCAGCTCAAGACGCCGGTGCCCGAGGGCTCGACCGTCACGGCCACCGTCGGCATCGGCCCGCGCTCGGAAGGCGGCTTCGGCATCACGGCCGAGCTGGACGTGCTGCTGCCCGGCATGGCCGACGAGCAGGCGAGGCAGCTGGTCGAGAAGACGCACACGATCTGCCCGTACTCCAACGCGATCAAGGCGAGCGTCGACGTGCCCACGCGCACGCGCAGCGCCTGAGCCGTGCGCCGGCGGGCCCGCGCGTGACGCCCGTCCGCGCGGGCTACATCGATTCCTGCAGCATGCGGCGATAGTCCTCGCGGCTGGCCAGGCGCGGGTTGGTCGCGTGGCAGTGGTCGACCAGCGCGTGGTCGATGACCTCGTCGAACAGCGATTCGTCCACGCCCATCGCCGCGAGGCCGGTGGGCAGCCCCAGGCGTGCGGTCATGTCGAAGACCGCCTGGGCGACCGCCTCGCCGTCGGCGTGGTCGCGGCCGCCGGGCAGGCCCATCGCGTGGGCCATGCGGTTCAGGCGGTCGTCGCGGCGCATCGAATCGCAGTCCGCGTTGAAGCGGATGACCGCCGGCAGGAACACGGCGTTGAGCGTGCCGTGGTGCAGCTTCGGGTTCACGCCACCCAGGCTGTGGCTGAGGCTGTGCACGCAGCCCAGGCCCTTCTGGAAGGCGAGCGCCCCCTGCATGCTGGCGCTCATCATGTTCCAGCGGGCCTCGCGGTCGCTCCGGCCGTCGCGGGTGGCGCGCTCGATGTGGCCCCAGCCGCGGCGCAGGCCGTCCAGCGCGATGCCGTCGGCCGGCGGGTTGACCTTGGCCGACATGAAGGTCTCCAGGCAGTGCGCGATGGCGTCCATGCCGGTGGCCGCCGTCAGCAACGGCGGCAGGCCCATCGTCAGGTCGGGGTCGAGCAGCGCGACGCGCGGCAGCAGGTGCCAGTTGTGGAAACCCAGCTTGCGGCCGTCGTCGACGATCAGGATGGCGCCGCGCGCCACCTCGCTGCCGGTGCCCGCGGTGGTGGGCACGGCGATCAGCGGCGCGGCCTTGCTCGTGATCTTCTCGGCACCACCGGTGATCGTGGCCCAGTTCGCGAGCGGGCCTTCGTGCGTGGCGGCGATCGCGACGCCCTTGGCGAGGTCGATGCTGGAGCCGCCGCCCACGGCGATGAGGCCGTCGCAGCCGTTGTCGCGGTAGACGGCCGTGGCCGCGCGCACGGCGGCCTCGTTCGGGTTGCCGGGCGTCTGGTCGAACACGGCGTGCGGCACGCCGGCGAGGGCGGCCAGCGCGATGTCCAGCACGCCCGCGGCGCGCACGCCGGCGTCGGTCACCACCAGCGGCCTGGCGATGCCGGCCGCCTTGCATTCCTGCGGGAGCAGGCGCACGACGCCGGGGTCGATCTCGATCTGCGTGACGTACTGGAAGCGGGCCATGGCGGTCTGAAGCTGAGGGCGACGACGCAGTGTAGGGCGGGGCGCGCGCCGCTGCTGTCGCGGGGACGTCGCACAGCGCCGGCGCGGTTCGAATGCGGGGCCGCCGGCATGGGCGGACGCCAGGCCGTATGCTTGCCGGCTTCGCCGTCCGTCACCGCTTTCCCGTGCCCGCCCAAGATCTCCTGACCCCGCGCATGGCCGCGCTGCTCGAGCGCATCCAGCGCGCCAACCGTCCCGGCTTCGAGACGATGTCGCCGCCCGAGGCGCGCGTCGCCTACACCGCGGCGGCCGAGGTGCTGGAGCCGCCGCGCGTGCCCCTGGCGCGCGTGGAGGACATCGCGCTGCCCGGCGCCGCCGGCGTCGCGCTCGCCGCGCGCCTGTACGCGCCGTCGGCGAGCGTGCTGCCCGTGCTGCTGTACCTGCACGGCGGCGGCTTCACGATCGGCAACCTTGAGACGCACGACAGCCTGTGCCGCCAGCTCGCCAAGCGCAGCGGCGCCGCGGTGATCGCGCTCGACTACCGCCTCGCGCCCGAACACCGCTTCCCGACCGCCGTCGACGACTGTTGGAGCGCCTTGCAGGCCCTCGCGCGGCCGCAGACCGCCGCGCGGCTGGGCCTGGACACCACGCGCCTGGCCGTCGGCGGCGACAGCGCCGGCGGCACGCTGGCCGCGGTGTGCGCGCTGCTGGCGCGCGATGCCGGCCTGAGGCTCGCGCTCCAGGTGCTGATCACCCCGGGCACCATCGCGCATGCCGACACCCCGTCGCACGCCCGCTTCGCGCACGGCTTCCTGCTGGAGCGGCAGGCCGTGGACTGGTTCTTCGACAACTACATCGCCGTCGACGACCGCACCGACTGGCGCTTCGCGCCCGCGCTCGCGCCCGAGCACGAGGGCGTCGCGCCGGCCTGCCTCGTCGTCGCCGAGTGCGACCCGCTGGTCGACGAGGGCGTCGCGTACGGCGACATCCTGCGCTCGGCGGGCGTGGCGGTCGACCTGGAGATCTACCGCGGCATGACGCACGACTTCATCAAGATGGGCCGCGTGCTGCCCGAAGCGGCGCAGGCCCAGCAGGCCATCGCCAACGCCCTGAGGAAAGCCTTCGAATGAAACGCTCCGACTTCCGATTCGCCGACCCGTTGCGCGTGCGCTGGGCCGAGGTGGACATGCAGAAGGTGGTCTTCAACGGCCACTACCTGATGTACGTCGACACCGCGATGGGCAACTGGTGGCGCGCGCTGGCGCTGCCGTACGAGGACACGATCGCCGCGCTCGAGGGCGACCTGTTCGTGCGCAAGTCGACGCTGGAATACCTGGCGCCGGCGCGCTACGACGACGCGCTGGAGGTCGCCATCCGCTTCGAGGCGGCCGGCACCAGCTCGCTGCGTTTCGTCGCCGGCGTGTTCCGCGGCGAGGAGCTGCTGGTGCACGGCGAGATCGTCTACGTCTGGACGGACGCTGTCACGAAGCAGCCCAAGCCGGCCCCGGGCGCGCTGGTCGACGCGTTCCGCGCGTACGAGGCGGGCGAGCCCATGGTCGACGTCGTCGTCGGCGCATGGAACGAGCTGGGGGCCGAGGCGCAGGCGATCCGCACCGCGGTGTTCGTGGAGGAGCAGAAGGTGCCGCTGGCGCTCGAGCGCGACGCCGCCGACGTCACGGCCGTGCACGCGCTGGCGCGCAATCGCCTCGGCCTGGCCGTGGGCACCGGCCGGCTGCTGGCGGCCGACGCGCCGGGCCATCCGGCGCGCATCGGCCGCATGGCCGTCAGTCGCGCGGTGCGCGGCGCCCAGGTCGGCCGTGCGCTGCTGGAAGCCTTGATGGCCGCGGCGGGGCGGCGCGGCGACAGGCTGGTGTCGCTGCATGCGCAGATCACGGCATTCGGCTTCTATCGCCGCGCCGGCTTCGAGCCGCATGGCGAGCGCTTCGAAGAGGCGGGAATCATCCACCAGGAAATGCGCAGGGCACCCTGAGCGCCTGTTCATTGACCATCCACTTGGATGGTTATAGGATGGCGACATGCCTGCCTTGAGACCTGCCGCCAGCGCCAAGCCGGTCGACGAGAAGATCACGATCAACGTGGGCTTCGTCGACCTGGGCCAGATCGACCTGCTCGTGCAGGAGGGCTTCTACGCCAACCGGTCCGACCTGATCCGCACCGCGATCCGCAACCAGATCGCCTCGCACGCCGAGGCCGTCCGGCAGGTGGTCGGCCGCCGCACGCTGGTGCTGGGCATCCATCACCTGACGGTCGACGAGCTCGAGGCCGCCAAGGCGCGCGGTCAGTCGCTGGACGTGCGGGTGCTGGGCCTGTTGACCATCGCGCCGGACGTCACGCCCGAGCTGGCGCGCGAGACCGTGAACTCGCTGGTGGTGCTGGGCGCGTGGCATGCCAGTGCGGCGGTGAAGGCCGCGTTGGCCGATCGGATCAAGCCATGAACGAGGAATTCCAGCGACGATGGGACGAGGCCGCACGCCTGGTGCGCGACGGCAGCCTGATGGAGGCGACGGCAGCGATCCAGCGGGCGTTGGGCGGCCCGCCGCCCGCGCCCCGCAGCGCCACGGCGGCCGTGCCGCCGCAGGCCGGCGACGACGTCATCGATGTCGAGGCGCGCGTGGTCGTCGAGCCCGGCGGGACGCCCGGCGCGGCCGGGCGCCCGCCAGCGGAGTCCTTCACCGCCGGACATTTCCGCAACGAGTGCGGCACGCGCGACTACAAGCTGTTCGAACCGGCGCGGCCGGACGCGCGGGCGCTGCCGCTGGTGGTGATGCTGCACGGCTGCACGCAGGATCCCGACGACTTCGCGCGCGGCACGCGCATGAACGCGCTCGCGCGGGCACGGGGCTTTCTCGTGCTGTACCCGGCGCAGTCGCAGCGGGGCAACCCGCAGCGCTGCTGGAACTGGTTCAAGCACAACCACCAGGCGCGCGGCAAGGGCGAGCCGGGCATCCTGGCGGGCATGGTGCGGCACGTCGTCGCCATGCACGACGTCGATCCGGCGCGGGTCTACGTGGCCGGGCTGTCGGCGGGCGGCGCGATGGCCGCGATCCTGGGCGACGCCTACCCCGAGCTGTTCGCCGCGGTGGGCGTGCACTCGGGCCTGCCCGTGGGCGCGGCCAACGACGTGCAGTCCGCGTTCGCGGCGATGGGCGGCGGCGCCACGGCGCCGCGTCGCCTGCCCAAGGCCGGCGCCACGCCGCCGACCATCGTCTTCCACGGCGACGCCGACGCCACCGTCAACGTCGTCAACGGCGAACGCGTCCTGCTGGCGGCGGGCGTGACCGCCCTCGACGACGTGCAACGCGGCGCCAGCGCTTCAGGACTGCCGTACTCGCGCCGGATCTGGATCGGCGGGCAGGGCGCGGAGCGCGGCGAGCAGTGGACGATCCACGGCGCCGGCCACGCGTGGTCGGGCGGGGACCCCGGTGGCACGTTCACGGATCCGCGCGGGCCGGATGCGAGCGCGGAGATGCTGCGCTTCTTCCTGGCGCATCCGAGGGGCTGAGCGGCGTCCTCGCCCGGGTGGTTCACCGTGTCCGCCAGGCCGAGCGAAGGCTAGTGCGAGCGGCGATGCGGATCGCGTGAGGCAGCCTGGCGGCGCCAAGCCACGAGAGCGCCCAGTCCGGCCAGCGACAGCCAGCTCGACGCGGGCTCCGGCACCGGGGGTGTCAGGATCCCGAGGTCGGCGCGGTCGCCGTACGCGAAGTTCGGCAGCACGCCACCCGACGAGGTCCAGGTGCCGGGCTCGTCCGCGTTGAACCCTTTGTTGGCGACTTCTTCCGCGTAGATCCCGAGCGGGAGCGGCGGGCTACCCAGGACGACGCCGTACCATGACTGGGCGAACTTGGTCCACCACCACGTACCGGGAGGCGAGTCCGGATCCAGCACTTCCGCGCCGATGTACCAGCTGGTCACCGCACCCGACGCGTCCGTGTAGACATAGATGGCGGGCGAGTCCCCGATGTTGCCGGTCTTGACGGTGAACACGTTGGATGGATCGATCGTTCCCATGTCAGGCTGGGAGATGGACCAGTCCAGCAGCGCCGATCCGTCGGAGGAAAAATCCAGCATGATCGTCAGCGGGGCGATCTGACCTACCGGGTCGCCGTAGTCGTAGACGTTCAGTGGACGGCCGGTGTAACTGTAGGTCACGTCAGCCATGGCCGAGCCTGCCAAGCACGCAAGCACAAGGGCGGGGAGGCAGCGTTTCACTTGGCTCTCCTTCGACGTTGATGAGCGGCAACGCCTCGAAAGACGCCGCACGCGATGGCGGGCAAGATGCGTGCGCGTCAGCCGAACGCAGTGCGCCCTGGCGCGGCGGCTCAGGCCATCGCCGGCTCGCTGCCCGGCTGCCCGCGCTGCGTCAGCCGCTGCAGCAGGCAGAACGCCAGCAGCAGGGCGCCGATGACGATCTTCGTCCACCAGGCGCTCAGCGAGCCGTCGAAGGTGATCAGCGTCTGGATCAGGCCCAGCATCAGCACGCCGCACAGCGTGCCGGCGACCAGGCCCACGCCGCCGGCGAGCAACGTGCCGCCGATCACCACCGAGGCGATGGCGTCCAGCTCCAGGCCGTTGGCGTGCAGGCCGTAGCCCGAGAGCATGTAGAACGTGAACAGCACGCCGCCGAGCGCCGCGCAGAAGCCGCTCAGCGCATAGACGCCCACCAGCGTGCGTCCCACCGGCAGGCCCATCAGCAGCGCGGATGGCTCGCTGCCGCCGATGGCGTACACGTTGCGGCCGAAGGCCGTGCCGTGCGCGACGAACACGCCCAGCGCGAAGGTGGCCAGCGCGATGACCGAGCCCACCGAGACCGACGCCCCGTCGAACAGCGTCAGCTTGGCCTGCGCGATGGCGGTGAAGGTGGGGTCGGTGATGCTGATGGAGTCGATGCTGATCACGTAGCACAGGCCGCGTGCCAGGAACATGCCGGCCAGGGTCACCAGGAACGGCTGCAGCCGGAAGCGCGCCACCAGCCAGCCCTGCAGCGCGCCGAACAGCGCGCCGCCGGCCAGCACCAGCGGGATGACGATGCCCGCCGGCCAGTGGCGATGCTCCACCAGCGCGGCCGAGACCATCGTCGTCAACGCCACCACCGAGCCCACCGACAGGTCGATGCCGCCGGTCAGGATCACGAAGGTCATGCCCACCGCGACGACCAGCAGGAAGGCGTTGTCGATCAGCAGGTTCAGGAACACCTGGGCGCTGAAGAAGCCGGTGTACATCAGGCTGCCGAAGCTCACCATCGCCAGCAGCAGCAGCACGCTGGCCACGACCGGCGGGATGCGCAGGCGCTTGAACCGGTTCATCGCGCGCTCCTCCGGAAGGCCAGCGCGCGCACCTGGCGGCGGAATTCGGGCGATTGCAGCAGCATCACGGCGAACACGACGACGGCCTTGACGACCAGGTTGATCTCGGGCGGCACGCCGATCGCGTAGATGGTGGAAGTCAGCGTCTGGATGATCAGCGCGCCGATCACGGTGCCGGCCAGCGTGAAGCGGCCGCCGGTCAGCAGCGTGCCGCCGACGGTCACCGCGAGGATGGCGTCGAGCTCCATCAGGACGCCCGCGTTGTTGCCGTCGGCGCTCTTGACGTTGGAGCTGACGATCAGCCCCGCGACGCCCGCGCACAGCCCGCAGAACGCGTACACGCAGATCGTGATCGTGCGCGCCCGCACGCCCGCGACGCGCGCGGCGCGCGGGTTGATGCCGATCGCCTGGATGAACAGGCCCAGCGCGCTGCGATCGAGCAGCAGCGACATGCCCAGCCACACGGCCAGCGCCAGCAGCGCGGCCACCGGCACGCCCAGGAAGAAGCCGTTGCCGATGACGAAGTAGGGCGGGTAGTAGATCGTGATGATCTGGCCGCCCGTGAGCAGCTGCGCGGCGCCGCGGCCGGCCAGCATCATGATCAGCGTCGCGATGATGGGCTGCAGGCCGGCGCGCGCCACCAGCAGGCCGTTCCATGCACCGCACGCGGCGGCCGCGGCGAGCGCCGCCAGCAGCGCCACCGACAGCGGCCAGTGGCTGATGTGCACCGGCTGGCCGTCGACGATCTTCAGGTCGCCGCCGATCATCAGCGCGGCGACGGCGCCGGAGATGGCGACCACGGCACCCACCGAGATGTCGATGCCGCGCGTGGCGATCACCAGCGTCAGCCCGAGGGCGACGATGGCCAGCGGCGCGGCGCGGTTGACGATGTCGACCAGGCTGCCGTACAGGTGCCCGTCGCGCCACTCGAGGTGCCACAGGCCGGGATTCAGGCTCGCGTTGACGGCCAGGATCAGCGCCAGCGTGACCAGCGGCCAGACGAGCGGATGGCGCGCGGCGCGCAGCCACGCCGAGTCCGGCGGCGGAAGCTGCGGCATGGGGCGGGGCGGCGATGCGTTCATTTCATGCGACGTGGTCATGCTGCCGCCGGCTCGCAGATGAGGTTCATCACTTCGGCCTCGGTCGCGCCGCGCGCCAGCTCGCCGGCCTTGCGGCGATCGCGCATCACGACGATGCGGTCGGAGATGCGCAGCACCTCGTCGATCTCCGACGAGATGAACAGCACCGACATGCCTTCGCGCGCGAGGCGCATCACTTCGTTCATCAGCTCCTGCTTGGCGGCGACGTCGATGCCGCGCGTGGGTTCGTCCAGGATGAGCACGCGCGGCTGCGTGGCGAGCCAGCGCGCGAGCAACGCCTTTTGCTGGTTGCCGCCGGACAGCAGCGCGATGGGCATGTCCGAATCGGCGGCACGGATGCCCAGCAGGTCGATGTACTTCTGCGCCAGCTCGCGCTGCCGCGCGGGCCGGATGCAGGGCCACAGCCCGGTGCGCGCCTGCAGCGCCAGCACGATGTTCTCGCGCACGCTCAGCTCGCCGACGATGCCGTCGGACTTGCGCTCCTCGGGGCAGAACGCCAGGCCCAGCTTGACGGCCTGGGCCGGGTGCGTGAAATGCACCGTCTTGCCCTGCACGGCCAGCGTGCCGGCGTCGGCGGCGTCGAGCCCGAACATCAGGCGCGCCAGCTCCGTGCGGCCCGAGCCGAGCAGGCCGGCGACGCCGACGACCTCGCCGTCGCGCAGGTCGAGGTCCAGCGGATGGATGCGCCGATCCGCGCCGAAGCCGCGCAGCGACAACCGCGGGGTAGCGCTGTCGGACACGGGCCTGGCCGCGACCTCGGCATCGACCGCCTCGGCCGATGCCAGCGCCACGTCGCGTCCCACCATCGCCGCCACGAGCGCCGGCGCGGGCAGCTGCGCCGGCGTCCATTCGCCGACGAAGCGGCCGTTGCGCAGCACGGTGATGCGGTCGGAGATCGCGTAGACCTGGTCGAGGAAGTGGGTGACGAACAGGACGGCCAGGCCCGACGACCGCAGGCTGCGCAGCACCGCGAACAGGCTCTCGACCTCGCTGTCGTCCAGGCTGGACGTCGGCTCGTCGAGGATCAGCACCTTGGCCTGGACGCTCAGCGCGCGGCCGATCGCCACGAGCTGCTGGATGGCCACCGGCAGCGTGCCCAGCGTCTGCGTGGGGTCGATGTCGAGGTTCAGTCGGGTGAGCAGGGCGCGCGTCTCGCGCACCATGCGCGGGCCGTCGATGGCCTTGAAGCCGCCCCAGCCGCGCCGCGGATAGCGTCCCGCGAAGATGTTCTCCGCCACCGTGAGGTTGGGGCAGAGGTTGACTTCCTGGTAGACGGTGCTGATGCCCAGCTTCTGGGAATCGAGCGGACTGGCCGGCGCGACGGGCGCGCCATCCAGCGTGAGCGTGCCGGCGTTGGCCGGGATCACGCCCGTGAGGATCTTGATCAGCGTGGACTTGCCCGCGCCGTTCTGCCCCATCAGCGCGTGGACTTCGCCCGCCCGCAGGTGCAGGTGGACGTCGTCCAGCACGGTGACGGCGCCGAAGCGCTTGGTGATCGCCTCGGCGTTCAGCATGGGAAGGCTCCGGAGCGCATCATGCGCGGATCATTGCGCACGAACGCGCCCGCGAAGCTCGCCATGGGGTCAGTACTTGCGCTTGGGGAACTCGGCGGCGGCCACTTCCTGCGGGAAGATGCTTTCCTTGGTCACGATGCGCGCCGGGATCGGCTTGCCCGCCACCACGTCCTTGACCGCGGCCATCAGCTGGGGGCCCAGCAGCGGCGAGCATTCCACCGTCACGTTGAGCTTGCCGGCCATCATGGCCTCGAACGCGCCCTTGACGCCGTCGATCGAGATGATGGTGATGTCCTTGCCCGGCTTCAGGCCCGCTTCCTCGATCGCCTGGATGGCGCCGATGGCCATGTCGTCGTTGTGCGCATAGAGCACGTTGATGTTCTTGCCCTCGGCCTTGAGGAACGCCTCCATCACTTCCTTGCCCTTGGCGCGCGTGAAGTCGCCCGTCTGCGAACGGATGATCTTCATGCGGCTGTCCTTGGAGATGATCTCCTCGAAGCCCTTCTTGCGGTCGATCGCCGGCGCCGAGCCCACGGTGCCCTGCAGCTCGACGATGTTGATCGGGCCCGGCTTGCCCTTCTCGAAGTTCTCGAGCCAGTTGCCCGCCTTGCGGCCTTCCTCGATGAAGTCCGAGCCCATGAAGGTCACGTACAGGCTCTTGTCCTTGGAATCGACGGCGCGGTCGGTGAGGATGACGGGGATGTGCGCGGCCTTGGCTTCCTGCAGCACCGTGTCCCAGCCCGTCTCGACCACCGGCGACAGGCCGATCACGTCGACCTTCTG
>JAEKKH010000137.1 GCA_019510465.1 Burkholderiales bacterium
ACATGTTCACCTCTTGCGGCATCCAGTGGTTCGCGCACGTGGCGAGGTACTTCTCCCACGCCCACTTGTACTTGAACGGCACCAGCTGGTTGACGTCGGTCTGGCCGTTGATGATGCGCTTCTCGGCGGCCGTGACGCGGCGCGCGGACTTCGCGGCGTGCGTGGCGGCGATGGAGATCGCGGGCGAGACCTGGGGTTCGGAATGCGGCACGGCGCGCGAGTCGACGGCTTGCGTCAGCACCGGCGCGGACTGCACGTCGCGGAGCGACGGAGAGACCGCGCGTCCATCGCGATCGAACGCAGGGGTGGCGGGCGGCAGAGAATTTTGCGGAGACCTAAGGTCGTCTTCCCAGACCAGCATGTGTGTGCTTCCTATGGCTGCGAATTATCGGAGTGTTGTGTTCAAACACCAAGCACTTATTGACAGCGAGCCGCTCTCGTTGTTGCGGATGTCTTCGTTCGATGCATCACGCGCCGGAGCGCGCGATGGATTCGCTGTCGCGAAGCGTCACTGGCAGGCTTCGCAGGTGGGGTCGTCGACGCCGCAGAACTTGATGTCGGTGGCCGGCGCATCGGCTGCCAGCATGGCTTGTGCCTGCGCCGCGACGGCGTCGAGCGCGGACAGGCCGCCCGACGACTGCGAGCTCGGCACCGCGTTGAGCTGCTTGCGGTCGACCGTGCTCTTCTCGGCGTGCGTGGCACCCATCGTGCGCAGGTAGTACGTGGTCTTCAAGCCGCGCAGCCAAGCGAGCTTGTAGGTCTCGTCCAGCTTCTTGCCCGACGCGCCGGCCAGGTAGATGTTGAGCGACTGCGCCTGGTCGATCCACTTCTGGCGGCGCGCGCCGGCTTCCACCAGCCACGTCGCGTCGACCTCGAAGGCCGTCGCGTACAGCGCCTTCAGTTCCTCGGGCACGCGGTCGACCGCGCGCAGCGAGCCGTTGTAGTGCTTGAGGTCCATCAGCATCACGGAGTCCCACAGGCCCAGGCGCTTCAGGTCGCGCACGAGGTACTCGTTGACCACCGTGAACTCGCCCGACAGGTTGGACTTGACCGACAGGTTGCCGAACGCCGGCTCGATCGACGCGTCCACGCCGATGATGTTGGAGATCGTCGCGGTCGGGGCGATGGCCACGCAGTTGGAGTTGCGCATGCCGTGCTGGGCGATCTTGGCGCGCAGCGCGTCCCAGTCGAGCGTGATCGAGCGGTCGACCTCGACGTAGCCGCCGCGGTTCTTGGCCAGCAGGTCGATCGAGTCGAACGGCAGGATGCCCTTGTCCCACAGCGAGCCCTTGAACGACGAGTAGCGGCCACGCTCGGCGGCGAGCTCGGTCGACGCCGAGTACGCGTAGTAGCAGACGGCTTCCATCGAGCGGTCGGCAAATTCGACGGCGGCGTCGCTGGCATACGGCGTGCGCAGCTGGTACAGGCAATCCTGGAAGCCCATGATGCCGAGGCCGACCGGGCGATGGCGCAGGTTCGAGTCGCGCGCCTTCTTGACCGCGTAGTAATTGATGTCGATGACGTTGTCGAGCATGCGCATCGCGGTGCGTACCGTCTTCTGCAGCTTGACGTGGTCGACGCCCATCTGGCCGTCGGCGCCGGCGACCAGGTGCTGGGCCAGGTTGATGGAGCCCAGGTTGCAGACGGCGATCTCGGTGTCGCTCGTGTTGAGCGTGATCTCGGTGCACAGGTTCGACGAGTGCACGACGCCGACGTGCTGCTGCGGCGAGCGCACGTTGCAGGCGTCCTTGAACGTGATCCAGGGGTGGCCCGTCTCGAACAGCATCGAGAGCATGCGGCGCCACAGGTCCTTGGCCGGGATGCGCTTGAACAGCTTCAGCTCGCCGCGATCGGCCCTGGCCTCGTAGGCGGTGTAGGCCTGCTCGAACTCGAGGCCGACCAGGTCGTGCAGGTCCGGGCAGGTGGACGGCGAGAACAGCGTCCAGTCGCCGCCTTCCATCACGCGGCGCATGAACAGGTCGGGAATCCAGTTCGCCGTGTTCATGTCGTGGGTGCGGCGGCGGTCGTCGCCGGTGTTCTTGCGCAGCTCGAGGAACTCCTCGATGTCCAGGTGCCAGGTCTCGAGGTACGCGCAGACGGCGCCCTTGCGCTTGCCGCCCTGGTTGACCGCCACGGCGGTGTCGTTGACCACCTTCAGGAAGGGCACGACGCCCTGGCTCTTGCCGTTGGTGCCCTTGATGTAGGAACCGAGCGCGCGGACGTTGGTCCAGTCGTTGCCCAGGCCGCCGGCGAACTTCGACAGCAGCGCGTTCTCCTTCAGCGCCTCGTAGATGCCGTCGAGGTCGTCGGCCACGGTCGTCAGGTAGCAGCTGGACAGCTGCGAGCGGCGGGTGCCCGAATTGAACAGCGTGGGCGTCGACGACATGAAGTCGAAGGTCGACAGCACGTTGTAGAACTCGATCGCGCGCGTCTCGCGGTCGATCTCGCCGAGGGCCAGGCCCATGGCCACGCGCATGAAGAAGGCCTGCGGCAGCTCGATGCGGACTTCGTTCTCGTGCAGGAAGTAGCGGTCGAACAGCGTCTGCAGGCCGAGGTAGTCGAACTGCATGTCGCGCGACGCGTCGAGCGCGGCACCCAGCCTCGCGAGATCGAACTGCGCCAGCTTCTCGTCCAGCAGCTCGGCCTTGATGCCGCGCTTGATGAACTTGGGGAAGTACTCGGCGTAGCGCTCGGTCATCTGCTCCTGCGACACCTCCTCGCCCAGGATTTCCTTGCGGATGCTGTGCATCAGCAGGCGCGCGGTGGCCTTGGTGTAGGCCGGCTCCTTCTCGATCAGCGTGCGCGAGGCCAGGATCGCGGCCTTGAAGACCTCGTCCATCGGCACGCCGTCGTACAGGTTGCGGCGCGTCTCGGCGAACACCGGCTCGGCCACCACGTCGGCGCCGAGGTCGGCACACGCCGCCTCGATCAGGCCGCGCAGGTGGGCGACGTCCAGCGGCACGCGCTCGCCCTTGTCGGTGACGAACAGCTCGGGCTCGGCGGCACGCACCTCGACCTGGCCGGCCTTGATGCGATCCTGCGCGCGGCGCTCGCGGTACAGCACGTAGGCGCGCGCCACTTCATGGTGGCTGCCGCGCATCAAGCCCAGCTCGACCTGGTCCTGGATGTCCTCGATGTGGAACGTGCCGCCGGCCGGGCGCGAGCGCAGCAGCGCGCGCACCACGCTCTCGGTCAGCCCGTCGACCGTCTCGCGCACGCTGGCCGAGGCCGCGCCCTGGGTGCCATGCACGGCCAGGAACGCCTTCATCAGCGCGACGGCGATCTTGCTGGGTTCGAACGACACCACCGCGCCGTTGCGGCGGATGATCTGGTAGCCCTGGTAGGCGGACTGGGAGCCGACGACCGTCTGGGCAGGCGTGGCGTGCTGCACTGCGGCTCCGGTCTCATTGATGGTGGATGCGATTCCCTGCATGGCGACCCCTCTTGCTGATTTGTCTGGAACTGGAAAGCTGTGGATGACTTGTGTGCACCCTGTGCAGAACCTCGTTTTTTCAACACACAAAGCCGCGGCCCGGCTCGCTGTTGCGCGAGCCCGTGCGACGACATGTGGTGAGGTCTATCCGCTCGGCGCTGCCGACGACTCCCCCTTCGATCTCGACGACTGCCGGCTTGCGCCGGTTGCCTCCTCGCGGGGTGGGTCGATGGGGATGAGCATTGAGGTTCTGCTACCGGATGACCGATGAAGGCACTTTACCAGCCAAGCAATGCGAACGCTAGCTATAGCGTTAAAAAACCTCTAAGGCACTACCCGTAGTGTCACGGCGGGTCCCAGGAATTCGCATCGGCGACGCGCGATTTCGCTGCGCCGCATCATCGATGCGCGTGGTCCAGCAAGCCGCGCCATTGCGCGCATTGCGCTTCTCGACCCGCATGGATGCTGGTTTCGGACCGCCATGCGAGTGCGCGACCCGCATGGAATCAGGCGGGCGCCTGCACGGCTTCAGGCCGAGAGCGGCTTCGCGGGCGGGATGCGTTGGTCGTCCCACTGCAGCCGCGACGCGAGGCGCGCCCAGTCGAAGCCCGGCCCCGGGTCGAGCTTGCGGCCGGGCGCGACATGCTCGTGTCCGACGACGTGGCGGATGCCGCGAACGCGGTCGATCGCCGGCAGCAGCCTGGCGAGCGCGTCGTACTGCGCGGGCTCGAACGTGTCGCCTTCGAGGCCCTCGAGCTCGATGCCGATCGACCAGTCGTTGGCCTCCGCGCGGCCGGCCCAGCTCGAGCGGCCGGCGTGAGAGGCACGGTCGTCGATCGAGACGAACTGCAGCACCGAGCCGTCGCGTCGCACGAGGAAGTGGGCCGACACCTCCAGCCCGCGGATCGTCTCGAAATAGGGATGAGCCGACCAGTCGAGCGTGTTCGTGAACAGGCGCTCGACCCCATCGCCGCCGTACTCGCCCGGCGGCAGGCTGATCGAATGCAGGACCACCGTGTCGACGCAGGCGTCGCGGGGCCGCGCCCTGAAGTTCGGGGACGGCACGCGCCGGGCGAGGCGCCACCAGCCGTCGTCCCAGTCGGCGTGCATCAGGACATCTCCGTGCTGCGCACTGCGAGGCGAGCGACTTCGGGCGGCCGGGCGTCGCTCATGGCGTGTCCGAGGCCTCGGACTCGGTGATGCCGAGCCGCGCCATCCGGTAGCGCATCTGGCGCAGCGACAGACCCAGGCTGGCGCCGGCCGCGGTGCGGTTGAAGTTCTGGCGCTCGAGCGCGCGCACGAGGATCTCGCGTTCCACCTCGTCGAGGTAGCGCACGAGGTCGGCCGGCACGGGCTCGGATTCGGCGGCGCGCGCGGCGGGCGCCGCCGCGTCCGCGCCCATGGCCTCGGTCACCGTCGTGCCGTCGTGGTCGTCGACCACCACGGCGGCGATGACGTCGGCGTCCGGATCGCGCGGCGGCGTCGCGGGACGGGTGTCGGCCAGGAGCGCCTCGGGCAGCGCGAGGTCGGCCGGCATGATCATCTCGCCGTCGCTGAGCGCGACCGCGCGGTGCAGCAGGTTCTCGAGCTCTCGCACGTTGCCCGGGAACGCGTAGCGCGCCAGCAGCGCGCGGGCGTCGGGCGACAGCCGCGCCGGCGCCACGCCTGCCTCGCGCGCCAGCCGCGCCAGCAGCGCATCGGCGATGGCCGGCAGGTCGACCAGGCGCTCGCGCAGCGGCGGCACCTTGATGTCGATCACGTTCAGGCGGTAGAACAGGTCCTGGCGGAAGCGGCCGGCCTGGACTTCGGCGGCAAGGTCCTTGTGCGTGGCGCTGACGATGCGCACGTTCATCGTCAGCTCGGAGGTGGCGCCGATCGCGCGCACCGCGCGCTCCTGGATCGCGCGCAGCAGCTTGGACTGCATCGCGAACGGCAGGTCGCCGATCTCGTCGAGGAACAGCGTGCCGCCGTTGGCCGCCTGGAAGAAGCCGTCGCGGTCGGCGTTGGCGCCGGTGAACGCGCCCTTGCGCACGCCGAAGAACTCGGCCTCCAGCAGCGTCTCGGGGATGGCGCCGCAATTGACGGCGACGAAGGGCTGGCCGGCGCGGGCGCTGACGTCGTGGATGGCACGCGCGACCAGCTCCTTGCCGGTGCCCGACTCGCCCTGCACCAGCACGGGCGCCATGCTGCGCGCCACCTTCTCGACCAGGCCGCGCACGTTGGCCATCGCCTCGGAGTTGCCGACGAGGCGGCGCAGCGGGTCGCCCTTGCCGTCGGCCGGCGCCGCGTCGCCTGCGGGCGGCGGCGGCGTGGCCCGCGAGCGTCCCATCGCCGACGCCACCACGGCGCGGAACTGGCGCAGGTCCACCGGCTTGGTGAGGTAGTCGAACGCGCCGGCCTTCAGCGCGGTGACGGCGTTCTCGGGCGAGCCGTAGGCGGTGACGACGATCACCTTCTCGGGCCGGCCGCTGCGCTCGAGCCATTGCAGCAGGTCCAGGCCCGTGCCGTCGGGCAGGCGCATGTCGCTGATGACGGCGCGGAACAGCCGCGACTGCAGGATCTCGCGCGCCTGGGCGACGGTGGCCGCGGTCTCGACCTCCAGGCCTTCGCGCAGCAGTGTCAGCTCGTACAGCGTCAGCAGGTCGGGCTCGTCGTCGACCACCAGCACGCTGCTGGCGTGCACGGCGCTCGCGCCCGACGGACCGGCCTGGCCGGTGTTCACTGCGCTTGTCATCGGGAAACCTCCAGCCCGGGGCCTGTGGCGCCAACGCGCTCGGGAACGGCCATGCGTGCGCTCATGGTGGCTACCTCCCGCCTGGCGGCTGCGGTGCGTGCGCTCATAGGACCAGTCGACCTTCTGCCGATGTCAGCGATTCCCGCGGCATCATCACCTCGAACACGTTGCGGTGCCGCTCGTCGTGGCGCCGGAAATCGATGCGGGCGCCGTGGCGTTCGCACAGCTCCCGGCAAATGTACAACCCGAGGCCCGTCCCGCGGCTGCGCGTGGAATGGAAGGGCTCGAACAGGTAGGGTTCGACGTCCAGCGGGATCGGCTCGCCGTCGCTGGCCACCGCGAGCGACGCCCAGGCGCCGTCGTCGCTGGTGGTCATCGTCACGCGCACGCCACCGGGCGCCGGGCTGGCGTGGCGGATCGCGTTGTCCAGCAGGTTCACGAGCACGCGGCGCAGGTGGTCGGGGTCGAACACGACGCCCACCGGCGTCGACGGCAGCAGCACCTGCAGGCGGCTCGCGCTGCCCAGCGCGAGGCCGACGGTGCGCGCCCACTCGCTGCAGATGCTCGCGATCTCGGCGCTGGCGTCCAGCGTGCGCGACGGCGCCAGCGAGCCGGGCGCCGCCTCCATGACGTCGTCGACGATGCGGCGCAGGCGGTCGATGTTGTCGGTCATGATGCGGATCAGGCGCCGCTGGTCGGGGCGCAGCTCGTCTTCCTCCAGCAGCGCGTTGGCCTGCGCGATGGCGGCCAGCGGGTTGCGGATCTCGTGGGCGACGCCGGCCGAGATGCGCCCCATCGCCGCCAGCCGCTCCTGGCGCAGGCGCGCCTGCACGGCGCGCAGCTCCTCGATGAACAGCACGCACAGGGGCTCGTCGGCGGGCGTGGTGTCGTTGCCGTCGCTGCGGCTGCGCGTGAAGCGCGCGCGGATGTGCAGCGCGCGGCGCGTGCTGTCCTCCAGCAGGATGTTGAGGTCGAACGGCGCCGCCGGCCAGTTGCCGCGGGCGAACGCCTGCTCCACCTCGTCGGCCAGCACCAGCCAGCCCGGATGCAGCCGCAGCGAGAACGGCGGCGACGGGCAGCGCGCGGCCTGCGCGACCAGCAGCCGGCGCGCCGACGGGTTGGCGGCGCGCACGCGCAGCTGGCGGTCGATCACCAGCACGCCGTCGGCCATGTCCTCGATCACCAGGCGGCTGAGCTGCGCCTGCTGGCGCGCGCGCTCGCGGCTGTCGCGCGCGGTGCGCTCCTCGTGCGCCAGGCGCATCGACAGTTCGCCCGCCAGCAGCGCCACCACGAACAGGCCGATGCCGCTCAGGCCCGCCTGCGACATCAGCGCCGGCGAATCCGGCACGGTGCCGTAGACGCGCCCCGCCGCCGCCAGCAGCATCAGCGCCACGCCGGCGGCCGTCGCCAGCGCCGGCAGGCGCGGCGTCAGGATGCCGGCCATCAGCACCGGCAGCACCAGCAGCGCGACGAAATTCAGGGGCGACGTCGGGTCGATCCAGTGGATGGCGCCGAAGATGACCAGGTCGACCCCGATCGTCATCCACCACTGCCAGCGCGCGGACTGCAGCACGCGGAACATGCGGAACTCGTCGGTGAGCCACCAGACCAGCGCCTGCACGGCGTAGGCACCGCACAGCAGCAGCGGCGCGCTGACGAAGCGGCCGGTGGCCATGCCCATCAGGGCGTTGGCCAGCACCAGCGCGATGCCGAGCGCCGCGCGTGCCGCCACGTAGGTGCCGAAGATGCGGCGCAGCGCGTGGCCGGCGAGCGGCCGCAGCACCGGCGTGCTCCACGTGCCGCCTCCCTCCGATGGCGGGATCGACGGCTCGCCGGAGCCGTCCATCGTGTTGAACCACGACTCCTCCTGCAGGCCGGCGTCGGCGCCCTCGCGCGACTTCGCGGCGCGGCGCGCCTTGCGCTCCTTGCTACGCCACATGGCCGGCCCCGCGCGCTTTCAGGACGCGATCACTCGGCACGCCGCGGCTCCGCGTCGCGATGGGCGGCGCAGCAGAACAGCCGCGTGCCGTCGCGCACGGCCTCGGAGGCCGGGAAGTGCAGGCCGCAGTGCGCGCAGTCGACCATCGCCTCGGGCGCGGCGCCCGCGGGGCCGGGGGCGGGCGCGCGCCCAGCGGCCGGCGGCGGCGCCGCCTTGCGCGGACGGAGCATCCACCAGGCGATCAAGCCCAGCACGAGCCAGAGCAGGAGACGACCGATCATGTCAGTTGCCCAGGGAAACCGGCGCGCGTTGCAGCACGACCTCGAACACGAAGCGCGAGCCCGCGTAGGCCAGCAGGATCAGCACCGCGCCGGCGTACACCCAGCGCGTGGCCTGGCGGCCGCGCCAGCCGCGCGTGCGGCGGCCGACGATCAGCGCCGCGAACGTGGCCCAGCTGGCCAGCGACAGCACCGTCTTGTGGTCGCCCCAGCGCCAGTGCGCCATCGTGAACAGGCCGATGACGATGGCCAGCGTCAGCACGACGAAGCCGGCCTCGACGAACAGGAACGTGAGCCGCTCGAGCGACAGCAGCGGCAGGCCCAGCACGCGGTCGGTGGCCTTCTGCCGCAGCTGGCTCTCGGCCCGGTCGAGCATCGCCGCGTGCACCACGGCCACGCCGAACAGCGCGTAGGCCGCGATGCCCAGCGTCCAGTGCAGCGGCGCGTAGACGGAGTAGGCGACGATCACGACGTCGCCCGGGAACGCCAGCGGCAGCAGCACGCACACCGCGCCGATCAGGGCGAAGATGCGGCGCAAACCGGAGATCGGCACCAGGCGGCTCTCGGTCAGGTGCACCGCAAGCACCAGCCAGGCCGTCAGCGACAGCACCGGCGCGAAGCCCCAGCGGATACCCAGCCCCGCATCGGCCTCGCCGACGAAGGTGGCGGCCATCCACAGGCCGTGCAGCACCAGCGCGGCCACCTGCGCGCGCGTGCCCCAGGCGGCACGTCCCAGTCCCGACAGCGCGTAGGCCGCCGCGGCGGCCCACGCCAGCGCGTGGATGGGGCCAGACGATAGAATCATCCCCGCAGTTTACTCAGGCGCGCCGCACTCACCCTCGCGCGCGCTCACCCCGATGGCCTCCACCCTCACCGACCGCCTGTCGCGCCTCGTCAAGACGATGCGCGGCCAGGCCCGCATCACCGAATCGAACGTCCAGGACATGCTGCGCGAAGTGCGCATGGCCCTGCTCGAGGCCGACGTGGCGCTGCCCGTCGTGCGCGACTTCGTCGCGCGGGTCAAGGAGAAGGCGCTCGGCCAGGAGGTGGTCGCCTCGCTGACGCCGGGCCAGGTGCTGGTCGGCATCGTGCAAAAGGAACTCGCCGCGACGATGGGCGAGGGGGTGGCCGACATCGACCTCGCCGTGCAGCCGCCCGCCGTCATCCTGATGGCCGGCCTGCAGGGTGCCGGCAAGACGACCACCACCGCCAAGCTCGCCAAGTACCTGATCGAGAAGCGCAGGAAGAAGGTGCTCACGGTGTCGGGCGACGTCTACCGCCCCGCCGCCATCGAGCAGCTCAAGACGGTCACGAAGCAGGCCGGTGCCGAGTGGTTCCCGTCCACGCCCGACCAGAAGCCGCACGACATCGCCGCCGCCGCCATCGACTACGCGAGGAAGCACTACTTCGACGTGCTGCTGGTCGACACCGCCGGCCGCCTGGCCATCGACGAGCTGCTGATGGCCGAGATCAAGGACCTGCACGCGCTGCTGCGCCCGGTCGAGACGCTGTTCGTCGTCGATGCGATGCAGGGCCAGGACGCGATCAACACCGCCAAGGCGTTCAGGGAAGCGCTGCCGCTGACCGGCATCGTGCTGACCAAGCTGGACGGCGACTCCCGTGGCGGCGCCGCGCTGTCCGTGCGCCAGATCACCGGCGCGCCGATCAAGTTCGCCGGCGTGTCCGAGAAGATCGACGGCCTCGAGGTGTTCGACGCCGACCGCCATGCCGGCCGCGTGCTGGGCATGGGCGACATCGTCGCGCTGGTCGAGGGCGTGACCAAGGGCCTGGACGTCGAGGCCGCGCAGAAGCTCGCCGACAAGGTGCGCTCGGGCAACGACTTCGACCTCAACGACTTCCTCGCCCAGCTGGGCCAGATGAAGAAGATGGGCGGCCTCGCCGGCCTGATGGACAAGCTGCCCACCGAGATGACCGCCAGGGCCGGCCAGCCCGACATGGACAAGGCCGAGCGCGACATGCGCCGCATGGAAGGCATCATCAACTCGATGACCCCGCTCGAGCGCCGCAAGCCCGAGCTGCTCAAGGCCAAGCGCAAGTTCCGCGTCGCCAAGGGCGCCGGCGTGCAGGTGCAGGACGTCAACCGCCTGCTCAACCAGTACGAGCAGATGCGCGACATGATGAAGAAGATGCGCGGTGGCGGCCTGATGAAGATGATGAAGAAGATGGGCGCCATGAAGGGCATGATGGGGAAGATGTGAGCCCCGAACCGACGGCCCCACGGTCGCTGGCGCTCCCTGCCCCCCGAGGGGGCCGGCCGCGAGCAGCCCGGCGGAGCCGGCTCTGCCGCTCCCTTGAACTCCTGGTCACCTTTGCAGCACCGGCGGCGGCTGCGTTGCGCGCCGACGCGTGAGCGCTTGCGGCCGGGGCTGGGGCTGGCGGCGCCTTGTCGTTGTTCTCCGGGGGTGGCATTCCGGTTTTCGGACTCGCGGTTCAATTGGCGTCGCGAGCAGGGTTCAGCTCGGCGGGCTAGGATCGCGGCCTCGTTCGAATGAACGTCGTTGGAGACACAAGATGCTTCGCCGCCTGAACCTGCTGCTCGCAGCGACCGCCCTGCTCGGGCTCGCCACCGGCGCCCAAGCCGCGCTCAAGCCGGGCGACACCGCCCCGCTGTTCACCACCGAGGCCGCGGTCGGCGGCAGGCAGATGCCGCTGGTGCTGGCCGAGGCGCTCAAGAAGGGGCCGGTCGTGCTGTACTTCTTCCCGAAGTCGTTCACGAGCGGCTGCACGCTGGAGGCGCACCTGTTCGCGGAAGCCACCGACAAGTTTGCCGCGCTCGGCGCGACGGTGGTGGGCGTGTCGCACGACGACATCGCGACGCAGATCAAGTTCTCGAAGGAGGAGTGCCGCGACAAGTTCGCCGTCGCGGCCGACCCGGAGTCCGCCATCATCAAGTCCTACGACGCCAAGATGGCGGTGATGCCCTACTCCGACCGCATCTCGTATGTCATCACGCCGGACGACAAGGTGCTGTACGTCTACTCCAGCCTCGACCCGGCGGATCACGTCAACCGCACGATGAAGGCCGTGCAGGACTGGCGCGCCGCGCACAAGATGTGAGGCGCTTTCGCACGTCGTGAAGAACGGGGCCGCGGGCCCCGTTGTCGTTTGCCTGCGCCGCGATCGGGGCGACGCCGTGGCGCGCGCGGACCCGCGGGATGGCTCGTCGCGGCCGCGGCGCGTCAGTTCAGCAGCGCGCTCGCGAACTCGCGCGCGTTGAAGGTCTGCAGGTCTTCCAGCTTCTCGCCCACGCCGATGAAGTAGACCGGGATCGGCCTGGCGCCCCCCTGCGACGCGCGCTCGCGCGACCACAGTGCGATCGCGGCCAGCACGCCGCCCTTGGCGGTGCCGTCGAGCTTGGTGACGACCAGCCCGGTGAGCCCGAGCGCCGCGTCGAAGGACTTCACCTGCTCCAGCGCGTTCTGGCCCGTGTTGCCGTCGATCACCAGCAGGACCTCGTGCGGCGCCGACGGCTCGGCCTTGGTGATGACGCGCTTGATCTTCCGCAGCTCCTCCATCAGGTGGAGCTGCGTCGGCAGACGGCCGGCCGTGTCGGCGATGACGACGTCGCAGCCGCGCGCCTTGCCGGCCCGCACCGAGTCGAAGGTGACCGACGCCGGATCGCCGCCTTCCTGGCTGACGATCTCGACCTGGTTGCGGTCGGCCCAGACTTCCAGTTGCTCGCGCGCTGCCGCACGGAAGGTGTCGGCCGCGGCCAGCAGCACCTTGCACTTCGCCTCCGCGAGGTGGCGCGTCAGCTTGCCGATGCTGGTCGTCTTGCCGGCGCCGTTGACGCCCGCCACCATGATCACCGTGGGCTGGTGCTCGCCCACCA
>JAEKKH010000138.1 GCA_019510465.1 Burkholderiales bacterium
TCGTCACCTTCCTCCTGGCCGGCCGCTATCTCGAGATGTCGGCCCGCCATCGCGCCGAGGCGACCCTGGAACAGGCCACTTCGCAGCTTCCCGCGCGGGCGACGCGCATCGGCGCGGACGGCGCGGCCGTCGATGTCGCACTGGAGGCGCTCGCCGTCGGAGACCGGCTGCGGGTGCCGGTGGGCGAGGCGTTCCCGGCCGACGGTCGCATCGTCCGCGGCTCGACCGCCGTCGACGAATCGCTGTTGAGCGGCGAATCGCGCGCCGCGCCCCGGGGCCCCGGCGACCTCGTCGTCGCGGCCAGCCTCAACGTCGGCTCGGCGGTGGACATGATCGCGCAGCGGCTGGGCGCCGACACGCGCGCCGAAGCGATCGCTGCCCTGATGCGCGCGGCGCGCACGCAGCGTCCCGCGCTGCTCTCCGTCGCCGACCGCTGGGCCGCGCCCTTCGTCTGGAGCGTGCTCGCCCTGTCCCTCGGCGCCTTCCTCGCCTGGATGCGCACCGACCCGGACCGCGCCGTCGAGGCCGCCATCGCGGTGCTCATCGTCACCTGCCCCTGCGCCCTGTCGCTGGCCGCGCCGACCGCGCTGCTGGCCGCCGCGTCGCGCATGGGCCGTGGCGGCCTGCTCGTCCGCGACATCGACGCGATCGCGCGCCTGGCTCGGGTGCGAACGCTGTTCGTCGACAAGACGGGCACGCTGACCACCGGCGAGCCGGTCTGCACGCGCTTGCAGCCGCTGGCGTCCATCCACCGGCTCTCCCTGGTCCAGATCGGCGAGAAGGCCGCGTCGCTCGCCGCCTGGTCGTCGCATCCGCTGTCGCGGGCCATCCATCGCCACTGGACGGCCGACGCCACGCCCTGGCGCGACATCGAGGAGGTGGCCGGCCGGGGCATCGCCGCGCGCGACGCCGGCGGCGACCTCTGGCGTCTCGGATCCGGCGAGTGGACAGCGTGCGCCGCGGCCGAAGGCGGCGACGTGGTGCTGGCCCGCAACGACACCCCGCTGGCCGCCTTCGGCTTCAGCGAGTCTCTGCGCGACGATGCCGCCGCCGCGGTCCGGCGATTGCAAGGCGACGGCGTGTCGCTGCGCCTGCTGTCCGGCGACGACCCGTCCCGCGTGCGCGAGGTGGCGTCCGCGCTGGGCATCGCCGATGCGCGCGGCGGCCTGTCGCCCGAGGACAAGCTCGCCGCGCTGACGCAGGCGCAGGATGCCGGCGAATGCGTCGCGATGATCGGCGACGGCATCAACGACGCGCCGGTGCTCGCGCGGGCGGACGTCGCCATCGCGATGGGCGCCGGTGCGGCGCTGGCGCGCTCGCAGGCCGACGCGATCCTGCTGTCCAACCGCCTGGGCGACGTCGCCGATGCGCGCGCCCTCGCGCAGCGGGCATTGCGCGTCGTCAACCAGAACCTCGCGTGGGCAGCCGCCTACAACGCGACCTGCGTCCCGCTCGCGCTCACCGGCCACCTGCCCGCCTGGGCCGCGGGACTGGGCATGGCCGCGAGCTCGCTGCTCGTCGTCCTCAATTCGATGCGCCTGAGCCGCTGAACGCGCCATGGAAAGCCTCTACCTGCTCGTGCCGCTGTCCGCCCTGCTCGTGCTGGTGCTGCTGGGCCTGTTCGGTTGGGCCCTCGACGCCGGCCAGTTCGACGACCTCGAGCGGGAAGGTCACCGGATCTTGACCGAGCCGGACTCGCCGGTTGATGCCGATCAAGGGCGCATGCGAGCGCCTTCGGAAGAATGAGCCCATTGCCAGCGTGGGCTGGGACTGGACTGGAGATTCCGATGGGCAACACATCCGTGACGGCGCCGCAAGACGCGGTCTACGACGACCGGGCGGTGCGCCTGTTCTCGATCGCGGCGGTCGTCTGGGGCGTGGTCGGCATGCTGGTGGGCGTCTACATCGCCGCCGAACTCGCATGGCCGGACATCAACTTCGGCATCCCCTGGCTCAGCTACGGGCGCCTGCGACCGCTGCACACCAACGCCGTCATCTTCGCGTTCGGCGGCTGCGCGCTCATGGCCACCAGCTACTACGTCGTGCAGCGCACCTGCCAGGTGCGGCTGTTCTCGTCGGCCCTGGGGACCGTGCACTTCTGGGGCTACCAGGCCGTCATCGTGCTGGCCGCGCTCACGCTGCCGCTGGGCATCACGCGCGGCAAGGAGTACGCCGAGCTCGAATGGCCCATCGCGCTGCTGCTGACCGTGGTGTGGGTGATCTACGCGATCAACTTCTTCGGCACCATCGGCATCCGCAAGGTGCGCCACATCTACGTGGCCAACTGGTTCTACGGCGCGTTCATCATCGCCGTGGCGTTGCTGCACGTGGTCAACGCGGCCAGCATCCCGGCGAGCCTCTGGAAGAGCTACTCGGTGTACTCGGGCGTGCAGGACGCGATGGTGCAGTGGTGGTACGGGCACAACGCGGTGGGCTTCTTCCTGACCGCGGGCTTCCTCGGGATGATGTACTACTTCATCCCCAAGCAGGCCGAGCGTCCCGTCTACAGCTACCGCCTGTCGATCGTGCACTTCTGGGCCCTGATCTTCACCTACATGTGGGCGGGCCCGCACCACCTGCACTACACCGCCCTGCCCGACTGGGTGCAGAGCGTCGGGATGATGTTCTCGCTGGTGCTGCTGGCGCCCAGCTGGGGCGGGATGATCAACGGGATCATGACCCTGTCGGGTGCCTGGCACAAGCTGCGCGACGACCCGATCATGAAGTTCCTGATCGTGAGCCTGTCGTTCTACGGCATGTCGACCTTCGAAGGTCCGATGATGTCGATCAAGACGGTCAACTCGCTGTCGCACTACACCGATTGGGGCATCGCCCACGTGCATTCGGGCGCGCTGGGCTGGGTCGGCCTGATCACGATGGGGTCGCTGTACTACCTCGTGCCGCGCATGTTCGGGCGGCAGCAGATGTACAGCGTGCGCGCGATCGAGCTGCACTTCTGGATCGCCACCATCGGCATCGTGCTGTACATCGCCTCGATGTGGAGCGCCGGCGTGATGGAGGGCGTCATGTGGCGCAGCATCAACAACGACGGCACGCTGGCGTACAGCTTCGCCGAAGTGGTCAAGGCCACCTTCCCGTTCTACGTGGTGCGTTTCTGCGGCGGCCTGCTCTACCTGAGCGGCATGCTGGTCATGGCCTGGAACGTCTGGAAGACCGCGACCGGCAGCAGCTACCGCCCGGTGCGCATCCCGCTGGTCGCCGCGAGCGCCTGAGCCTCCAAAGGAAAACACACCATGGCAAACGATTCTTCGGCGACCAAGGCCGGGTTCTCGCATGCGGCGATCGAGACGAACAACTTCCTCATGATCGTGCTGATCCTCCTGGTCGTCGCCGTCGGCGGGCTGGTCGAGATCGTCCCGCTGTTCTTCCAGAAGTCGACCACGCAGCCGGTCGAGGGCCTCAAGCCCTACACCGCGCTGCAGCTGGCCGGCCGCGACGTCTACATCCGCGAGGGCTGCTACGGCTGCCACTCGCAGATGATCCGTCCGCTGCGTGCGGAGACGCTGCGCTACGGCCACTACTCGATGGCGGGCGAATCGGTCTACGACCACCCGTTCCAGTGGGGCAGCAAGCGCACCGGCCCGGACCTGGCCCGCGTGGGCAGCAAGTACAGCGACGAGTGGCACCGCATCCACCTCAACAACCCGCGCGACCTGGTGCCCGAGTCCAACATGCCGGCGTATTCGTGGCTGGCGGACGGCAGGGTGGATCCGGCCGGCATGGCGCCACGCATGACGGCGCTGCGCCGCGTCGGCGTGCCCTACAGCGACGCGGACATCGCCGGCGCGGCGGCGGAGGTCGAAGGCAGGACGGACCTCGACGCGCTGGTGGCCTATCTCCAGGTGCTCGGCACCTCGGTCAAGTGAGGTGAGGCCATGGTTCTCGATGCCATCCGCTACGCCGTGACCGTGCTGTCCTTCGTCCTGTTCGCCGGCATCGTCGCGTGGGCGCTGTCGCCGCGCAACCGCGCCGCGTTCGACGAGGCCCGCCAGCTGCCCTTCCTCGATTCCGGAGACCCGCAATGAGCGACTTCTTCTCGGCCGGATGGTCGGTCTACATCGCCGTCGTGACGGTGGCCAGCCTGCTGGGCTGCCTCGCCCTGCTGATCATCACCAGCCGCGCGCGCGTCAACCCCAAGAGCGACACCGGCCACATCTGGGACCACGACCTGCGCGAACTGAACAACCCCATGCCGCGTTGGTGGGTCGTGCTGTTCGTCATCACGATCGTGTTCGCCTTCGCCTACCTGCTGCTCTATCCCGGCCTGGGCAGCGCGAAGGGCCTGCTGGGCTGGTCCAGCGCGAAGGCCTACAACGAGGAGCAGGCCAATGCGACCACGCAGCTGTCCGCGGTCTATGCGCGCTATGCCGCCATGGGCGCATCGGACCTCGCCCGCGACAAGGGCGCCATGGCGATCGGCGAACGCCTGTTCGTCAACAACTGCTCCGGCTGCCACGGCTCGGACGCGCGCGGCGGCAAGGGCTTCCCCAACCTGACCGACGACGACTGGCTCTACGGCGGCAGTCCGGAGACCATCGTGCAGACCATCACGCACGGCCGCCAGGGCATGATGCCGCCGATGGCCGCGGCGGTCGGCAGTCCGCAGGACATCGACAACGTCGCCAACCATGTGCTGAGCCTGTCGAACAGCCCGCACGACGCGACGGCGGCGGCCGCCGGACAGGCCAAGTTCGTGGTCTGCGCCGGCTGCCACGGCATGGACGGCAAGGGCAACCCCGCCGTCGGCGCCCCCAACCTCACGGACGACACCTGGCTGCACGGTTCCGGCAAGGCCGCCATCGTGCGCATGATCCAGAACGGCAAGACCAACGTCATGCCCGCGCAGGAACACCGGCTCGCGCCGGAACAGATCCACGTGGTCGGCGCGTACGTCTGGAGCTTGTCGCATGGGGGCCCGGCAAAGTGACCTGGAGCGTGCGGCGATGACCGTCGACCCCGCCGCCTCGGCGCCTGTGCGCCGGCCGGTGATCCCGATCGCGGTCGAGCCGGCGGTCGGGCTCTATCGCGCGGAGAAGAAGATCCATCCGCGCGAGATCCGGGGCCGCTTCACCACGTGGCGCTGGCTGTTCGTCGCGCTCACGCAGCTGGCGTTCTACGGGCTGCCGTGGTTGCAGCTCCACGGCCGCCAGGCCGTGTTGTTCGACCTCGCGACCCGCCGCTTCTACCTGTTCGGGCTGGTGCTCTACCCGCAGGACTTCTTCTACCTGGCGATCCTGCTGATCGTCAGCGCCTACGGCCTGTTCCTGTTCACCGCGGTCGCGGGGCGGCTGTGGTGCGGCTTCGCCTGCCCGCAGACGGTGTACACCGAGCTGTTCCTGTGGATCGAGCGGCGCTTCGAGGGCGACCGCAGCGCGCGCCTGCGTCTGGACGCCTCGCCCTGGACCTTCGACAAGACCTGGCGCAAGTCCGGCAAGCAGGCGAGCTGGGTCGTGCTGGCCTTGTGGACGGGCTTCACCTTCGTCGGCTTCTTCACGCCGATCCGCACGCTGGTGCACGAGAGCACGGGCCTGACCTTCGGCGCCTGGGAGTGGTTCTGGATCCTGTTCTACGGGTTCGCCACCTACGGCAACGCGGGCTGGATGCGCGAGCAGGTCTGCAAGTACATGTGCCCGTACGCGCGCTTCCAGAGCGCGATGTTCGACCGCGACACCATGATCGTCACCTACGACGGCGCGCGCGGCGAACCGCGCGGCTCCCGCCCGAAGTCGCTGGCGCACGCCGACCTGCCTGCCGCCGGCAAGGGCGAATGCATCGACTGCACGCTGTGCGTCCAGGTCTGCCCGACCGGCATCGACATCCGCGAGGGCCTGCAGTATGAATGCATCGGCTGTGCCGCCTGCATCGACGCCTGCGACGGCGTGATGGACAAGGTGAACTATCCCCGCGGCCTGATCCGCTTCGCCACCGAGAACGGGCTGGAGCAGCACTGGAGCGGGCGCGACATGCTGCGCCGCGTGTTCCGGCCGCGCGTGCTGCTGTACGGCGCGGTGCTGCTGGCGATCGTCGCGACGGTGGCCACCAGCCTGGCGCTGCGACGGCCGTATCGCGTCGACGTCCTGCGCGACCGCGGCTCGCTGGCGCGCGAAGTCCAGGGCGGGCGCATCGAGAACGTCTACCGGCTGCAGGTCATGAACGCCAGTGAATCGGCCCAGCACTTCCAGGTGTCGGTCGAAGGCCTGGACGGCATCGCCATCGCCTCCGAGCCGGCGCTCGACGTCGACGCGACCGGTGAACGCTCGCTGGCCGTGCGCGTGCAGTTGCCGGTCGCGACCGCCGAGGCCTCGGGTGCCGGCATCCGGCCGATCCGCTTCGTGGTGCGCCGTGACGGCGACGACCGCGCCCCGCTCGTGGAGCGATCCACCTTCGTCATTCCCCGCTGAACCAGGAGTTCGCCATGGCCCTTCCCGCCACGCTCGCCCCCGCCGCTCCGCTGCCCTGGTGGCGCTTCTTCACGGGCTGGCTCGCGTTCGGCCTGCCCGTGGTGGCGGTCGCCGCGGCCTCGCTGTCCGCCGTGATCGCCGTGCGCGGCGCGGATCCGGTCATCGACGCCCATCGCCCCGCCGCGCACCAGGCAGCGGACGAACAGACCGAGCACGGACCGCAGGCGCAGGCGCGGCTGCCGGCCGAATTCGCGCGCAACCACGCCTCGATGGGCAAGTGAACCCATCCAGGCCCCGGCCGACGACAGGAGGCGAGACGATGCGATTCCGGACCCTGACCATCCTCTGGCCCTCGTTCCTGATGGCGGGCGTGCTGGACGGCATCGTGTTCTCGCTGGTCGATCCCGCGGACAGCCAGCTGGTGCGCTTCGCGACCGACGTATCGCCGCAGGGCATCTACACCATCGGTTTCCTCGTGTTCTGGTCGGTGATCTCGTGCGCCAGCGGCATGACGGCGCTGCTGGTGGTGGAACAGGACGACGACGTCGCGCATTGACGCGCCGCAAGCGCCCGGCGAGCCCGCCGTCGCAACATGGCGGCATGACCGACACGCCCGCAGCCATCGCCGTCGAACCACGTCCGCCCGGCGAGGCCGGCCATCGGCCGGCGCGGCGCGCGGCCGCGCGCTACGCGACCTATCCGACGGCCGAGCATTTCAGCGCGCGCTTCGGCGCGGCGCCATTGATCGCGGCGCTTTCCGCGCGCCGCGTCGCGTCGCAGACGGTGTGCACCCCGCTGGCCGTGCACGTCCAGCTTCCCTTCCATGATCCGCTGCACCACGGCACGTACGCGGAGGCCAGCGCGCGCCATCGCGAACGCGACTCGTCCTACCTCGATGCCCTGGAGCGCGAAGTGACGCTGGTCGTCGAACAGATCGGTCCCTGCCGCGCCGTCTCGCGCCTGCACCTGGGCGGCGACTCCGCGGGCGGCCTCGGCGATGCGCACCTGGCGCGACTGATGGGCCTGCTGCGGCGCAACTTCCACCTGGAGCCGGACGCCGAGGTGGCGATCGACGTCGATCCGGCCACCGTCGACGCGGCGCGCCTCGCGCACCTGCGGGAACTCGGCTTCGACCACGTCGTCCTGGCCGTCGCGGATGTCGCCCGGGAGGAGCTCGATCATGTCGGCGACCTGATGAGCGCGGCCCGAGGCCTCGCCTTCGCGTGCATCGACATCGAGCTCGGCGACGACATCGCGTCCTCGTCACGCACGCTCGCCGACGTCGCCGCCCTGCAGCCCGACCGGATCGTCCTGGCCGCCTGCGATCGCCGGCCTGCCCGAACGAATCGCGCACCGGTTGCCGACGACGCGACCGGGCAAGCGGCGTTGTTCGGGTCAGAAGCGCTGTCCTGCCTGGTCGACGCCGGCTACGAGGCGGTCGGCATGGGCCAGTTCGCGCTGCGTGCGGACGCCCTGGCGGCCGCCCGGCGCGAGGGCGGCCTGCACATGACCTTGCAGGGCTATCGCGCGCAGCCCGACCATGACGTGCTGGGCCTTGGCGTCGCCGCCATCGGCCGCATCGGGGACTGCCTTTACCAGAATGCGCGTACGCTGGCCGCCTACCACGGCGCGCTCGAACACGACCGGCTCCCCGTGACGCACGGCCACGTCGTCGACGCTGAGGATGAACTCCGGCGCGACGTCATCCAGGCCCTGATGTCGCGCGGACAAGTCGCCTTCGCCGACATCCTGGCGCGCCATGGCGTCGACATGCGCTCCAGCTTCGCCACCGAGATCGCCCGCCTGGCCCCGTTCGTCGTGCGTGGCCTGGTCGAACTGCATGGCGATCGCATCGTGGTGACTCCGGGCGGTCGGCACGCGGCCGACGAGATCGCCGCCGTGTTCGACCGCTACCTGAACGAGCACGCCGGGCCGGCGCGGCCGGGACGCGCCGTCCAATGAACGCCGCGCTGATCGTCGCAGGGCTGACGCTGGGCGCGGCCTCCGCCCCGCACTGTGCGCTGATGTGCGGCGCCCCGTGCGCCGCGGTCACGCGCGGCGCGCGCCGCGAGACCCTGCTGTTCCAGGCGGGCAGGCTGGCCGGCTACGCCACGGCCGGCGCCGTCGCCGCGAGCGCCGTCGCGCTGCTGGGCACCTGGGCGCGAGCGACCCCCTGGCTGGCGCCGCTGTGGACGCTCACGCAACTGGCGTTCCTCGCGCTCGGCTTGTGGTGGCTGGCGACGGGGCGCATGCCCGCCAGGCTCCTGCGCGACGGAACGGCGCCGGCCCTGGCCGCGCGCACGCCGGCCGCGTGGCGCGCGGCGGGTGCGGGCGTGGCCTGGGTGGCGTGGCCGTGCGGCGTCCTGCAGGGCGCCTTGCTGCTGGCCTCGCTTGGCGGCGATGCGCTCGCCGGCGCGGCCGTGATGGCCGCGTTCGCGCTGGCCTCGGCGCCGGCGCTGCTGGCGGCGCCCGCCTTGTGGACGGCATGGCGCCGCGTCGCGGGACGCGGACGCGCGGCCGCGGAGGTGCTGGGGTATCGCGTCGCGGGCGCGGCGCTGGCCGTGACCGCCTCGCTGGCCTTGTTCCACACGCTGCGCGATCGCATCGCGGCGCTGTGCCAGGTCTGACGCGCCGTCGCGCGTCTCGGCGCTTCAACGCTCCACGAACGCGCGCTCGATCACGTACGTACCGGGCACCGTCGTGTTGCCCTCGCTGAATCCGCGCGCCTCCAGGACGGCCCGGGTGTCGACCAGCATCGCCGGGCTGCCGCAGATCATGCACCGGTCGTGCGCCGGATCGAACGCCGGCAGGCCCAGATCCGTGGCCAGGCGACCGCTCGCGACGAGCTCCGGGATGCGCTCCTGTCGCATGAACGGCTCTCGCGTGACCGTCGGGCAATAGACGAGCGCCGCCCGAACGGCCTCGCCGAGGTATTCGTCGTTGGGCAGGACCTCGCGCAGGAGATCGGCATACGCGAGCTCGCGCACGCGGCGTACGCCATGCACGAGCACGACGCGGTCGTAGCGCGCATAGGTCTCGAGGTCGCGCACGACGCTGAGGAACGGCGCGAGCCCGGTGCCGGTGGCCAGCAGCCACAGCGTCCTCCCGGGCAGCAGGTTGCGCAGCACGAGCGTCCCCGTGGGCTTGTCGCCCACCAGCACCTTGTCGCCCGGGCGCAGGTGCTGCAGCCGGGAGGTCAACGCGCCATCGGGCACCTTGATGCTGAAGAACTCCAGCTCGGACTCATAGGGCGAACTGGCGATGCTGTAGGCCCGCACCAGCGGGCGCCCGTCGACCATCAGCCCGATCATCACGAACTGGCCGCTGTCGAAGCGCAATCCGGGTTCGCGGGTGGTGGTGAACGAGAACAGGCGTTCCGTCCAGTGGCGGACGGACAGGACGGTGGCTTGCGCGAAAGCGCCCATCGGGTTGGCTCCAGAGTGTGCCGCCAGCGTGCGCCCGAACCCGTCCCGGCGCCTTGCCCGCGCGCAAGAGACCGGGACGACGGCGACGACATCCGCGCAGGGGGCCCTTCGGTTGACAGCGATCAATCCGTCCGGCCGACATCGCGCTACCTTGCGAAGCATGACCCACGCCACACCCGATCCTGCCGGCCCCGATACCGTCGCACACGAGAGCCATCCCGCCGCAGGATCGCTGCGTCCGATGCACCACGCCTGGCGCGTGCTCTGGGCCGCACCGGCGCTGGTCATGGTCGCACTGCGCATCACCGCGCCCGATGCCTGGGCCGCCCTGGCGCTCCTGATCGCCTCGATCGCCGTCATGAACGCCGATGGCCTCGCACGCTGCGCTGGCCGCCTCTCGAAGGGCTCGCCCGACCGACGCCTCAACGCCGGCGAGCGCACGGCCATCGACTGATCGCCCGGGACCCGGGGTCCATGGCCCACATCGCCCGACTCCTCGCGCCGGCCCTGCACCTGGTCTGCACGTTCGCCCTCCTCGGCTGCGCGTCGACGGACCGGCACGACACGGAGGCGCGCCGCGCGCACGACCTCGTCAACGCCTCCACCATCACGCTGGCCACCTTCGGCGAGAGCGACGAGCATCCCGACGTCAGGCAGCAGCTCCGCGACGCATGCGCCGTCATGATCTTTCCGCATGTGGGCAGCGCCAGCTTCCTGGTCGGCGGGTCCACCGGCGCCGGCATCCTGCTCGTCCACGACGCGGCATCCGGCCAATGGGTGGGCCCGGCGTTCTACGCGCTCGACGAAGCCAGCGTGGGCCCCCAGGTCGGACTCGCCAGGCGCGAGCTCATCGTCGTCATGCACCGCTGCGACGGGCTCGACCGGCTGCGCGACGAACAGGCCTCGCTCCGGATCGGCACCTCGTTCACCGCGCAGGCGGCCGAACGGGGGCGCGGCGTCGAGGTGGCACGCGACGTGCGGGCGTACTCGCGCGTCGACGGGCTGTATGTCGGCGCCGCGCTCCAGATGGCCGTGCTCAGGCCGCGCAAGTCGCTGTCCGACGCCTACTACATGCAGCCGCTGACGGTCGCGCAGATCCTGTCGCCGGATCGCCCCTGCAGCGAGCCGCTGTCGCGCGAGATCCGCTACATGATCGAATCCGCGACGAAATGAGGAAAGCGTCCGTCCGGACGCGGCGCCCTGGCGGCTCAATGCGCGAACAGGGTCGGGATGCCGAGGCTGGACAGCACCTCGCGCGTCGCGCCCCCCAGCAGGCGCTCGACGACGCGCGGCCTGCCCCAGGCTCCCATCACGAGCAGCTTGGCCCCCATCGCCTTCGCGTCGAAGATCAGCGCCTGGCCGACCTGGCGATCGACGGGCGCCAGCCGCACCTGCACCGCGATGCCGTGCCATGACAGCCACGCGACGGCGCGCGTGATGTCGACGGGCATCGGCATGTCGGAGGCCGCGCCGATCGGCAACGCGCGAACGAGGTCGACCGACGTCGCCCGCTGCAGCAGCGGCAGCGCCGCGGCCGCGGCGTGGGCCGCGCCCAGGCTGCCGTCCCACGCCACCACCGCCTTGCCCTGGCCGGGTTCGAAGCGCCCGGCCCGCGGCAGGACGAGCACCGGGCGCGCGCTCGCCAGCAGCACGGCGTCGATCAAGGCGCGCTGCGCAGCCCGGCGCGGCCCCGCCGATTCGGGGGCACCCATCACCACGAGGTCGCTGCCCAGGCCGTGGGAACACAGCGCGGCGACGGCTGGCGAGCCGTCGCGGATGGCGTCGAACGCCACGAGGCCGGCCTGTCGACAATGTCGCAGGAAGATCGTTTCGCGTTCGAGCGCGGCGTCCTCGATCTCGCGCATGCGCGTCGTCAGCGGATCGCCGTCCGCGAAGACGGGCGGCGCGCCGAGGGCGAGCGACAGGTGGTGGCAGGACAAGCCGACGAGCCGCGCATCGAACTGCCGGGCGAGCCCGGCGGCGTACGCGCACTGCGCGTCGACGTCCGGGCCTTCGTCGATGTGCAGCAGGATACTGCGATAGGTCATGGCACCTCCTGTGCTGGTCGATTCTTCGACAGATGCGCGAGGCCGGCCTTGCGCCAGCGCAGGGCGCTCGACCGAAGCGGGCGGACTCGCGCGCGGCACCCGCAGGGCCAGACGAGCGGCACGCGACCATGCCGGCCCGGGGTGACGCCATCCGGGCGGCAAC
>JAEKKH010000139.1 GCA_019510465.1 Burkholderiales bacterium
AGTCCTGCAGCACGGGCTCGAGGGCCCCGCTGTCCAGATGCGGCTGCAGCCATTGCTCGAACAGGTGGATGATGCCCACGCCGGCCAGCGCCGCGTCGACGGCGAGGTCGGTGGTCGCGCCGATGCGCACGACGAGCGGACCGGTGACCTCGACCTTGAGCACCTCGCCGTCCTTCTCGAACTCCCACGGCGTCAGCGCGCCGCTGGCGAAGCGTCCGCGAAGGCAGGCGTGCTGCAGCAAGTCGCGCGGATGCAGCGGCCGCCCGCGACGGGCGAAGTAGGCCGGCGAGGCGGCGGTCACGGCGCGCTGCTGGCGGGGGCCGATCGGGACGGCGATCATGTCCTGCTCGAGGCGCTCCTCGTAGCGGATGCCGGCGTCGCAGCCGGCAGCGAAGACGTCGACCAGGCTCTCCTCGGCATTGACCTCGAGCCGGATGTCCGGGAAGGCGGCCAGGAACCCGGGCACGATGCCCGGCAGCACCAGGCGCGAGGCGCTGACCGGCACGTTCAGCCTCAGCGTGCCCGCCGGGCGGTCGCGGAAGCCGTTGACGACGTCGAGCGCCGCCGCCACCTCGTCCAGCGCCGGCCCGAGCCGTTCGAGCAGCCGGGCACCGGCCTCGGTCAGCGTGAGGCTGCGCGTGGTGCGGGTGAGCAGGCGCACGGCGAACCGGCTCTCGAGCCGGCGCACCGCTTCACTGAGCGTGGACGCGCTGCCGCCGGTGGCGCGGGCGGCCTCGCGGAAGCCGCCGGCACGCACGACCGCCACCAGCGCCTGCAGATCGGCCAGGTCGATCGCCATTGTTCGCTTTTCGGTACAGCCCGTATGGATTGAGGCATCTTATCGTGCAGCGTTCGCGTCGGTACATTGATTGCAACGTTCTCTCCAACGCAAGGAATCACCATGACCGATCTCTCCCGCGCCGGCACCTTCGTCCTCGGCGACCGCGTCGTCAAGCGCCTGGGCTACGGCGCCATGCAACTCGCCGGCCCCGGCGTCTTCGGCCCGCCGAAGGATCGCGCGGCCGCGCTGGCGGTGCTGCGCGAGGCGGTGGCCCAGGGCGTGGATCACATCGACACCAGCGACTTCTACGGCCCGCACGTCACCAACGACATCATCCGCGAGGCGCTGCATCCGTATCGTGACAGCCTGGTGATCGTCACCAAGGTCGGCGCGCGGCGCGATGGCCAGGGTGGCTGGCTGCCGGCGCTGTCGGCCGCGGAGCTGCGGCAGGCGATCGACGACAACCTGCGCAACCTCGGCCTCGACGTGCTCGAGGTGGTGAACCTGCGCAGCATGCTGGACGTCCATGGCCCGAAGGAGGGCTCGCTGGAAGCGCCGCTGACGGCGCTGGCGGAGATGCGTCGCCAGGGGCTGATCAAGCACATCGGCCTGAGCAACGTGACGCACCGGCAGGTGATCGATGGCCGCAGGATCTGCCCGATCGCGTGCGTGCAGAACATGTACAACCTGGCGCACCGGGCCGACGAGGCCCTGGTCGCCGACCTGGCGCGCGACGGCGTGCCCTACGTGCCGTTCTTCCCGCTGGGCGGCTTCACGCCGCTGCAGTCGACGGTGTTGTCCGACGTCGCGCGCGCGCTCGACGCGACGCCGATGCAGGTGGCGCTGGCCTGGCTGCTGCAGCGCTCGCCGAACCTGCTGTTGATCCCGGGCACCTCGTCGGTCGCGCACCTGCGCGAGAACCTGGCGGCGGTCGACCTGCGACTGCCCCCCGACGCGGTCGCCCGGCTGGATGGCATCGCCGGCGAGTCGGCGCCGGCGCACTGAGCGACGCTGCGCGGGGTGGGGCGGCGCGCCGCGTGTCCGTCGCGCGCGCCCGCCCGTCGGCGCAAGCGCCCGGGCCGCGCGCCGTCGCGCGGCCAGCGACGATAATGCGGGTTTCGCCCTCCCTACCCGCCATGAGAGCCTTCCTGACGCTCGGATCGCTGCTGATCGTTCTGGCCATCGTCGCCTTGTCCGTGCGCAGCCAGTTGCAGGCGAACAAGCGCTTCCTGCCGACGTCGGCCGCGGCGTCCGGCGTCGCGTCGATGCCGCTGGACGGCACGCCCAGGCAGGTGGTGTCGCAGTACCAGCGCGAGCTCGAGAAGGCCATGAAGGCCGATGCCCAGCACACGGCGGACCAGGCGGCCAGCGCCGCCGACCAGGCACGTTGACCGATCCCATCGTCTTGGAATCCGACACCGACCCGGCCCCGGCGGCCCCGTTCACGCCGGCCGAGGAACGCGCGATGCGCCAGGCCCTCGACCAGGCGCAGAACGCGTGGCTGGTGGGCGAGGTGCCCGTGGGCGCCGTGATCCTGCGCGACGATGCCGACGGCCTGCCGCAGGTGATCGCCACCGGCTACAACCGGCCCATCACCACCACCGATCCGACCGCCCACGCCGAGCTCGTGGCGCTGCGCCACGCCGCGCAGCTGCTGGACAACTACCGCCTGCCCGATTGCACCCTGGTCGTCACGCTGGAGCCCTGCGCGATGTGCGCCATGGCGCTGATGCACGCGCGCTTCAAGCGCATCGTGTTCGGCGCGCGCGACCCGAAGACGGGTGCGGCGGGCTCCGTCGTCGACCTGTTCGCGCTGCCGCAGCTCAACCACCACACCATCGTCGCCGGCGGCTGCATGGAGGCCGAGTGCGGCGCCATGCTGCGCGAGTTCTTCGCCGAGCGCCGCGCCGCGCACAAGGCGCGCCAGGCCGCGCGCCGCGCGCCGGCCGAGGACGACGCCATCCCGGTCGCCGACGTCACCGTCGACGACCCGATCCCGATCGGCGTGGCCGTCGAGATCGATCCCGATCCACCCGTTCCGCCAGACGCTCGAGGAGCGCCCGCATGACGTCGCTGACCATCTACACCCCCGCCGGCGTGCTCGCCAAGGCCGCGCCGCTGAAGCTCGCCGCCAGGCGCCTGAAGACGCTCGGCTTCGCCGTCTCGATCGACGACGCCGCGCTCGCCAAGCACCAGCGCTTCGGCGGCGACGACGACCTGCGCCTCGATGCCATCCATCGCGTCGCGCGCGCGCGCCCGGGCGTCGCGCTCGCGTCGCGCGGCGGCTACGGCCTGACGCGGCTGCTCGATCGCCTCGACTGGACGCTGCTGGCCAGGAGCGTCGAGTCGGCGCTGCAGATGGGCCTGCTCGCGCACGCCAAGGCGCCCACCTGGTGGGGGCCGCTCGCGTGCGACGACTTCGGCCGCGACGAGCTCGACGAGGTCACGCCCGACTGCTTCGCCGAGGCGATGTCCGGTGCGCTCGAGGCGGTGGGCTTTCGCACCGAGGCGGGCTTCGACGGCGTGGACGTGCGTGGCCTGACCTGGGGCGGCAACCTGGCGATGCTGTGCTCGCTGCTGGGCACGCCGCACTGGCCCAAGGTCAAGGGCGGGGTGCTGATGCTGGAGGACGTGGCCGAGCACCCGTACCGCGTCGAGCGCATGCTGCTGCAGCTGCACCAGGCCGGCGTGCTGGCGTCGCAGAAGGCGATCCTGCTGGCCGAGTTCAGCGACTGGAAGAAGTCGCCGCTGGATCGCGGCTTCGACCTGAAGACGGTGGTGGCGCACCTGCGCTCGCTGGTGGACGTGCCGATCCTCACCGGCTTCCCGTTCGGCCACGTGCCCACCAAGGTGACCGTGCCGTTCGGCGTCAAGGCCCATCTGGCGGTGCAGGGACGCGACGCGTTCCTGGGCTGGCAGGAAGGGCACGCGCACCATCGCCACGACGACGGCCACGAGCATGGCCACGACCATGCCGGCCATGATCACGACCACTGATCGCGCGGCCGCAGGGCCGCGCTTGTCCGCACCTGTCTAGGCAGGTTGCCGCCCGCGCCCGGAAAACCGGGCCCGGGCCTTGCTTGATGCGCTGCAGCAAAGGCTGAAAACCCCTAGGGGGTGCCCGGTGGGGGGCCTTTAAAATCGCCACAAACGCCTCGCGCGGCCCCGAGCACAACCCGGCGGCCGCCGGAGGCGGTTTTGTTTTGATGGCAAGCCGGCGCGGTCACCCTGGCCGGGCTTCGCCACCGCAGTTCTGGAGATCCGCATGCGCGGTGTGTTTGGTCGTTGGTGCGGCGCCGCGTGGCTGGTCGCGAGCGTGTTGCTGGTGTCCCTGGCCGGTTGCGACAACAGCCCCTGGGAAAGCGGCGCGGCCAGCAAGAACACGCTGTTCACCGCGATGCAGGAGAGCTCGCCGCGCCACATGGATCCGACGGCGTCCTACTGGTCGAACGACACCACCTTCACGTACCAGATCTACGAGCCGCCCTACGGCTACCACTACCTCAAGCGCCCGTACCAGCTGATCGGCAAGTCGGCCGAGGAGGTCGCCAGGCCGCGCTACTACGACAAGGACGGCAACGAACTGCCCGAGGACGCGCCCGCCGACCAGGTGGCCGAGAGCGTCTACGACGTCAGGATCAAGCACGGCATCCAGTACCAGCCGCACCCGGCCTTCGCCAGAGACGCCAACGGCAGGTACTGGTACCACGACATGAAGCCGGGCGAGCTCGGCACGCGCACCTCGCCGATGCAGTTCGAGCACACGGGCACGCGCGAGCTCGTCGCCGAGGACTTCGTCTACGCGCTCAAGCGCCACGCCACGCCGCGCATCACCACGCCGATCTTCGGCATCTGGTCCGAGTACGTGATCGGCCTGAAGGACTACGGCGACCTGATCCGCAAGGAAGACAAGAAGCTGCGCGCCGGCCTCGATCCTTCCAGCCTCGACCTGCCGTTCCTCGATTTCCGCAAGTACCCGCTGGCCGGCGCGACCGCGCCGGACAAGTACACGTTCCGCGTGCGCATCAAGGGCCGCTATCCGCAGTGGAGCTACTGGATGGCGATGACGTTCATGTCGCCCGTGCCGTGGGAGGTCGATGCGTTCTATGCGCAGCCGGGCATGGCCGCGGCCAGCCTCACGCTCGACACCTGGCCCGTGGGCACCGGCCCGTTCATGCAGACCGAGTACTTCAAGGATCGCCGCCAGGTCATGGTGCGCAACCCGAACTACCGCGGCGAGCCGTATCCGTGCGAGGGCATGCCGGGCGACAAGGAGGAGGGCCTGCTCGACGACTGCGGCAGGAAGACGCCGTTCGTCGACAAGATCGTCGTCACCGCCGAGCGCGAGAAGGTGCCGCAGAAGTCCAAGTTCCTGCAGGGCTACTACGATCTCGAGGTGTTCGAGCGCACCGACCTGGGCATGGAGTACATCGTCGCCAAGCAGGACTCGGAGGAGATCCGCAAGGAGTACGACGCCAAGGGATTCCGCCTCGACCGCTTCGACGACGTCTGGAGCTACTGCATCGCGTTCAACATGCTCGACCCGGTCATCGGCAAGGGCGACACGCCCGCGCAGCAGGCCAGGAACCGCAAGCTGCGCGAGGCGATCTCGATCGCGGTCGACTGGGAGGAGTACTCGCGCATCTTCCCGAACCACGCCGGCGCCACCGCGATGGGGCCGATCCCCAACGGCATCTTCGGCTCGCGCGAGAAGACGCCCGAGGGCATCAACCCGGTCACGCACCGCCTCGTCGGCGACCTGCCGGTGCGCCGTTCCCTCGACGACGCCAGGCAGCTGATGGCCGAGGCCGGCTACCCGCAGGGCCGCGACGTGCGCACCGGCCGTCCGCTGGTCATCAACTACGACTACTACGCGCTGCCCACGCCGGAGCGCAAGGTCGAGATCGACTGGATGGTGCGCCAGTTCGCCAAGATCGACATCCAGCTGGAGGTGCGCGCCACCGACAACAACCAGTTCCAGGACAAGGTGCGCAAGGGCAAGCACCAGGTGTTCTGGACCGGCTGGAACGCCGACTACCCCGACGCCGAGAACTTCCTGTTCCTGTTCTACGGGCCGAACTCCAAGAGCGTGTCCGACGGCGAGAACACCACCAACTACCAGAACCCCGAGTACGACCGCCTGTTCGAGCAGATGAAGACCCTGCCCGACGGCGCGGCCAAGCAGGCGCTGATCGACAAGATGGTGCACATCCTGCAGATCGACGCGCCATGGAGCTTCGGCTTCTTCCCGTACTCGTCGGCCGCCGTGCAGCACTGGGTCTACAACTCCAAGCCCGCGATCCTGATCCGCGACCACGGCCGCTACCTGCGCCTGGACGTCGACGAACGCGTGCGCCGCCAGGCCGAATGGAACAAGCCGGTCTGGTGGCCGATGGTCCTGCTGACGCTGGCGCTGGTGGGCCTGCTGCTGCTGGCCGCGCGCAGCTTCAAGCGGCGCGAGCGCATGAACGCGCGCGGCGAAGTCCTCGCCGCCTGAGAGAACTCCCCGACATGTTTTCCTACCTCGTCCGGCGCACCCTCTACGGCGCGCTCATCCTGCTGGGCGTGAACCTGCTCACGTTCTTCCTGTTCTTCACGGTCAACACGCCCGACGACATGGCCCGCCTGAACATCGGCGGCAAGCACATCACGCAGGACCTGATCGACAAGTGGAAGATCGAGCGCGGCTACGACAAGCCGCTGTACGTCAACGACGCGAAGCAGGGCGCCGAGAAGTTCACCGACACCATCTTCTGGGAACGCTCCGTCTCGCTGTTCGAGCTGCGCTTCGGGCGCTCCGACGCCGAGAGCGCCGGTGACATCGGCCCCGAGGTGCGCCGGCGCATGGGCGTGAGCGTGCAGCTGGCGCTGCCGCTGTTCACGCTGCAGGTCTTCGCCAGCACGGCGTTCGCGCTGCTGCTGGTGATGTTCCGCCACACGCGTCTTGACTTCTGGGGCGTCGTCACCTGCGTGCTGATGCTGTCGATCTCGAGCCTGATCTACATCATCGCCGGGCAGGTGATGTTCTCGCGGCTGCTCAAGGTCGCGCCGATCTCGGGCTACGTGCCGGGCTGGGACGTGGCCAAGTTCCTGCTGCTGCCCATCGTGCTGTCGCTGCTCGCGCGCCTGGGCACCGAGGCGCGCCTGTACCGCGCGATGTTCCTCGAGGAGATCAGCAAGGACTACGTGCGCACGGCGCGCGCCAAGGGCCTGTCCGAGACGGTGGTGCTGTTCCGCCACGTGCTGCGCAACGCGCTGCTGCCCATCGTCACCAGCGCCGGCGCCTACCTGCCGTACGTGTTCCTGGGCAGCCTCGTGTTCGAGAGCTTCTTCGGCCTGCCCGGTCTCGGCGCCTACGTCATCGACGCCATCACCAAGCAGGACTTCGCCGTCGTGCGCACCATGGTGTTCGTCGGCTCGCTGCTGTACATCGCGACGTTCGTGCTGATCGACGTCGCCTACACCTGGGTCGATCCCCGGGTGCGCCTGGGTTGAGGACGATGAGCGCAACGATGAGTCCCAAGTTCGTCCTGCTCTGGACCGACGCCACGACCTGGGCGCTGATCCTGTGCATGGTCGTGTACGCCGTCGCGGTGGCGCGTTCGCCCAATCTCAAGGCGAGCTGGCGCAAGGTGTTCCGCGACGCCCCGGCGCTGTGCTCGTCGCTGATCCTGGGCCTGTGCGTCCTCCTCACCGCGGCCGACAGCATCCACTATCGCAACGCGCTGCCCCCGGTGCCCGGCACGCCGCGGGGCGTCGTGGCCTACGACACGGTCACGCGCTCGGGCCTGGACTGGCTCCTGTCGAGCCTGATCGAGTCGCGCGAGGACACCTACTCGCGGCCGCTCGACTACCTGAGCTACCGCCGCGACACGGCGTCGATCAACGGCCAGCTGCAGCGCATCTCGCCGCGCCTGAAGCATGGCGGCGCCCACCTGTCCGACCCCGACCACCAGTGGGCCGCCGACCTGGCGTCGCGCGTGGGAACCGGGCTCGTGCTGGGGCTGGCGCTGGCCGTGGCCTGCGCGCTGGCGCTGTTCGGCCTGCTGGCGCGCACGCGCCGCGCGGGCTTCCTCGAGACGGCGGCCAGCGTGTGGCGCAAGGAAGGCGACATCCCGTGGCGTGCCGGCCTGTGGACGCTGGTCGTCATGGCCACGCTCGTCGGCGTCACCGTCTCGCTGATGGGCGCCTACCACGTGTTCGGCACCGACACCACCGGCAACGACGTCCTGTACCAGTCGCTCAAGTGCATACGCACGGCCTTCGTGATCGGCTCGCTGTCGACGATCGCGACGCTGCCGCTGGCCGTCGTGCTGGGCATCATGGCGGGGTATTTCCGGGGCTGGGTCGACGAGGTCATCCAGTACTTCTACACGGTGCTCTCGTCGGTGCCCAACATCCTGCTGATCGCCGCGTGCGTGCTGATGGTGCAGGTGTTCCTCGACAAGCACCCCGACATGTTCGAGACCGGCGTCGAGCGCGCCGACGTCAAGCTCGCGCTGCTGTGCGCGGTGCTGGGGCTGACCGGCTGGGCCAGCCTGTGCCGCCTGCTGCGCGCCGAGACGATGAAGCTGCGCGAGCTCGACTACGTGCAGGCCGCCAACGCCTTCGGCGTCAGTGCCACGCGCATCATGGTGCGCCACGTGTTCCCGAACGTCGCCCACCTGATGCTGATCGTCACCGTCCTCGATTTCTCGTCGCTGATCCTGTACGAGGCCGTGCTGTCGTACGTCGGCGTGGGCGTCGACCCGTCGATGAACAGCTTCGGCGGCATGCTCAACCTCGCGCGCAAGGAGATGAGCCTGGACCCGATGGTCTGGTGGAGCTTCTTCGCGGCGTTCGGCTTCATGGTGACCGTGGTGCTGTCCGTCAACCTGTTCGCCGACGGCGTGCGCGACGCGTTCGACCCGCGCGCCCGCGCGTTCCGCCCACGCCTGCCTGTCACGCGCAAGCCGGCAGCCCAGGCGCGCAACCAAGGCTAGCCCCATGCTCCAGACCCAGGACCTGAAGGTGGCGCTCGACGCCGAGTTCGGCCTCGTCAAGGCCATCGACGGCCTGACGCTGGCCATCCAGCGCGGCGAGACTTTCGCGCTCGTCGGCGAGTCCGGCTGCGGCAAGAGCATGACCGCGCTCGCGCTGATGCGGCTGCTGCCCGAGAACGGCCGCATCACCAGCGGCGACATCCGCCTCGACCGCGACGACCTGCTGGCGCTGCCCGAGGCGGGCATGCGTTCGGTGCGCGGCGGGCGCATCGGCATGATCTTCCAGGAGCCCTCGACCAGCCTGAACCCGGTCATGAAGATCGGGGCGCAGCTCGTCGAGGCCATCGAGGCGCACACGAGCTTGCGCGGCGCCCCGGCGCGCCAGAAGGCGATCGACTGGTTGCGCCGCGTCGGCATCCCCGAGCCGGAGCGCCGCATCGACGACTATCCGTTCCGCATGAGCGGCGGCCAGAAGCAGCGCGTGATGATCGCGATGACGCTGGCCACCGAGCCCGACTTCCTGATCGCCGACGAGCCGACGACGGCGCTCGACGTCACCATCCAGGCGCAAGTGCTCGACCTGCTCAAGCAGTTGCAGCAGGAGCAGGGCCTGGGCCTGCTGCTGATCACGCACGACCTCGCGGTGGTCAAGGGCATGGCGCAGCGCGTGGCGTTGATGTACGCGGGCCAGATCATCGAGGTGGCCAGGGCCGACGAATTCTTCGCCAACCCGAAGCATCCGTACGCGCGGGCGCTGCTGCGGGCGCTGCCCGACGCGCGGCGGCGCGGCCAGCCACTGCAGGCGATACCCGGGACCGTTCCCGTGCTGACCCAGTCGTTCGCCGGCTGCCGCTTCGCGCCGCGCTGCGACCGCGTGATGGCGCACTGCGCGAGCGTGGTGCCGGAGCTGACCGGCCTCCACGGCCGCGAGCAGGCGGGCGACCTGCACGCCGTGCGCTGCCTGCTGTTCGTCCCCGGTGCGGCGAGCGCACCGCCGACGGGCGCGGCGCCCCGTGTCGAGGCGGTGCGGCCGCCGGCCGCTGCGGCGGCGGCGGCGTCCGTCCCGCTGCTGGAGGTGCGCAACCTGCAGGTGCGCTTCCCGATCCGCACGGGCCTGCTGCAGCGTGGCAAGCGCTTCTTCAACGCGGTGGACGACGTCTCCTTCACGGTCGGCGATCGCGAGACGCTCGCGCTGGTGGGCGAATCGGGCTGCGGCAAGACCACCACCGGCAAGGCCGTCGTGCAGCTCCTGCGCGGCATCGCCACGTTCGAGGGCCAGGCGCTGCTGCGCGGGCGCAACCTGTTCGAGCTGTCGGGCCAGGCGCTGATCCAGGCGCGGCGCGACATCCAGATCATCTTCCAGGATCCGTTCGCGTCGCTGAACCCGCGCATGCGCGTCGCCGAGATCCTGGACGAGGGCATGATCTCGCTGCAACCCGAGGTCGACGCCGGAGCGCGCCGCCGCCGCATCGAGGGCCTGGTCGACCAGGTCGGCCTGCGGCGCGACGCGCTCGACCGCTACCCGCACGAGTTCTCCGGCGGCCAGCGCCAGCGCATCGCGATCGCGCGCGCGCTCGCCGTGCAGCCCAAGCTCATCGTCTGCGACGAGCCGACATCGGCGCTCGACGTGTCGGTGCAGGCGCAGATCCTGAACCTGCTGCACGACCTGCAACAGGAGCTCGGCGTTTCGTATCTTTTCATCACGCACAACATCGGCGTGGTCGAGTACATCGCCGATCGGGTCGCCGTGATGCGCGCGGGGCGAATCGTCGAGCAGGGCGACAGCGCGTCGGTCCTGGAGCGCCCGAGCCAGGACTACACGCGCGCGCTCATCGACGCCGTGCCGCGCCTGGACCTGCCGGTCTGACCAATCCTGTCTAGGGAACCCGCCGCGACCCAAGGAGGCCGGCGCGCGCCGGGGGTATCGGGCAGACGCGAAAACCGGGCTCTTCGCACGCCGCGGGCGAGTTTGGCGGCGCGGACGCGCGCAGCCGTGCTAGGCAGTTATTCCGTCGTGGGCCCGACCGGACAAACGGTGTTGCTCGTGCGTCGGGAAGATTCAGGTTTCGCTGCATTCTCGCAACAGTTTGCTTAGGGAAAACGTTCGGAACACGTTTCAGTTGGTGAGTCGGGCGTGCGGTTCATGGACAATCTTTTGACAAGCTTTATTGGCGGGTCATCAGTCGTTCACAAACCGGCACATGACACGCTCGTCAGGCTGGGTCTATCGATCAACCTTTCCACCCCCTCAGGAGGGAACCCATGTTTCAACGTACGAAGATCTGCACCGGTCTTCTCTTGGCTTTCGGCAGCGGCCTGCTGGCCGTCGCCCCGGGCGCTTTTGCCCAGGACACCACCGTCCAGCGCGTGGAAATCACGGGCTCGTCCATCAAGCGCGTCGACGCCGAGACGTCCGTCCCCGTCACCGTCATCACCGCTGACGAACTGAAGAAGGCCGGTGTCACCAGCGTCGAGCAGGTTCTCCAGCAGGTCAGCTCCGTCCAGGTGCAGCAGACGTCGGCGCAAGCCGTCGGCGCCGGTACCGGTGGTGGTTCGTACGCCGACATGCGCGGCCTGGGCGCCAACAAGACCCTGGTGCTGCTGAACGGCCGTCGCCTGGCCAACAGCGCGTTCACCGCGTCCGCTCCCGACATCAACACCATTCCCTTCGCCGCCATCGAGCGCGTCGAAGTGCTGCGCGACGGCGCGTCCGCCCTGTACGGCACGGACGCCATCGCGGGCGTGATCAACTTCATCACCCGCCGCGACTACCACGGGGGCACCATCACGCTCGGCGTGGACTCGCCGCAGCATCCGGGCGGCGGCCAGCACGAAGCGCAAGTCGGCTTCGGCTTCGGCGACCTGGAGAAGGACGGCCTGAACGTGTTCGCGTTCGCCGGCTACCAGAAGCAGGCCGCGATCGGCGCGCAGCAGCGCCACCTGGCCCCGCACGCGCTGACATCGTCGACCACCTTCCCGGCGACCGTCTTCTACGGCCCCACCGGCACGGCCAACGGCAAGGGCATCGGCTACACCCCGTTCGCGGGCCCGGCCGGCTGTACCGACCCGACGCTGGTCGTCGTCTCGGCGCTCCGCTGCGGCGAGGACACCAACCAGTTCGTCGACTACGTCCCGGCCTCGGAGCGCCTGTCCGGCCTGGCGAACGCCTCGTTCAAGCTGGGCCAGAACCACACCTTCAGCCTCGAGGCCTTCGTCGCCCAGAGCAAGGTGAACGCGAAGATCGCGCCGGTGCCCTACGCGCCGATCTTCATCGATCCGAGCAGCCCCTTCTACCCGGGCAACGGCGCCATCCCGCTGCCGGCCGGCACGGTGCTGCAGCCTGACCAGGTCGACGTGGCGCCGGGTTCGATCTTCGGCCGCAACGGCAACGGCACGGCCAACGAAGGCCGCATGGTCGCTCGTTTCCGCGACCTCGTGAACGGCTATCGCGAAGACGACAACACGACCACCCAGGGTCGCTTCACCGCGGCGCTGGAAGGCACGCTGGGCGATTGGGACTACAACGTCGCCGCGTCGCTGAACACCACGCACACGCAGGACTACCTGGTTCACGGCTACTCGGACGAGACCGTGCTTGCCTCGTTCGATGCCGACGCGAACTCGGCCACCTACGGCTACTACGTCCTGAACCCGGCCATCAACCCGTTCGGCGCGCAAACGCCCGCCGGCAACGCCATCCTGGTGGCCGCCAACAAGAAGGGCGTCCTGCAGTACGGCAACGGCACCGTCAAGACCGTCGACGGCCACGCCAGCCGTGACCTCGGTGACTGGCTGCATGCCGGCCGTCCGGCCGCGATCGCCGTCGGCGGCGAGTACCGCGAAGAGAAGTTCGTGAACCAGGCCAACACGGCGTACGCGTCGCAGGTCGAGGCCAGCACCGGCGTCGATCCGAACACGTACAACGCCGGCGACCGCAAGGTCTACGCGGGGTACACGGAACTGAACGTGCCCATCATCAAGAGCCTGGACGTCACGGCCGCCCTGCGCTACGACCACTACAGCGACTTCGGCAGCACGACCAACCCGAAGGTCAGCTTCCGCTTCCAGCCGGCCAAGGCCTTCCTGCTGCGCGGCTCGTTCTCGACGGGCTTCCGCGCGCCGTCGCTGTATGAGCTGAACGCCGCACAGACGTTCACCAACTCGTCGGCGGGCGTCAGCGATCCGAGGAACTGCGGCACGGCCGCCGACGGCAGCCCGATCGGCCTCAATGGCTTCAACGTCGACGACGTCTGCAGCTACGACAAGGGCGTCGACAAGGCGCATCCGGGCAACACCAACTCGATCCAGTTCGTCAACAAGAACGGCGGCAACCCGGATCTGAAGGCCGAGAAGTCCAAGAACTTCACGCTCGGTCTGGTGCTCGAGCCGGTCAACAACCTGACGACCGAGTTCGACTACTACAACATCCAGATCACCAAGGAAGTGGGCGTCCTGCCGGATTCCTACCTGTACACGCCGGTCGGCCTGGCCGCGTTCCCGGGCAACTTCCACTACAACGCAGGCGGCTCGCTGACGCAGAACCCGCAGAGCTGCCCGAGCGCTGGCTGCGGCTACGTCGACACGGTGAACCAGAACATCGGTGCCGTGCGCACGAGCGGTGTGGACGTCGCGGTCGGCTACAAGGCCAACGCCGGTGCGCTGGGTCGCTTCAACTTCGAGCTGCAAAGCACCTGGGTGCATTCGTACAAGTACCAGCTGGTCCCGGGCGGCTCCTACACGGAGAACGTGGGCATCTTCTCGGCCGGCAACGGCGAGCCGGTGTTCCGCTGGCAGCACAACCTGACCATCGACTGGACGTACAGCGCCCTGTCGCTGGGCTTCGCCGTGCATCGCAAGTCGGGCTACGTCGACTTCACGCCGACCCGCAAGGTCAGCGCCTACACGACGGAAGACCTGTACGCCACGTACGCGATGTCCAAGGGCTTCTCGTTCACCGTCGGCGTCAAGAACCTGGCCGACCGCAACCCGCCGTTCACGACCTACAAGGGCCTGTTCCAGCAAGGCTACGACCCGCGTTACACCGACCCGACGGGCCGGACGTACTACGCGCGCGGCACGTACTCCTTCTAAGGAGTTCTCTGAAGACCGGAGGCCACCAGGCGTCCGTTCCCTTCCGCGCAAGGGCGCGAATCACTTCCGGGTGGTTCGCGCCCTTTTCACTTGGGCCGGCGGAATCGGCTGCGCCAAAAGGAACGGCCCCAGGCGTGCTGCCTGGGGCCGTCGTCCATCGGGGCTGCGATGTCGCGTCGTGCCCGGGCTGCCCATGCGGGCACGCTCGCAGGCGTCCACGCGCCGGCGCGCAGACGCGCTCGCGCGCTCACGCGCGGGCGAGCCTCAGCGCGGCGCCAGGCGGATCGCGCCGTCGAGGCGGATCACTTCGCCATTGAGCATCTCGTTGGTGACGATCTGGTGCACCAGCTTGGCGAAGTCGCCGGGCGTGCCCAGGCGGCTGGGGAAGGGCACGCTGGCCGCCAGCGCGTCCTGCACGTCCTGCGGCATGCCGAACAGCATCGGCGTGCCGAAGATGCCCGGGGCGATGGTCATGTTGCGGATGCCCGTCTTGGCGAGGTCGCGCGCGATCGGCAGCGTCATGCCCACGACGCCGCCCTTGCTGGCGGCATAGGCGGCCTGGCCGATCTGCCCGTCGTACGCGGCCACGCTGGCGGTGCTGATCAGCACGCCGCGCTCGCCGGTGGCCTCGGGGTCGTTGGCGCTCATCGCCTCGGCCGCCAGGCGGATCATGTTGAAGCTGCCGATCAGGTTGATCGAGATCACCTTGGCGAAGAGATCCAGCGCGTGCGCCCCGGTCTTGCCGACGGTGCGCGACGCCGGCGCGATGCCGGCGCAGTTGACCAGGCCCATCAGCTTGCCCAGGCCCCGGGCGGCGTCGACCACGCGGCGGCCGTCGGCTTCCTGCGTGACGTCGCAGCGCACGAAGGTCTGGCCCAGTTCGGCGGCGACGGCCTGGCCACGCTCTTCCTGCAGGTCGGCCAGCACCACCTTGGCGCCGTTGGCCACCAGCATGCGCGCCGTGCCTTCGCCCAGCCCCGAGGCCGCGCCCGTGACGATGAATACCTTGCCCGAGATTTCCATGCTTGCTCCTGTGCCGGCATTGTCGCTCGAACGGCGCACAAGGCAAGGGGGCGATGCGCGAGGCGAGCGGCCCGCAGGCCCGGAAACGACCAGGCCCGCGACGTCGCCGGCGCGGGCCTGGATGGGTGGGCGGGTGGCGCGAAGCGCCGGAGCTCAGTTCTCCAGGGCGTTCAGCGCGCGCCGGGTGATCTCGTCGACGCTGCCGGTGCCGCTGATCTTGCGGCAGCGGGGCGCCTGGGCGTCGCCCGTGGCGGCCCAGCGCTCGTAGTAGGCCACCAGCGGCTCGGTCTGCTCGTGGTACGTGGCCAGGCGCTTGCGCACGATGTCCTCGGCGTCGTCCGGGCGCTGCGTCAGCGGCTCGCCGGTGACGTCGTCCTTGCCTTCGACCTTGGGCGGATTGTTGTGGATGTGGTACGTGCGGCCCGAGGCCGCATGCACACGGCGGCCGCTCATGCGCTCGACGATGGCGGCGTCGGGCACGTCGATCTCCAGCACGAGGTCGAGCTTGACGCCCGCCGCCTTCATGGCGTCGGCCTGCGGAATGGTGCGCGGGAAGCCGTCGAACAGGAAGCCGTTGGCGCAGTCCGGCTGGGCGATGCGCTCCTTGACCAGCGAGATGATCAGGTCGTCGCTCACCAGGCCGCCGCCGTCCATCACCTGCTTGGCGGCCAACCCCAGCGGCGTGCCCGCCTTCACCGCGGCGCGCAGCATGTCGCCCGTGGAGATCTGCGGAATGCCGTATTTCTGGCAGATGAACGCCGCCTGCGTTCCCTTGCCTGCGCCGGGGGCGCCCAGAAGAATCAATCTCATCGCTTGCCTTTGGAGTCGGAAATTCTTGATGGCGCCTGCCCGATACTGGCTCGGGCGTCGCCGCAATATCGGGTGGTCTGGTGCGCCGGAATTACTCGACAGAATATCATGCGCACCCTTGCAGGGCCTTACTGCACCAGCGTGGAACTCCGATGACAACCGGCTGTTTTACGCGCCGCGCGGAGTTTCGCCTGTCAGTCGTTCGGCGTCGCCAGCAGCGCGCGCACGCGGGCCAGATCTTCGGCGGTGTCGACCCCGCCGGGCGGCGCGTGGGGCGCGATGTGCACCACGATGCGCTCGCCGTGCCACAGCACGCGCAACTGCTCGAGCGACTCGAGCCGTTCCAGCGGCGCCATGGCCAGCGTCGGGAACGTGCGCAGATAGCCTGCGCGATAGGCGTACAGGCCGATGTGGCGCAGCGCGCCGGTGTCCTGCGCGCCGGCCCGGGGCAGGGCGGGGTTGCCCGCCGTGGAGGCGTCGCGCCACCACGGCAGCGGTGCGCGGCTGAAGTACAGCGCGCGGAACCTGGCGTCCAGCACCACCTTGACCACGTTCGGGTTCGTGAAGTCGGCGGCGTCGTCGATCGCATGGGCCGCGGTGGCGACGACGGCCTCGCCGTCGGTCTCGAGCAGGCCGGCGCACTGGCGGATCAGCGCGGGATCGATCAGCGGCTCGTCGCCCTGCACGTTGACGACGATGTCGCTGCCGTCCAGGCCCAGCAGCGTGCAGGCCTCGGCGAGGCGGTCGCTGCCGCTGGCGTGGTCGACGCGCGTCATCACGGCCTGAACGCCATGCTGGCGGCAGGCCTCGAGCACGCGCGCGTCGTCGGCGGCGACCACCACGCGCAGCGCGCCGGAGCGCGCGGCCTGGCGTGCCACGCGCACCACCATCGGCAGGCCGCCGATGTCGGCCAGTGGCTTGTCGGGCAGCCGGGTCGACGCCATGCGCGCCGGGACGAGGACGCTGAAGGTCACGGCGCGGCGTCTCAGGACGCGAGCGGCGACGCGGGCGAGGCGGCGGTGGCCAGGGGCCGCGCCTCGCTCTCCAGCATCACGGGAATGCCGTCGTGGACCGGGAAGGCCAGCTTGTCGGGCGCGCACTCGAGCTCGACGAGCCGCCCGTCGGCATCGCGGCCGGCTTCGAGCGGGCCCTTGCAGATCGGGCACACGAGCATGGCGGTGAGTCGGTGGTCGATGGTCATGATGGGAAGGCCGGTGCTGCCGGCGCGAGCAGGGTGTTCAGGCGGATGGGCTGCGCCGGGCGAGCGCCTCGCGCAGCGCGGCGACGAGGGCGTCGGGCAACCCGAAGTCTAACGTGGCGACCCACACGCGGGTGCGGCCGAGCGCGCGGTCGGCGAGCTTGACGGCATCCTTCTCGGTGACGATCACGTCGGGGGTGTCCGCAGGCCATGGCAGCGTGGCGAAATCCGCGTGGTCCGGCAGGGGTTGCCGCAAGAGCGACAGGCCCTCGGACTCGAGCATCGCGAAGAAGCGCTCCGGGTCGCCGATGCCCGCCGCCGCGAGCACGGGGCGACCGCGCAACGCGTGCAGCGCCTCGCGCGTCGCGGCTGCGCCGCGCGCCCAGTCGGCCAGCGCCACCGCGCCCCCGAGCGCGCGCACGGCCTCGAAGCAGCGCTCCGGCGGGGCCGGCAGGCCCAGCGCCGGCGGCGCGGGCCAGTGGCCGTTGACGAGGACGAAGCGAGGCGGCGCGTCCGGCCCCGCCGGCCCGATCGCGGACGCGCGCTCGCGCAGCGGCCCCGCCGGCAGCGGACGGCCGTTGCCGATGCCGCGTCCGTCGAACACCACCAGCTCGATGTCGCGCGCCAGGCCGTGGTGCTGCAGGCCGTCGTCGGCGACGATGACGTCGAGCTCGGGATGCGCCTGGAGCAGCCGCAACGCCGCCGCACGCCGTTGCCGCGCGACGGCCACCGGCGCGCCCGTGCGGCGATGCATCAGCAGCGGTTCGTCGCCGAACGCCGCCGGCGTGGCGGCGCCAGCCGGCGTGGCGGCATCGAGCAGCTGCACCGCGTCGTCGGCGCGGCCGTGGCCGCGGCTGACGATGCCGGGATGCCGTCCCCACGCCCGCAGCAGCGCGACCAGCGCGATGACGGTGGGCGTCTTGCCCGCGCCGCCGACGATGACGTTGCCGACGACGATCACCGGAACCGGCAGCGGCTGCGCATGCGCACCCGCGCGGCGGCGCGCGGCGACCGCCCCCACGAGCGCGCCCAGCGGTGCGAGCGCCGCGGTGAGCGGCGTCAGGGTGGGGCGCCACCAGTGGCGCTGCAGGAGGCGGGAGAGCGCGGCGGACATCGGCGTCCCTCCGCGCGCGGCGGAGGGCAGGGCGTCAGGGCGACGTGCCGCCGTTGGCGGTCTGGGCGGCGAAGGTCATGCGCGACAGGCCCGCGCGGCGCGCGGCGTCCATCACGTTGATCACCGCCTGATGGGTCGACATCGCGTCGGCCGAGATGATCAGGAAGGGTTCCTTGCGCGACTCGGCGGCCGTGCGCAGCGCCTGCGTGAGCGCGTCGACGTTGCGGCCGTCGACGGCCTGGTGGTCGACCGTGTAGCGGCCGTCGGCGGCCACCGCCACGATGATCTCGGCGGGCCGGTCGCGCGACGCGTCGGCATTGGCGCTCGGCAGCGTCACCGACAGCTCGGTGAACTTCGAGTACGTCGTCGACAGCATCAGGAAGATCAGGATCACCAGCAGCACGTCGATGAACGGGATGAGGTTGATCTCCGGATCCTCCGGACGGGGCTTGCGGAAGTTCATTTCGTGCCGACCGGCTGGCGGCCCGAGGTGACGCGCACGAGCTGGGTCAGGAGCTGTTCGGACGACTGCTCCAGCGTGTGCAGGTAGTCGTCGACGCGGCCGCGGAAGTAGCGGTAGAACAGCAGCGACGGGATGGCCACGACCAGGCCGGCGGCCGTGTTGTACAGCGCGGTGGAGATGCCGTGCGCGAGCTCGGCCGGGTTGGTGGCGCCGGTGCCCTGCGAGCCGAAGATCTCGATCATGCCGACCACGGTGCCGAACAGGCCCAGCAGCGGCGCGGCCGCGGCGATCGAGCCGAGCGCGTTGAGGTAGCGATCCATCTTGTGGGCGGCGTCGCGGCCGGCGCCTTCGAAGGTCTGGCGCAGCTGCACTTCGCCCACGCGCGGGTCGACGGTGAGCAGCTTCAGGCCCGACGCGAGCACGCTGCCCAGCAGCGAGTTCTCGGCGAGCTTGGCGATGACGTCCTGCGAAGGCAGGCCGTTGCGCGTGACGGCGATGACTTCGCCCAGCAGGTACCCCGGCGCGATGCGCGCCGTGCGCAG
>JAEKKH010000140.1 GCA_019510465.1 Burkholderiales bacterium
AGCCCGCAGCCCGCAGGGCGAAGGATGTCGATGAACCATCGCGCCACCATCGGTCACCAGGTCTTCGGCTTCGCCGATCTGCGCGAGCTGATGGCCAAGGCGAGCCCTGCGCGTTCGGGCGACGTGCTGGCGGGCGTGGCGGCGGCGTCGGCGCGGGAGCGGGTCGCGGCGCAGGCCGCGCTGGCCGACGTGCCGCTCCAGCGCTTCCTGTCCGAGGCCGTGCTGCCGTACGAACACGACGAGGTCACGCGCCTGATCGTCGACACGCACGACGCGATCGCGTTCGCGCCGGTGCGCCATCTCACGGTGGGCGGGCTGCGCGACTGGCTGTTGTCGGACGCCGCGACGCCGGCCACGCTCGCCGCGCTGGCGCCCGGCCTGACGCCCGAGATGGCCGCCGCCGCGAGCAAGATCATGCGCAACCAGGACCTGGTGCTCGTCGCCAGCCGCTGCCACGTCGTCACGCGCTTTCGCAACACGCTGGGCCTGCCCGGCTCGCTGGCGGTGCGGCTGCAGCCCAACCATCCCACCGACAGCCCCGCCGGCATCCTGGCGAGCATCGTCGACGGCCTGATGTACGGCGCCGGCGACGCGGTGATCGGCGTCAACCCCGCGGCCGACAGCGTGCCGCAGCTCGTGCGCCTGCTGCACCTGCTCGACGACCTGATCGCCGGCCACCGGATCCCCACGCAGGCCTGCGTGCTCACCCACGTGACGAACACGCTGCGCGCGATCGAGCAACGCGCGCCGGTCGACCTCGTGTTCCAGTCCATCGCGGGCACGGAGCAGGCCAACCGCGGCTTCGGCGTGTCGCTCGCGCTGCTGGACGAGGCGCATGCCGCGGCGCTCGCGTTGCAGCGCGGGCCGCTCGGCGACAACGTCATGTACTTCGAGACGGGACAGGGCAGCGCGCTGTCGGCCGGCGCGCACCACGGCGTCGACCAGCAGACGCTGGAGGCACGCGCCTACGCCGTCGCGCGGCGCTACCGGCCGCTGCTGGTCAACACGGTGGTCGGCTTCATCGGGCCCGAGTACCTGTACGACGGCAAGCAGATCGTGCGCGCCGGCCTGGAGGATCACTTCTGCGGCAAGCTGCTGGGCCTGCCGATGGGCTGCGACATCTGCTACACGAACCACGCCGAGGCCGACCAGGACGACATGGACACGCTGCTCGTGCTGCTGGCCGCGGCGGGCTTGAACTTCATGATGGGCGTGCCCGGCGCCGACGACGTGATGCTCAACTACCAGAGCACCTCGTTCCATGACGCGCTGTTCGCGCGCAAGCTGCTGGGACGCCGGCGGGCGCCGGAATTCGAGGCCTGGCTGCACGCGACGGGCATCACCGACGCCGACGGCGCGCTGCGGCCGGTCGCCGCGATGCCGGCGCTGGCGCAGGCGATGTCGGCGCGCCTGCTGGAGAACGCGCCGTGAGCGGCACGCTGCCCGACCCGCCCGTGGACCCGGCCACCGGCGAGCCGCCGACGCATGCGTCGTCCACGCCGGCCGACCCATGGGCGGCGCTGCGCCGGCATACCCCGGCCCGCATCTCCCTCGGCCGCGCGGGCACCAGCCTGCCGACGTCGGAGGTGCTGCGCTTCGCGGCTGCGCACGCCGCCGCACGCGACGCGGTGCACCTGCCGCTGGACGTCGAGGCGCTGCTCGCGGCGCTCCGCGCGCACGGCTTCGAGGCCACGACAGCGACGAGCCGCGCGAGCTCGCGCACCGAGTACCTGACGCGCCCCGACCTCGGGCGCCGGCTCGCGCCCGCGGCGGCCGACGCGCTGCAGGGCGGCGCCGAAGGTGGCCTGTGCATCGTCGTGGCCGACGGGCTGTCCGCGATCGCCGCGCAGCGCCACGCGCTGCCGTTGCTGGCGACGTTGCGCGAGGCCGGCGTCGTCGCGGACCGCGTCGTCGTCGCGACACAGGCGCGCGTCGCGCTCGGCGACGCGATCGGCGAGCGCACGGGCGCCGCGCTGGTGCTGGTCCTCATCGGCGAACGCCCGGGCCTGAGCTCGCCAGACAGCCTCGGCGCCTACCTCACGTGGCAGCCCGCGGCGAGCCGCGTCGACAGCGAGCGCAACTGCGTCAGCAACATCCGCCCCGAAGGACTGGCGATCGCCGATGCGGCGGCGCGCATCGCATGGCTGTTGCGCGAGGCGCGGCGCCGGCGCGTCAGCGGCATCGGATTGAAGGACGACAGCGAGGTGCCGCGCCTGGGCGGCGACGGCGATCGGGCCTTGGCGGCTACTTGAGCGTCTTGAGGTACGCGACGAGATCGGCGCGTTCCTTCGCGTCGTCGTCGCCGCCGTAGGCCATCGACGTGCCGGGCACCACGGCGCGCGGATCCTTGAGGAAGGCGTCCAGCGTCTTGTCGTCCCACGCGAGCGGGGACTTCTTCATCGCGGGGCTGTAGGTGAAGCCGTCCTTGGCCCCGGCCTTGCGGCCGAACACGCCCTGGAGGCCCGGCCCCGCGTTGTCGGTGTTGCCGGGGCTGTGGCACTCGGCGCATTGCTGGAACGCCATGCCGCCCGCCGCGGCGTCCTGCGCATGTGCGCCCGCGGCGGCCAACAGGAAGGCGAGGAGGGGGAGGGCGGTCGACGGACGGTTCGGCATGGAGTTCTCCGCTGAAGCAGTCCCGATGGTGCCCGGGAACGCTCGCCGTGGCGACGGGACGGGCCCAAGCCCCTGCGCCGCCGTCGGACGAAGCGCGCTGTCGAACCCGGGCCGCGAGAATGGGCACGCCATGCACGCCCACACCCTCGTCGCCTTCACCGCCGTCGCGGCCGTGGCCATTCTCAGCCCGGGCCCGGCCACGCTGCTCGCCTTGCGCAACAGCATGGCGTGGGGGCCACGCACGGCGATCTGGTCGACGCTCGGCAACGTCTGCGGGCTGTTCGGGCTGTCGGCCGCCGCGATACTGGGACTGGGCGTGGCGTTGCAGTCGTCGGCGCTGTTGTTCGGCATCGTCAAGCTGCTGGGCGCGGGCTACCTGTTCTGGATCGGGCTGCGCCAGCTCGCGGGTCGCGGGATCACGCTCGCCCCGTCCGACGGCGAGTCCGGCCTGCCGCGCCCGCCGCCGTGGCGCCTGTTCGGCGAGGCGCTGCTGACCGCCGGCACCAACCCCAAGCCGATCCTGTTCTTCACCGCGCTGTTCCCGCAGTTCCTCGACACCCGGGCACCGCTGCTGCCGCAATTCCTCCTGCTCACCGGCCTGTTCATGGCGCTGTCGTTCACGTCGCTGCTGGCCTACGCGCTGCTCGCGGCGCGGGCGCGCGCGCTGCTGGCGCGGCCGCGCTTCGCGCTGTGGCTGGCTCGCGGCGTCAGCGCGATCTTCGTGGGCTTCGGCGCCGCGCTGCTGACGCTGCGGCGCCAGGGAGCCTGAGCGTCGATCCTGCCACTGCGTGCACGAGCGCGCAGCCGGACGCCGCCATCGAGGCCGCGGCTCCTGACCTCGACGACCGCCGCACGCGGTCTTTGCCGCGGCGATATCCTCCCGGACCCGCCTTCGCCGAAGCACCGCCATGACCGCCACCCGCCTGCCCACGTATTTCATCTCGCACGGCGGCGGCCCCTGGCCGTGGATGAAGGAGCAGATGGGCGGTGCATACGACCGGCTCGAGGCCTCGCTCGCGCGCATGCCCGCCGAGATCGGCGCCACGCCGCGTGCGGTGCTGATGGTGTCCGCGCATTGGGAGGCGCCGCGCTTCACGGTGCAGTCGCATCCGAACCCGCCGATGCTCTACGACTACGGCGGCTTCCCGGAATTCACGTACCACATTCAATATCCGGCGCCGGGCGCGCCCGCCGTCGCGGCGCGCGTGCGCGCGCTGCTCGCCGGCGCGGGCATCGACTCGGCGGAGGACGCGGCGCGCGGCTTCGACCACGGCATGTTCGCGCCGATGGCGGTCATCTGGCCGCAGGCCGAGGTGCCGGTCGTGCAGCTGTCGCTGCGCCAGGGGCTGGATCCCGTCGACCATCTCGCGCTCGGTCGCGCGCTCGCGCCGCTGCGCGACGAGGGCATCCTCATCGTGGGCAGCGGCCTGAGCTACCACAACCTGCGCGCGTTCGGCCCCGCGGCGCACGCGCCGTCGGCCGCCTTCGACGCGTGGCTGGGCGACACGCTGGCGATCGCCGACGCGTCCGCGCGCGCGGACGCGCTCGCCGCGTGGGAGCGCGCGCCCGCCGCGCGTCTCGCGCATCCGCGCGAGGAGCACCTGCTGCCGCTGATGGTGGCGGTGGGCGCGGCGGAGGGCGAGGCCGCGACTCGCGTCTACCACGAGCGCGATTTCTTCGGCGGCATCACCGTGTCGAGCTGGCGTCTTGGGTGAGGCGCCGCATCGACCGGCTGGCGCGCTGTCGCTGCTGGCGCTGTTCGCGTCGCTGGTGTCGCAGAACCTGGGCGCGGCGATCGCCAAGAGCCTGTTCCCGGTGGTCGGCGTGGCCGGCATGGCGGCGCTGCGCATCGGCCTGTCCGCCCTGCTGCTGCTGGCGTTCTGGCGGCCCTGGCGCCATCCGCTCGCGCGCCGCGACTGGGGCAACCTGGCGGCCTACGGCGCGATGCTGGGCGGCATGAACCTGTGCATCTACCACGCGTTCGGCCGCGTGCCGATCGGCATCGCCACCGCGATCGAGACCACGGGGCCGCTGGTCGTCGTGCTGGCCGCGTCGCGCCGCGCGCTCGACGTCGCCTGGGTCGTGCTCGCCGTCGCCGGCCTCGCGCTGCTCCTGCCACTGGCCAGCGGCCGCGCGCTCGACCCGCTGGGCCTGCTGTTCTCGTTCGGCGCCGCGCTGTCGTGGGCGCTGTACATCGTGTTCGGCAAGCGCGTGTCCACCCTCGCCAGTGGGCAGGCGGTGTCGCTGGGCATGCTGGTGGCGGCGCTGTTCGCGCTGCCGCTGGGCGTGGCCGGCGCAGGTGCCGCGATGGCGCAGCCCGCGGCGCTGCTGGCGGGGCTCGGCGTGGCGCTGCTGTCCAGCGCCGTGCCGTATTCGCTGGAGATGGCCGCGCTGCGCCGCCTGCCGCGCCACGTGTTCGGCATCCTCGTGAGCGCCACGCCCGCGGTCGGCGCGGCCTGCGGCGCGATCGTGCTGGGCGAGCGGCTGTCGGCGCTGCAGTGGCTGGCCATCGCGTTGATCATCGGCGCATCGGCCGGCGGTGCGGCGACCGCCGGGCGGCCGTCGCCCGACACGGCCGGCGTGTAGGGAAAGCATGTCGCGCGCTGTCGGGGGCCGGATTCCGATACGCCGCGGCGATTGACCCCACCGGAGGCGACTCCTAGACTGGTTCGACGGCCTGTGTCCATCTGGCGATGACACCGCAGGCCGCCACCGAGTCCCCGAGGTTTGCGCATGCTTCGATCGCGTCGTCTCGTTGCTGGCCGTCCCGCCCGGGACGCCGCCCGTCCGGACGTGTCGCAAGTCCCGCGCACACGCTGCGCCGCCGTGCACCCCGCGTTCCGAGAGCGGCGGCCGTGAGTTCGCCGCGACCGTCCGACCGGTCCCGGGCTCCGTGGGGCGCGTCGCGGCAATCATCCGCCAGGGCCGGGTCATGAAGGCCGGCCTGCTCGCCATCGACCAGCTCGTCGCCGCGCTGGCCGCGGATCATCCACCGGTCGTGCTGGACGTGCGCGACCTCGTCGAGTCCGAGACCGGCCACCTGCCCGGTGCCGCGATCCTGCCGCGCCGCCGCATCGAGTTCCGCATCGACGCGCTGGTGCGCGATCGCACCACGCGCCTGGTGGTCGTCGACAGCGGCCTGGAGATCGCACCTGGCGTGCGCGATCCGCGCGCCGCGCTGGCCGCCGACACGCTGCTGGCGTTCGGCTACCGCGAGGTCGCGGCGCTGGACGGCGGCCTGGCCGCCTGGCGGCAGGCGGGGCTGCCGATGGTCTCGGGCACGCAGGTCTCGAGCCGCGCCTTCGGCCGCCGCGTCGCCGACCTGGCGCGCGTGCCCACGATCGACGTCGCGACGCTGCGCCAATGGCAGCAGTCGGGCCAGCGCGTGGCGCTGTGCGACGTGCGCAGCGCCGGCGAACACACGCAGGACTGCATCCCGGGCGCGGTCTCGCTGCCGGGTTTCGAGGCCGTGTCGCACGCGCTCGACATGGCCGCCGAAAGCGACGTCATCGTGCTGTGCTCGAGCGCGCGCACGCGCAGCCTGGCCATCGCGCGCACGCTGATTGACCTTGGCATGAGCGATGTCGTCGCCCTCGATGGCGGCACGCTGGCATGGCGGCTCGCCGGCCACGCGCTGGAGCAGGGCTCGCGCCGCCGCCGCGTCCAGCCGTCGAACGCGAGCCGCCAGTTCGCCGAACTGGGCTCGGCGCGCCTGGCCAAGCACCATGGCGTCGAACGGGTCGAGGCCGTGGAGCTTGCCGCGCTGGTGGAGGCCGACGGCAACTTCCACGCGTTCGACCTGCGCAACCTCGGCCAGCATGGCGTGGCGCACGTGCCGCGCAGCGTGCCGGTGGCCTGCGACATGCTGCTGGTGCGGCGCGACGAGATGATCGCGATGGCCGACGCGCCCGTCGTGCTGGTCGACGACGACGCCGTGCGCGCCCATCTCACGGGTGTCTGGCTGCGCCGGCTGGGCCAGGTGCGCGTGTGCACGCTGGCCGGCGGCTTCGCCGCGTGGATCGGCGGCGGCCGTCCGGCGCGCACGGCGGTCGAGATGCCGCTGGGTTGGCAGGAGGCGAGCAGCGCCGCGCCCGGACTGGGCGTGGACGATGTCGCGCGCTGGCTGGCGGCCCGTGCACCGGTGCGCGTGCTGCACGTGGACACGAGCGCGTCGTGGCAGCGCGGGCACCTGCCCGGCGCGTCGTGGCTGCCGCGCGGCTGGCTGGAGGCTCGCATCGCCGCCGTGGCGCCGTCGGCCGAGGACACCTTGCTCGTCACGTGCAACGACGGCTCGCAATCGGCCTACGCGGCGGCCACGCTGCGCCAGCGTGGCTACGCGAACGTGGCGTGGCTGCAGGGCGGCACGCGGCTGTGGGCCGGTGCCGGGCGCACGCTGGAGACCGCGTCGTCGCCCCCGCCCGGGGACGACGCGCTGCTGCCGCCGGCGCGCCGCGACGTGCTGGCGATGCGCGACTACCTCGACCGGGAAGACCTGTCGGGAGGCCCGGGTCAGGCGTAGCGCCGACGCGCGCCGGCGTCGAGATCCTCGCCAGGGCGCACGATCGTGGCCTCGCCGAACGGCGTGACGCGGAAGTCGCTGCCGGCGGGCGAGCCGCTCAGCTGCGAGACGGCCCGGGCCAGCGCGCGGGTGGGCGCGTCGTACGAGTCGTCGGCGAGGTTGAAGGTGGCGAAATGGATGGCCAGCGAAGCCTGCGACTCCAGCGTCAGGCTGGCCTGCAGCGCCTCGTCCGGATCCATGTGCACGCGTTCCATGAACCAGCGCGGCGCGTATGCGCCGATCGGCAGCAGCGACAGCGTCATCGGGCCGAAGCGCTCGCGGATCGCGCGGAAGTGGACGCCCCGCGCCGTGTCGCCCGCGAAGTAGATCTTGCCGTGCGGCGTCTCCAGCACGAAGCCGCCCCACAGCGACTTGTCGCGGTCGAACAAGCCGCGGCCGGAGAAGTGCTCGGCCGGCACGTAGGTGGCCGACAGCCCCTCGCCGAGCGCATGGCTCTCCCACCAGTCCAGCTCGACGACGCGGCGCGACGGCACTTTGCGGCCCACGCGCCTGCCGGTGAGCACCAGCGGGTTGTCGCGCGCCGCGAGCCGCCTCAGCGTCGGGCGGTCGAGGTGGTCGTAGTGGTCGTGGCTCAGCAGGACGACGTCGATGCGCGGGATGGCGTCGAACGGCACGGCCGGCGGCCGCACGCGCTTCGGGCCCGTCCATGGCGTCGGGCCGATGCGGGCGGACATCACCGGATCGGTGAGGACGTTGAGCCCGGCCACCTGCACCAGCACGGTGGCGTGGCCGACGATGGTCGCGCGGATCGAGCCGTCGTCGACGCGCCCGGCGGGCGGGGCCACCTGCACGTCCTCGACATGCGTCGGCCAGGGACCCGGCGAGCGCGTCAGCAGCCAGCGCAGCAGGTTGGCGAGGCCGTGCTTCTCGCGGCCGCTCGCGTTGTGGAACGTGCCGCGGCGAAACGGGGCGGGCTCGAAGGCGTTGGGCGGCAGGGGCTCGGTCACGGGACAGGGTCGTTGGGGTCGCCAGCCGCACTGTACGTGCGTCCTGGCGCGCGATGGGGGAACGCGGGCGGAAAGTTTTGCTGTCGAGTGAGAATTCCTGCCGCGTTGCCGGGCTGCTCAGCGCGTGCCGCCGCGGCCGGACATCGCCGCCACCAGGCCTGCCGAGGCGCTGAGCGTCACGGCGACGAACAGCATCGTCCACTCCATCCGGCTGTCCGGATGCGCCAGCACGCGCGGCACGTGCACCAGCGCGACGAAGCCGGCCATCATCAGGCACTCCAGCCAGGCGGCGAGCGAGCGGCGCCATCCCGTGAGGATGGCCACGCCGGCGAGCGCGTGCGCCGCCCCCGTGAACCAGGCCAGCGCGAGGCGTTCCGGCAGCCAGTGCGGGATCATCGAGGCCGTGAACTCGGCGTACTTGAAGTGCGCCAGGCCGAACACGAGCGCGCTCGAACCGAACGCCACGAACGCGCCGCGGCGGATGGCGCCGGCGGCCGCGATGCCGGCCCAGGCGGCCGCGAACATCAGCGCGGCGCTGGCCATCGCCGCCGTCTCGGCCAGGCCCAGCCAGTCGGCGATCGACGCGGGCCGCTGGACGACGACGGGCACGTGCAGGGCCACCCATCCGAGCAGCAGGACGGCCGCCAGCCAGGCGCCCACCGCGCGCAGGCGCCCGGACAGCAGCAGCAGCACGGCCGCGGCCACCTCCAGCCCGCCGGTGGCCGTCGCGAGCACGCTGCGCGAAGGCATGTCCGGCGGCACCGGCTGCCACTGGAAGGCGAAGTCGCCGCTGCCCAGCGACAGCACGCCCAGCGCGCCCAGGCCGACCGCCAGGGCGACCAGGGGCAGCGCCGTCTTGCCGGGGGCCGGATCGTGTCGCAACGCGTTCATCGTCTCTCCTGCGGGGGGCGCGCCGTAAGGACGCGGCCGGGTGGTCGAGCAGATGCGCAATGTACGCGCTGGCGCGTCCGCCGCACGGCGTGGAATCCCTCGCTTGCCGGCCGACACGCGCACCGGCTGTCCGCCCTGGGCGCAGCTGGTCGCCGCGCCGCGGCGGCGCATCGCGCGGCGCTGGCGGCGCGACGCGTGCCGGACGACAGTGCGTCCATCGCGGGGCCTGCCACTGGCGGCCTCTTCATCACCGACTCGCGAAAGGACACCGACATGACCCCGATCCGCCACACGTTCATCGCCGCGCTCGCGGCCGCCTGCGCCCTCGCCGCCGCGCCGGCACAGGCCAAGGGCTGCATCAAGGGGGCCGTCGTCGGCGGGGTCGCGGGCCATGTCGCGGGACGCCACGCGGTGGCCGGCGCGGTGGTCGGCTGCGCGGTCGGCCATCACCTGGCGGCGAAGAAGGAACGCGAGGAGCGCGAGGAGCGCGCGGCCGCCCGCGCGGCCGCCGCGGGGCCGGGGCCGGCCAGCTCGCCGCGCCCGTGACGCGCACGGCGGCCGTCGGGCGGCCGCCGTCCCGTGGCGCGAGCCGGCACGGCGCGTGCCTGTGCAAGGCCATGTCCACGAGAATGAGGGTGATCGCATGTCGTTCCTGCTCTACACCATCGGCCTGGTCCTGCTCATCGGCGGCGTCGCCTGGGCCCTCGTCACCGCGCACGTCGCGTCGACCTACATCGCGATCATCTGCCTGGTCATCGCCGGCCTCGGCGTGATGATGGCGGTGTCGCGCACCCGCCAGAAGGATCCGCCGAATTGACCCGCGTCGCGGCACGGGCCCAGAATCCGGGCCCATGCCCGACAACGATTTCATCGAGGTCTACGACGACGCCCTCGACGCCGCCACCTGCCGCGCGCTGGTCGAGCGCTTCGAGCGTGGCGAGCGCGCGGGCCAGGCGCAGCGCGGCGCCACCGGCAGCGGTGTGGACATCCGCATGAAGGACAGCTGGGACATCCAGCTCGATCGCCTGCCCGACTGGGCCGATGCGCGCCAGGCCCTCGACGCCGCCGCCGTGCGCGGCATGCGCCGCTACCTGCGCCGCTACGCGCACGTGGCGCTCGCGCCGCTGCAGCTCAAGATGCGCGATCCGGCCACCGGCGCGCTGCGCCTGCTCGATGCGGACGGCGTCGCCGCGTTGAACGACGAATTCCTCGACGGGCTGATCGCCAAGGTGTTCCGCCCGGGCGGCATCAACATCCAGAAGTACGCCGCGGGCCAGGGCGGCTACCCGTACTGGCATTGCGAGCAGTATCCGAGGATGGACGGCGGCGAGGCACTGCACCGCGCCGTGCTGTGGACGATCTACCTCAACGACGGTTTCGATGCCGGCGAGACGGAGTTCCTCTACCAGCAGCGCAAGATCCGCCCGCGCACCGGCAGCCTGCTGATCGCGCCGGCGGCGTTCACGCACACCCACCGCGGCAACCGGCCCGAGGGCGGCGACAAGATCATCGCCACCAGCTGGATCCTGTACCAGCGCGCCGAGCAGCTGTACGCGTGACGGGCGGATCGGTTGCCAAGGGGACTGCCCCGCCCCGTGACCCCGTGCCATCGCGCGGCAGCCGACGGCGGAGCGAGCGCGGCAGCCGATTTCTCGAGGGCGTCGCGCACGCGTGACGCCCGCCCGAGGGCGCGTCGCGCGAGACGCCCCGGCTCGCTCAGACGTTGTCGACGATCACCGGCGTCAGGCTGCCGGCGTTCACCGTCATGCGCGTGCGCTTGAGCAGCGGCGACGCCGGCGCCGTGCCGTCGGCGTTCAGCGGCTTGACCTTGGTGAAGGTCACCACCATCTGCGCCGCGGTCACGGTGGCCGTGGCGTAGCCCTGGGCGTCGTGGTCGTGGTACAGCAGGTCGGGGTTGTTGCCGCCGACCACCGCCTCGAAGGTGGGCGGGTTGGCCACCAGCGGCGCGAGCGGCGTGCCCGCGGCGCCGGCCTTGAGGTAGCTGTAGAAGCTGGAGCTCGAGATGCCTGCCGTCACGAAGTCCACCAGCACCGGCGTGCCGGTCGCCGGGCTCGGCGTGTCGCGCACGACGCCGCACTGGAACGCGTGCAGGTCGCCGGTGATCGCGACCACGTTCCGGATGTCGTTCGCCTTCAGGTAGCCGGTCAGTTCGGCCTTGTGCATCGGGTAGCCGTCCCACGCGTCGCAGTTGACGACATAGACCGCGTTGTACGGCGGCGGCGCGAGCTGCGTGAGGTCGACCCACAGGCGATTGAGCATCACCTCGTTGCCCCACACCTTCCACGTGGCGCCGGTCGACGACATCTTGTCCTTCCACCACTGCGTCTGCGTCGTGCCCAGGATGGACGACGGGCGGCCCAGCGCCTGCGCCTTGCCCGCGTCGAACTGCGCCAGCACGGGCTGCTGCACGAAGTAGCGCGCGCCCACGGAGTCGCTGCCGTTGATCGGGTCGTGGCCCTGGGCCTGCGCGATGGCCGCCTCGGGGACGACGTGGTCGTCGCGATACAGGCGCTCGTCGGTCATGACGAGGTGCATCAGGTTGCCGAACTGGAAGTCGCGGTAGATGCGGATGTTGTCGTAGGCGGCGTTGGCGGTGTCGAACGACACGTCGCCGAAGTCCAGCGGCATGTACTCGACCCAGGCCTGCGACGCGGCGCGGCGGCGCGCCGTCTGCTGCACGTTGGCGTTGGTGTAGGTCTGGTGGTCCTGCCAGCAGTCGTCGCTGAACTCGTGGTCGTCCCAGATCGCGATCACCGGCCACTGCTGGTGCAGCGTGCGCAGGCGCGCGTCGCTGCGGTAGGTGCGGTACAGGTAGCGGCGCCGACGTGCACGAGGAAGTCGAGCTCCTCCTGCGCGAGCAGCGACATCGCGCCCCAATGGTTGATCGACCAGTCCTGGCAAGTGAACCAGCCGAACCTGACCTGCGCGACGTTGGCGCCGGCGGCCGGCGCCGTCTTGGCGCGGCCCACCGGGCTGACGTCGCTGCCGGCGATGAAGCGGTAGTACAGCGGCGTGTCCGGCGCGAGGCCCGTGATCTTGGCGCGCAGCGTGTTGTCCCAGTCGCTGGTGGCGCTCAGGCGCACCCACATCAGGTGGGCGTTGAAGTCGGCCGCGGTCGACACCTGGAGCAGCACGTCGATCGGCGCCGTCGTGCCGTCGGCGCGCACGCAGCGCGTCCAGAACACGCAGCTGGTGTCGCGCGGGTCGCCGCTGGCCACGCCCTGGTCGAACCTGTAGGTGCCTGCCGGCTCGTCGGAATCGCCGCCGCACGCGGTCAGCGCGCCGGCGGCCGCGATGACGGTGAAGAAGGCGCCGCGCTTGAGTAGTTGTCGACGGTCCATGGAAACGCTCCTGACTGCAATTTTTGTGGCGCGAGGATAGCGACGCCACGTGTCAGTTCAACCGGGACAACACGGGTGCGACGAACCGGCGTTGTGCCGTCGCATCGCGCCGTGGGGGCCCTGGTGGATGCCCTCTTGCCACCCGCCGCGATCGGGCGCGCGGCTCGTTTCTCCCGCGGCGGCGCCACGTCGGACGATTTGTTCGCGGCGCGCCGGACCGGTCTTGAAAGCGCGTGCGCACGGCCGGGTCGACCTCGACCGGGCAGCCTAGGGGTGTGCGTCTAACCGCCGCGCTCGGACGCCTCGCGCTGGGCGGCGGTGTCCTCCGGGCGCCGGATGCCGGCCACGTACTCGAAGCGGCGGCTGTGGCCGTCGCGGCGGTAGATGGCGAAGCGCGCGATGCCCAGGTTCTCGAGGTTGGGCAGGCCGGTCGTCCAGAACTGGTGGCGGCCGCCGACGACGACGATGCGCACCATGGCGTTGTCGCGCGCCGGCAGCATCTGGTCGACCGACGCGTCGCCCGAGGCGTCGATCGCGGCGCGGAACTGCTTCGCGTGCACGGGCCTGGCGGTGTCGGGCAGGCAGTGGTCGCACTCGCGCGCCATCTGCGCCTGCACGGCGGCCCAGCGCATCGCGGCCGTCTGCTGGCCGGGGTGGATGTCGTCGTTGCGCTGGCGCGCGGTGGCCGCGCTGTGGCGCAAGCCTTCGAATTCGTCGTGCGCCTCGCCGGCGCGGTGCGCCACGGCGTCGCGGGCGCCGCTGGCCATCAGCGCGCGCTGGCGCGCCTTGCGGGCGGCCTTGGCGGCCTGGCGCGCGGCGTGCAGTTGCGCGGTGACCTGGCCGTGCAGGTCGTCGAGCCGGCGCAGGACGCGTGTCGACTCGGAGAACACGATGGTGCGGCCGTAGCCGTTGACCTCCATGCGCCAGCCCGAGACCAGCGCATGGGCGCGGCCGGCGTGCGGCGGCAGCTGCGACAGCAGGTCCTGCACTTCGATGTAGCGCGTGGAGATGCCGTTCTGCAGTTCGCCGACGGAGCTCGCGCGATCGACGATGCTGAACTGGGAGCCCCAGGTCTCCCAGTCGATTTCCTGCCAGCTGCGATCGTGAAAATTCGGCTTGGCCATGGCCTTGCGGTGCGGTTCGTCGGCATCGCCGCCGATTGGCGGCGCCCGAATCTGCTCGTCGGACGTCTCCGGCCTCCGTCGAGGGCGGCCGAGCAGGATGCTACAGGCCCGCTGCGATGCTTTGAAGACCACGCAGGGCGAAGCTAGGGATTCCCGCAGGCGAGCACCCCGAAAGCAGCGAGAACCGCGCGCACGGCGTCATGGGGCAGGGGGTATCGGTTACTTAATGTTACATATCCGTCGCGCCGCTGCCGTCCCGGTTTGTCGAGGCCGCGACTCCGCGCCGCAAGGCATGAAGGTGTTCCGCAGCGTCGCCTCGACGTGGCCCGGACAGGCCGCGCCGCGCGACGCGATGCGCGGTAAGTCGGCGGAAAGCCGGTCGCGGCGACGATGCGGGCATTCGACCATCGTGCCCGGAGCGCCCCATGACCCTCACCGCAACGCCCCCCGACGCCCTGCGCCCCGACGCCGCGGGTAACGCGCCGGGCCTGATCGAGTCGGCCCTGCTGAGGGTGATGGCGCACGAGACCCGCGTCACCGCCGTGCACGCGCTGTCGCCACGTTTCCGGCTGATGTCGCTGCGCGGCGAGGCGCTGCGGCGCGCCGCGCACGTGCCCGGCGACAAGGTGCAGGTCCGCATCGCCGGCATGGCGTTCCGCACCTTCACGCCGTTCCGCCTGGGCGAGGACGACGATGCGCTGGAACTCCTGGGCTTCGTGCGGGACGGCGCGCCGGCCGGCGACTGGCTGGGCGCCGTGGCCCCGGGCGACCGCTGCCATGTGTTGGGCCCGCGCCGCTCGATGAACCTGGCGGCGATCGACCGCTCGACCGTGTTCGTCGGCGACGAGACCTCGCTGGGCCTGGCGCTCGCGCTGTGCGGCACGCCGCTGGGCGGGCTCGACACCCACTTCATCTTCGAGGTGGCCGACGCCGTCGAGGTGCGCGCCGTGCTGGAGGCGATGGGCCGTGGCATGCTGCAGCATGCGTCGCTGGTCGAGCGGCGGCCGGACGGGTCGCATCTCCTGGAGGTCGAGGCGTCGCTGAAGCGCTACGCGGGCGCCGACTCGTTCCGGCAGTACGTGCTCAGCGGCCAGTCGCTGACCCTCCAGCGCCTGCAGCGCGTGCTCAGGTCGGCGGGGGCACGGCCGTCGCAGATCCTCACCAAGGCGCACTGGGCGCCGGGCAAGATCGCCCTCGATTGAATCGTCCCGACCGACCATGAACCGCATCGCCCTCGTCGAAGACCACGAACGCCTGTCCACGCTGGTGCGCAAGGCGCTGGCCGCGGCCGGCATCGAGGTCGACGTGTTCGATCGCATCGCCAGCGCGCGCCATGCGATCACCGAGACGCCCTACGGCGCCGTGGTCGTCGATCGCGGCCTGCCCGACGGCGACGGCCTGTCGCTGGTCCGCCGCATGCGCGCCGACGGCAATGTCACGCCCTGCCTGATGCTGACCGCGCGCGACGCGGTGCATGACCGCGTCGAGGGCCTGGAAGCCGGCGCGGACGATTACCTCGCCAAGCCGTTCTCGATGGAGGAGCTTGCGGCCCGGGTGCGCGCGCTGCTGCGCCGGCCGGCCGCGATGCAGAGCCTGACGCCGTCGCACGGCGACATCCGCCTGGCGCCCGACCAGGGCAACATGAGCTGCGGCGACGAGACGGTGACGCTGCCGTCGGCGGAGCTGCAGATCATGCTGTGCCTGGTCAAGGCCGAGGGCATGGTGGTGCGCCGCGCCGCGCTGGAGGCCGCGGCCTGGGGCCTGACCGAGGCCGTCACGCCCAACGCGCTCGACGTCGCGCTGCACCGGCTGCGCAAGAAGCTGCTGGCGATCGATTCGACGCTGCAGGTCATCAACGTGCGCGGGCATGGCTACGCGCTGCGTTCCGATGCGCAGTGACCCGCACGGCGCGCGCCGCCCCTGGCGCGACAGCGACTGGCGCCACTGGGACGCCGGCACGCCGAACCCGCGGCGCAGCGATGACGCCCACGCCGCGCGGCGCGAGCAGCGCTGGCGCCGGCGCGCGGCCTGGCGCCTGGTGCACTACCGCCGCCACCACCAGGGCGAGAGCCTGGGCAAGCGGCTGCTGGCCACCTTCATCCTCGCCTCGCTGCTGAGCATCCTGCTGGCGGCGCTGGGCCTGGAGACGGCGTTCCGCTGGCGCCCGACGATCGGCGTGACCCATGCGCTGGGCGAGCAGGCGGACTGGATCGAGTCGCACCTGGCCTTCGACGCGAAGGGCGCCCCCGTCGCGCTGAACGAGCCGCCGGATACGTCGTGGGTCTATGGAACCGCCTCGCACGACTGGAAGTACCGCGTGGTCGACGGGCGCGGCGTGGCGCTGTTGTCCTCCGATGCCGGCCAGCCCCCGCTCGCGCCGGCGGGCAGCGCCTTCGACGCCGCGCGCGAACGCTTCGACATCGTCGTCGACGGCCTGCCCATGCACGTCGTCACGCAGGCCGAGGCGCGGGGCGACCGGCCGCACTGGATCCAGGTCGCGGTCAGCGATCGCGCGGCGCGGCTGTTCAGCGGCGCGATGGTCGGGCCCATCCTGCAGAACGCGCTGGTGATCGCGGCGGTCGCGCTGCTGCTGTTCGCCGGCGGCGTGCAGGCGATGCTGCACCACCTGCTGCTGCCGCTGCGGCGCGCCTCGGACGCGGCCTCGCGCATCGCGCCGCGCAGCCTCGAGACGCGGCTGTCGGAAGCCGCGATGCCGCGCGAGCTGCAGCCGCTGATCCGAGCGTTCAACGAGGCACTGGATCGCCTTCAGCAGGGCTATCGCGTGCAACAGGAATTCCTCGCCGCCGCCGCGCACGAACTCAAGACGCCGCTGGCATTGATCCGCGGGCAGGTGGAGCTCAGCGAGTCGGAGGATCGCGAGCTGCTGCTGGGCGACATCGACCGCATGGCGCGCCAGGTGCACCAGCTGCTGCACCTGGCCGAGGTCAGCGAGTCGCACAACTTCAGGATGACCGAGCTCGACCTCGGCGCGGTCGCCGGCGAGGCGGTCGGCTTCCTGCAGCGCCTCGCGCAGCGCGCCGGCGTGCACCTGGACCTGCGCGTGGCCGACGGCCTGAAGCCGTGCCGGGCCGACCACGGCGCGCTGTTCGTGCTGCTGAAGAACCTGATCGAGAACGCGATCCAGCATTCGCCGCGCGGCGCGGTCGTGACCGTCGACGTCCGCGCCAACGGCCTGTCGGTGCGCGACGAGGGTGCGGGCATCCCCGACGAGCACTTGTCCGAGCTGTTCAAGCGCTTCTGGCGCGGCGATGCGCGCCGCGACACCGGCGCCGGCCTGGGCCTGGCCATCTGCCACGAGGTGTCGCTGGCACACGGCTGGTCGCTCGAGGCGCGCAACGGCAGCCTCGGCGCCGAATTCGTGGTGTCGTTCGAGACGGACTGACGGCGCCCGTCAGCGCTCGCTCGAGAAGGCCACGTCCACGGCCAGGCCCGTGCCGCCGGCGGCGGTGCGCAGCGTCAGCCGGGCGCCCAGCTGCGAAGTGAATTCCTTGACGATGGCCAGGCCGAGCCCGCAGCCGTCGGAGTCCTGGTCGGCCAGGCGATAGAAGCGCTCCAGCACGCGCTCGCGCTCGGACTCCGGGATGCCGGGGCCGTTGTCCTCGACCGTCAGCGTGGCGAATCCCGGCGCGACGACGATGCGCGTCGTCACGATGCCGCCGGGCTGCGTGTAGCGGATGGCGTTGTCGACGAGGTTCATCACGATCTCGTGCAGCGTCACCGCGTCGCCGCGCACCTCGACCTCGGTGGCCGTGCATTCGAACCCGAGGTCGATCTGCCGGCTCTGCGCGCGGCCCGCGAGATCGACCAGCACCTGGCGCGCGACGTCGTCCAGGCGCGCGTGCGCGCCGGGCTGGTCGGCAGGGCCGTGCACCTCGGCGCTGGACAGCGTCAGCAGCTGGTTGACCAGCCGCACCGACTGCTGCACCGTCTGGCGCATCGCGGCGAGCGATTCGGCGCGGCCCGCCGTGTCCGATGCCCGGATCGCGTAGCTCACCTGCGTGGTCAGCAGCGTCAGCGGCGTGCGCAGCTGGTGGGCGGCGTTCTGGATGAAGGTCTGCTGCACCATCGTGTGCCGCTCCAGCCGCATCGCGTACTCGTTGATGGCGCCCACGAGCGGGCTCAGCTCCCCGGGCACGGCGCCGATCTCCAGCGCATGCAGCGATCCCGGCCGGCGCTCGAGCATCGCGTCGCGCAGGCGCAGCAGCGGCTTCAGGCAGCTGCGCAGGCCCACCAGCACGAGCAGCGCGACGAGCGCGAGCGTCGCCAGCTGCTGCATCAGCGCGTGCATCCACAGGCTCTTGGCGAGCGCGGTGCGTCCCTGCAGCGTCTGCGCGATCTGCACCCGCACCGGCTGGATGCCCGTCTCGGTCAGCACGGGCTGCAGGTAGATCACGGCGCGCACCGGCTGGCCGCGGACGACGGTGTCGAAGAACTGCGACGTCTCGGGCTGCAGGCGCGCGGGCGACAGGGGAAACTCCGGATAACCCGTGATCGTTCGCCCGTCGCTGGTCACGACGCGGTAGTAGACACGGTCGGCCTCGCCCGACTGGAACAGTTCGAGCGCTGACGGCGGGATCGGATCGGCGATGACGCCGTCCTCGAAGCGCAGGTCCTCCGCGACGATGCGGGCAGAGCCGAGCAGGAGGCGATCCTGCACGACGGCCGCGGTGGCCTCGGCGTTCTGGCGGCTGACGACGCCGTCGAACACGACCGCTCCTGCGAGCGGCAGCATCACCCAGGCCAGCAGCCGGCCGCGCAGGCTATGCGCCATGGTGGACGGGCCGCAGCACGTAGCCGAGCCCGCGCAGCGTGACGATGGTGGCGTCGCTGCCCTCGAGCTTCCTGCGCAGGCGATGCACGTAGATCTCGATCGCATCGGCGGAGACGCCGTCCTCCAGCGACGACAGGCTCTGGCCCAGCGCCGCCTTGGACACGGTGGTGCCGGCCTTCATGACCAGGACCTCGAGCACGGTGCGCTCGCGCGGCGTCAGCGTCAGCGGCTTGCCGGTCAGCGTGAATTCGCGCGTGGCGCCATGGAAGACGAGGTCGCCGCAGGCGATCTGGGGGTTCGCCACGTGGGCCGAGCGGCGCAGCAGCACGCGGATGCGGGCCTCGAGCTCGTCGACCTCGAACGGCTTGGCGACGTAGTCGTCCGCGCCGTGGTCCAGCTCGGTGACGCGACTGCGAGTGGTGTTGTCGGCGGTCAGCACGAGCACGGGCGTGGTGTTGCCGCGCTCGCGCAGGCGGCGCAGCACCTCGTGTCCGCTCAGCTTGGGCAGCGCGAGATCGAGCAGCACGAGGTCGTAGGTCTCGGTGCGCAGCACGAAGTCGGCGTCGACGCCGTTCTCGACCCAGTCGACGGCATAGAGCTGCTTGCGCAGCGTGCGCGCGAGCCAGTCCGCCAGCACCTTGTTGTCCTCGACGAGCAGGAGTCGCATGGTGCCAGCGCGGTGCCGTCAGCGCGCGGCCAGCGCGAACTCGGTGGTGTACGTGCGCGACAGGTCGATCGGCTTGGCGGTGACCGCCCGCTCGGCCAGGCGCATCACGCGCAGCACGTTGGCCGGGCCGTCGGCCGGCATCACGCCGTCGGCCGTGAACATGGACTTGCTCTGCTGCAGCGTGCTGACGTACAGCGCGCGGTCGCCCGCGAGATAGTCGGCCGGCAACTGCGCCGCGATGTCCTGCGCGCTGTGCGCGGCGATGTAGCGCAGCGCCTTCACGAGCGCGTTCACCAGCCGCTGCACCTCGTCGCGATGCGCGCTGATCCACGGCGCCGACATGTACAGGCAGGCCGCCGGGTAGGTGCCGCCCAGCGCGCCCGTCGCGTGCTCGGGCGTGCGCAGGTCGACCAGCAGCCGCGCCTGGCCGGATTTCAGCAGCCGCGACGCCGTCGGCTCGGTCGTCATGCCCACGTCGATGCGGCCCGAGCGCAGCGCGTCGGCGAAGCCGTCGCCGGAGCCCACGCCGGAGATCCGGAGCTCGCCCTGCTTGAGTCCGTTGGCCCTGGCCAGGTACTGCATCAGCAGGTGCGTGGACGACCCCATCCCGGTGACCCCGAGCGGGTGGCCGCGGAAATCGGCTGGCGAGCGGATCGCCTCCGCGTGCCGCGTCGCCACCAGGACGACTTCGCCCGGCGCCTGGCCGAACTGCACCACGGCCTGCACGAACTTGCCCTTGGCCTGCAGGTCGATCGTGTGGTCGTAGAAGCCGACGACGCCTTGCACGCTGCCGGTCAGCAGGCCGTCTTCCGCGTGGCCGCCGGAGGTGTCGCTCAGCACCTGCACGTCGAGGCCCTGCTCCTTGAAGTAGCCGAGGCGATCGGCGAGGGCCGCGGGCAGGTAGATCTGCTTCTCGATGCCGCCCACCATCAACTGGATCGGCTCCGCGCGCGCGGGCGTCACGCACGCGAACGCGCAGGCGGCCGCGGCCAGCGTGCGCGCGAGGGTCGTCCGCAGGATCGTGTCGATGCTCATGGCTTGGTCGCCAGTCGTTGTGGGGGCCGTCTCCGGTTCGAATACTACGGGCGCAAGGCGCGCGCCGCACCTGTCGCCAGCCCTTCGTTGTTTGGGCGACTACGTGGTTTCCCTCGACCTGTCGGGCTGAAAGCTGTTGGAAGGGTGGGGGCTCATAGCCTCGTCGACAGACGGGGGACGCCATGACGTCCCACCCGCAACCACGGAGACAGACCCTCATGACACACGTCGTTTCGCGCCGCGAGGCCCTTCTCGCGGCAGCCGCCGCACTGGCCGCCTCGGCCTCGGGCGGTGCCCGCGCCCAGGGCGCGCCCATCGTCATCAAGTTCAGCCACGTCGTCGCGCCGGACACGCCCAAGGGCAACGGCGCCCAGCGCTTCAAGGAGCTCGCCGAGGAGCGCACGAAAGGGCGCGTGCGGGTGGAGGTCTACCCGAACAGCCAGCTGTACAAGGACAAGGAGGAGATGGAGGCGCTGCAGCTCGGCTCGGTGCAGATGCTCGCCCCGTCGCTGGCGAAGTTCGGGCCGCTGGGCGTCAAGGAGTTCGAGGTCTTCGACCTGCCGTTCATCTTCCGCGACCAGGCGGCGTTCCGCGCGGTCACCGACGGCGCGGTGGGTGCCGACCTGTTCCGCAAGCTCGAGCCCAAGGGCATCCGCGGCATGGCGTACTGGGACAACGGCTTCCACATCATGAGCGCGAATCGGCCGCTGCACCGCGTCGCCGACTTCAAGGGCTTGAAGATGCGCATCCAGTCGTCGAAGGTGCTCGACGCGCAGATGCGGGCACTCGGCGCGATCCCGCAGGTGATGGCCTTCAGCGAGCTGTACCAGGCCTTGCAGTCGGGCGTCGTCGACGGCACCGAGGGCGTGCCGTCGAACTTCTGGACCCAGAAGATCTACGAGGTGCAGAAGCACATGACGCTGTCGTACCACGGGCACCTGGCCTACGCGGTGATCGTCAACAAGAAATTCTGGGATGGCCTGCCCGAGGACCTCCGCACGATCCTCGATGGCTGCGTGAAGGACGCGACGGCCTACGCCAACGCGCTGGCGGCCAGCGAGAACGCGATGGCGCTGGACAAGATCCGCGCCAGCGGCAAGACCACGGTCTACACGCCCACCGCCGCCGAGATCGACGAGTGGCGGCGGGCCCTGATGCCCGTCCACCACGAGATGGCCGCGCGTGTCGGGCAGCCCACGATCGACGCCGTCTACAAGGCCGCGGGCTTCGTGGCCCCGGCGTGAGTTCACGCATCTGGACTTTCGCCCAGACGACCAACCGCCCCACGAAAGGGGCGACAACCACCGGAGACACCATGACCAAGTTCGCAATGCGCGCGACCGCGCTGGCCGTGCTCGCCCTGAGCCAGCCCGTGTTCGCCAACGAGATCGACGACCTGAAGGCGGAGATCGCTGCGCAGAAGGCCGCCGAGGCGGCGCAGAAGGCCCGCCTGGACGCACTCGAGGCGCGCCTCAATGCCGTCACGAGCCCGCAGGCCGCGGCGCCCGCGCCGCAGAAGGCCACGCCCGTTCCCCTGGCGCTGACGACCGACCAGAACGGCGCCAAGCTCGCCGACGCTGAAACCGGCGTCTCGCTCTACAACAACGGCAGCACCAGCCTGCACATCTACGGCCTGATCGAGGCCACCGGCAGCCACGCCAATCACCAGACGACCGGCGGCGGTTCGACCACGGGCATGCAGGTGGCCTGGTTCAGCGGCAACCGGCTGGGCTTCGACGCCGACCACGCGCTGGCCATCGGCGACAGCATCGGACTGCCGGGCCTGAAGGTCATCTCCAAGCTGGAGACCGAATTCGAGCTGCCCACCGGCGACATGGACACCTCCGACGTGTTCTTCAATCGCGACGCCTGGATGGGCCTCTACAGCGAAGACCTGGGCAAGGTCACGGTCGGCCGGCAGAACACGCTGACGCGCGACTTCACCGCCAGCTGGGGCGACCCGTACGGCGGCGCCGACGTGTCGCTCAAGGAAGGCGGCTACTCCAACGTCAACAACTTCAAGCAGTTCATCTTCTATTCCGGCGGCGCCAACGGCACGCGCCTGAACAGCGCGATCGAGTGGAAGAAGAAGTTCGGCCAGCACGTCGTCGCCGGCCTGGGCTTCGCGTTCGGCTCGCAGGGCGCGGGCGGCAGCGGCGACGTGGGCAATGGCGGCTCGACGCCGGGCGATTTCAAGAAGGGCCAGACGCAGGAAGCGTCGATCGCGCTGAACGCGCTGCCGGTCGGCCCGGGCCTGCTCAGCGCGAACCTGTCGTACGACCGGGCCAACGTCAACAACCTGGTCCACCAGTCGGAGCTGGTCGGCGGCAACTACCGCATCGGCATGTTCCGCGTGAACGCCGGCTATGCGCACTACACGGCCGAGCAAGGCGCGGGCAACAGCGCCGGCACGCGCACCGACAATTCGTGGACGGTGTCGATGAGCCTGCTGCCCACGCCAGAGAACGAGATTGCGCTCGGCTTCAACGAGATGAAGGGGACGCACGCCGGCTTCAACGGCGGCGGCAACATCCTCAACCCGTTCGGCAACACGGCGGGCGTCTCCGCGGTGGCCGACGGCTCGAAGAAGGCGATCTACGCGTCCTGGATGTACCACGTCGACAAGCAGTTCGACGTCTACCTGGCGGGCGACCACTTCAAGGTGGACGGCGGCTGGGTGATCGGCGACGCGCAGGGCAACGGCAACCACTTCGGTGCCGGCCAGGCCTACAGCAACGAGACCGAGGTCGCGATCGGCGCGCGCTACAAGTTCTGACGCGCCACCCGCATCCGCGTGCTCAGCGCTTCTCCAGCACGAGCACGCGGAGCGAGCCGGCGACGCCCTTGCGCCGCTGGCCCTGGGCCGCCGGCTCGAACTGCGCGGTGGGCAGGTAGAGCCGATGCGTGGCCGGATCGGCGGCGATGGTGCGCGCGCCGAGGGCGGTCACGATCGTCTCGACGGTCTCGAAGCGGCCCGGGCGCGTCTCGCGCACGACGCTGATCGTGCCGTCCTGTCCGTTGGCGCTCCACGCCGCGCCATCCATCCATACGACGCCGTCCGGACCGGCGCCGATGGCGGGTCGCGCGATCACGTGGCCATCCGCGTCGACGACGGCCATCTGCCCGTTGTCGCACACCGCGTAGTGGTTCGCATGGCCGTCGTACGCGAGGCCGCTCGGGCCCTCGCACGGCGCCAGCGCGATGCGCTTGACGATGCGCGCCGTCATCGGGTCGAGCACGGCCATCTCGGCGGTGTCCTCGACGTTGAACCACACCAGGCCGCCGGCGCCCGCGTCGGCGAACTCCGGCTTGCCGCCCGCGGGCACGGTGGCCACCACGACACCCTTGGCCGCGTCGATCACGGTGACGTCCCGCGACTTCGCGTTGAACGTCATCACCCGGTGGCTCGCCGCGTCGTACAGGATCGCGTCGGGGGCATGGCCGACGGCGATCGTCGCGCGCAGCTTCAGCGTCGCGAGGTCGAATACCGTCACCGCGTCGGCGCGGCCGTCGCTCGCGAAGCCGAGGCCCAGGTCCGCGGCGACGGCCACGCCGTGCACGCCGGCGGTCTCGAGCACCGCGCCCAGGACCTGGCCGGTGCGCGTGTCCACCACC
>JAEKKH010000141.1 GCA_019510465.1 Burkholderiales bacterium
CGATCTTCTTGACGACCGCCAGGCCCAGGCCGGTGCCCTTGGACTTGGTGGTGACGTAAGGCTCGAACGCGCGCTGGAGGACATTCTCCGGAAATCCGGGCCCATTGTCCTCCACCTTGAGACGCACGGCGCGCAGCCGGCCGTCGTCGTTGCGGGCCGACTCGGTGCGCACGCACACCAGCGCGTCGGGCCAGATCGACGCGGCGTCCAGCGCGTTCTGCACGAGGTTGTGCACCACCTGGCGTAGCTGCGTGGTGTCGCCCATGATCTGCGGCAGGCCGGCCTCGAGCCTGGCCACGAGATGGCCCTTCTCGTGCGCGTCGCCGTACAGCGCGAGCACCTCGCCCACCAACGCGTTGAGGTCGATCGGCTGCAGATTGGCGTTGGGCAGGCGCGCGTAGTCGCGGAACTCGTTGACCAGCTGCTTCATCGCCTGCACCTGCGAGACGATGGTGCCCACGCCGCGCTGCAGCATGGCCTGGTCGGCGGCGTCGGCGAGCTTGTTCTCCAGCTTGAACTGCAGGCGCTCGGCCGACAGCTGGATCGGCGTGAGCGGGTTCTTGATCTCGTGCGCGAGACGGCGCGCCACCTCGCTCCACGCCGCGGAACGCTGCGCGGACACCACCTCGGTGATGTCGTCGAACACCATCAGCCGCGCGTCCCCGGGCAGCAGCGCGCCGCGCACCAGCAGGCTCAGGTCCGGACCCTTGTCGCCCACCTTCAACTCGAACTGATCCTGCCACAGCGCGCGCTCGCCGGCCTCGGGGCTGGCCAGGTGCAGCTCGAAGCGCTGCTCGACGTTCTGCGCGAACTCGGCCAGGCCGGGCACGTCGCCGAGCTTGCGTCCCTGGTAGGCCGACAGCGGCACGCGCAGGATGCGGGTGGCGCCGGGGTTGACGGTGTCGATGCGCCAGTTCGTGTCGAACACGATGACGCCGGCGGTGAGGTTGTCGAGGATCGTCTGCAGCCGCGTGCGCGCGCCCTCGACGGCCTGCACGCTGCGGTCGACGTCCGAGCGCGCCTGTCCCAGCTGCTCGGTCATCTGCGCGAACGAGCGCGTGAGGCCGCCGATCTCGTCGCGCGATTCGTAGACGGGCTTGGCCCCGAGGTCGCCCGCGGCGACCGCGCGCATGCCGTCGGCCAGCAGCAGCAGCGGGCGCGCCAGCTGGTTGCCGAAGGTGATGGCGATCAGTACCGAGCCGAACACCGCGAGCACCACGGTCAGCGTCAGCGTGCCCACGTACATGCGCCGCAGGCCCTCGCGCGCGAGGGCGCGCTGCTGGTAGTCGCGGTAGGCCGCCTGCACCGCCAGCGCGTTGGTGACGACGACCGGCGGCAGCGGCTGCACGGCGAGCAGGAAGCGCTCGCTGTTGTCCAGCGACAGGCTGCTGGAAGGCACCTGCACCACGGCCCGTATTCGCGGCGCGACGCTCGTGCCCGGCGAGGCCTCGTCCTCCAGGCCCTCGACCTGGCTCGCCTGGCCGGTGGCGCGCGCCTGGCGGATCAGGATGGCCGACGGCCGGTCCGGCATCAGCGATGGCCGCGAGCTGGCGGCCAGCACGATCTGGCCGTTGCCCGCGACCAGCGCGAGGTCCTGCGCGCCGATCTGGTCGCGCATGCGCTCGAGCGCGAGCGCGGCGCCCGGCGCGTGCGGGTCGCCCAGGCGCATCGAAACGTTGCGCGCCTTCTCGACGAGGTCGGTCGAGAGCGTGTCCAGCGTCCCCTTGCCCAGATTCAGGCCGGCCACCAGCGCCTGGTCGACCTTGGTGTCGAACCACGCGTCGATGGTGCGCGTGACGAACTGCAGCGACACCGTGTAGATCAGCGCGCCCGGCACGACGCCCACCAGCGCGAAGATGGCCGCGAGCTTGAGCAGCAGCCGGCTGCCGAACTTGCCGCTGCGCCAGCGCAGGCCCAGCCGGATCGTCGCGCCCACCAGCACCACGAGCAGCGCGACGGCGACGATCGAGTTGAGCCAGAACAGCCAGACGAAGTTGCGCTCGTACATGGCCGGCTCGCCCGAGGCGAGCGACACGACGAAGCCCAGCACCAGCGCCACGCCCAGGAACGCGAGGATCGCGACGGTCCAGACGAAGCGCACCGAGCGGCGGCTCATCGCGAACGATGCGCGCCGGCGGATGGTCATCGAGTCGTCGACAGCCACGGGGCGGTTCGGGCTTGGCGGCTTATTCAACCGGAACCGTGCGCTCGACGCTGAGCTTCCACTCGGACTGCAGCGAGAGGTCCAGCCTCATCGGCGGCGGCAGCTGCGAGGAGTCGAGGTAGAACTGGAAGTCGACGTAGTAGCGGTCGGTGGCGTCGACGCCGGAATCGGCGACGCGCCAGCGCGCGATGCGCGTGACGGTGGTCAGCGCCTCTTCCAGCGACGGGTACGACTGGCTGAACGCGCCCAGGCTCACGCGCCAGGCCGAGGTCAGCGGCTGGTACGACAGCCGCCAGCTGCGCGAGACGCGCGAGACGCGCTCGTCGCGCCAGTACCAGCGCGGCTTCTTGACCGTGGCCTCGGCCACGAAATACACCGGGACGCCGCGCCGCAGCGCGTCCTCGACGGAGCGGCTGAGCGTCAGGTTCGCCACGAAGTCGAGCACCGCCCCGCCGTCCTGGCGCTTGGCGACGATGGACGGCAGTTCCACGCCCTGCGCCCGCGCGGGCGCCGCGAACGGGCCCACGCCGAACAGGCACGCCAAGGCCAGCAACGCCGATGCGACGACGCGGCGGGCGTCGAGGACGAGGCGATTCCGGCGGTGAGGCGTTCGAACCAGGGGCGGGTGCACGGTGGCGATGCGAAATGGCGTCAGCGGACGCGAAGGTGGCTTCTGTTGATACGAGATCGCGACGTCAGTTCCTGGCGGCAGCGTCCTCCTTGCGCAAGAGCGCGTAGTAGAAGCCGTCGGCGACGCCGGGGCCTTCGCCGCTGCCGGAGCCGGACGCCCCGCTGGAACCATTGTCCGGCAGCGGCAGCAGGTGGCCGGGAGAGCGGCCGTCCAAATGGGCGCCGGAGGTACCGCGGCGTTGCAAAAATGCGTCGATCTGGTGCTCGCCCTCGCTCCGGAACACCGAGCAGGTGGCATAGAGCAGCCAGCCGCCGGGCTTGAGCGTGGGCCACAGGGCGTCGAGCAGCTCGGCCTGGACGCGGCCCAGCGCGTCGATGTCCTCGGCACGGCGCAGCCAGCGGATGTCGGGGTGGCGGCGCACGATGCCCGACGCGCTGCATGGCGCGTCCAGCAGGATGGCGTCGAACGGCCGGCCGTCCCACCAATCGGCGGGGCGGCGGCCGTCGCCCGCGCGGGTGCGTGCCGGCAGCCGCAGGCGCGCGAGCGTCGCGTCCACGCGCGCGAGGCGCTGCGGGTCGGCGTCCAGTGCCAGCACGTCGAGGTCGGCCAGCTCCAGCAGGTGGGCCGTCTTGCCGCCGGGGGCGGCGCAGGCGTCCAGCACGCGGGCGCCCGGCGGCAGGCCGGCGCCGACCAGCAGTTCGGCCGCACGCTGGGCCGCGGCGTCCTGCACGGAGACGGCGCCGTCGGCGAAGCCCGGCAGGCGATCGACGGGCACCGGCGCGTCCAGCACGATGGCCTGCGACCCGATCAGGCGGCCCGCCAGGCCCGCCGACGCCAGGCGCTGGAGGTACTGCGCGCCCGTGGCCTGGCGCGCGTTCACGCGCAGGCACATCGGCGGGCGCGCCTGGGCCGCGGCGAGGATGCCCTGCCAGTGCGCGGGCCAGTCGGCCTTCAGGCGGTCCAGCCACCATTGCGGATGGTTCCAGCGCGCGACGGGCTGCTGCAGCGCGGCGGCGACGAGCGTGTCGCGCTCGCGCACGAAGCGCCGCAGCACGGCGTTGAGGAAGGCGGCCGAACGCGGCGCGCGGCGGCGCGCGGCCGTGACGGCCTGGTCGACCAGCGTGTGGTCCGGGTACGGCGGCGCCTCGTCGGGCCACAGCAGCGCGAGCGCGCTGAGCAGCAGTCCCTCGGCCTCGGGCGGCGGCCGCCGCGGCGCGAGCGCGGCGCGCAGGGCCTCGGCGGCGCCGAGCCGGCGCAGCACGAGGAAGGACAAGGCCTGGGTGCCGGGACGCAAGGGCGCGGGAACCGCGGCGAGAACGTCGGTGAGCGAGCGGCCGCCGCGCACGGCCTGCACGGCGTCGGCGGTCTGTTCGAGCAGGCGCGCGAGCGCCGGCGCCTGGCCGGCGGGCGCGGCGCGGGGGGAGTCGTCAGGATTCACCCAGGCAGTCTAACGAGCGGGGGTTGCCGCCGGGCGTCGCCGCCTTGTCGAGACGGACAACGTGTGGGGCGCACGCGACCCGGCTGCCCGCCGCCGCCGGATGTCCCGCACGAAACAGGGCCGGATGACGCGCCGGGGGCACGAAATGCGGCGGCGGCGCAAAATACCGGCCCGGAATGCTTTCCCAGGTCAGGCCGCTCCATGCCCACTCCCGTCCCGCCGTCCGACGCCACGCCAAACGCCGACGACGTCACGTCACGCTCGCTGACGCTGATCCGCAGCGAGGCCGACCTGGCCGCGCTGCCCGCGTCCGAACGCATCCGCTACCGGCTGGTGGGCGCCGACTGCCGTTTCCACGCCAACGACAACATCTCGGAGTACGTCCTCCCCGGCGAGACCGAGGAGCTCAAGGCCGAGGTGGCCGAGAAGATGCAGGCCGTGCTGCGGGCGCTGGTGATCGACACCGACTCCGACCACAACACCCAGGAGACCGCGCAGCGCGTGGCCAAGATGTTCGTCGACGAGGTGTTCCGCGGCCGCTACCAGCCGATGCCTCCGGTCACCGAGTTTCCCAACGTCACGCGGCTGAACGAGCTGATGATCGTCGGGCCGATCTCGGTGCGCAGCGCGTGCTCGCACCACATGTGCCCGATCCTGGGCCGCATCTGGATCGGCGTGCTGCCCAACGAGCACTCGAACCTCATCGGCCTGTCGAAGTATTCGCGCATCGTCGACTGGATCATGACGCGGCCGCAGATCCAGGAAGAGGCGGTCACGATGCTGGCCAACGTGCTGCAGGAGCGCGTCAAGCCCGACGGCCTGGCCATCGTGATGGAGGCCGACCACTTCTGCATGCAGTGGCGCGGCGTGAAGGACCTCGATTCGGCGATGACCAACAGCGTCATGCGCGGCGCCTTCCTGAAGGATCCGCACCTGCGCCGCGAATTCCTGTCGCTGCTGTCCAAGAAGACCGCCTGACCGCGAAAGCCGAGCCCATGCTGGTACGACTGATGTATGCGAGCCGCGCGGCCGCCAACCTCGACAACGAGGAAGTGGCCGCCATCCTGCGCAAGTCGCGCACGACGAACGCGCGCGAGGGCCTGACAGGCGCACTGTGCCTGTGCAACAGCGGGCGCCTGTTCATCCAGGTGCTGGAGGGCGGGCGCGAGGCGGTCAGCCGGCGCTACAACCGCATCGTGGCCGATACGCGCCACACCGACGTCACGTTGCTGCAGTTCGAGGAGATCGGCGAGCGTCGCTTCGCGGGGTGGGCGATGGGCCAGGTCAACATGGCGCGCCTGAACCCGGGCCTGATCCTGAAGTACTCCGAACTCGGCAACCTCGACCCGTGGTCGGTGCCCGGCGCGGCCACGGCGGCGCTGCTGGACGAGATGATCGCCACCGCCGCCATCATGGGCCAGCCCTGAAGGCCGGCGCGGGCGGCGGCCCAATGAAAACGGGCCGGATCCCGCCAGGAATCCGGCCCGCATCGCCCGTCGGGCGGGCGCGTCAGCGCGGCATCACTGCCACTTGTACTGGAAGATCACCTTGCCGGTGCGGCCGGCGGCGTCTTCCGTGTCGAACGGGATGACCGTCGACGGCGCGTTGGCGGCACGATAGTCGGCCGGCGGACGCTTCTGGAACAAGTTGCCGATGAACAGGCCCAGCGTCATGTTCTTGAAGCCGCCGTACGAGATCGAGTAGTCGACGCGGTGGTACGTCTTCACGTGGCACTCGTCGGCGGTCAGGCCGGCGTTGTCCGCGCAACCCTGCGTCGACCACACCGTGTCGTTGTAGTCTTCCTGCAGCGCGGTGCGCGAGCGGAAGGCGTAGCGCAGGGACTGGTCGAAGTTGCCTGCCTTGTACGACAGCGTCGTGTTGGACACGAACTTCGGATAGCTGTAGCGACCTGCCAGGTTGTCGCCGAAGCGGCCCAGCGTGTTGCTGTACTGCTTGTAGCTGAGCGTCACCGTGGCGTCGATTTCGAGGCCGAATTCGCCGATCGCCGTCGGGACGCTGCCCTTCAGGCCGAAGTCGATGCCCGAGGTCTTCGTCTGGAACAGGTTCTGGAAGGGCACCGTCACCTGCTGGATGCGGCCCACGGTCGGCAGCGTGATGCCGTAGTTGGCCGCATCGGAGGGCAGGAAGGTGGGATCGCTGGCAACCGAGCCGCGGTTGATGACGCCCGGCGCCAGCGAATCCTCGTTGACCAGCAGGTCCTGGAGGTCACGCGTGCCGATCTCGTCCCGGCGATGGATCGCCCAGTAGTCCAGCGACATGCTCCAGTGCTGGAACGGCTGCAGGACGGTTCCGAGCGACAGCGACTTGCTCGTCTCCGGCTTGAGCGACGGATTGTTGGCCGTGACGATCGGGATGCTCGCGCCGCACTCGTTGTCGGAGACCTGCAGCGCCCGCGCCTCGAGGATGGCGGATTGCGGATCCGAGGGGCCGAGTTGCGCCGCCTTGGCGATCAGGGCGTCATGCAGCGCCGAGGCGGCGTCGCAGCGCTTCGGGTCGCTGATGTTCGGATCGAACGCGAACTTGGTCGACCTCGCGCTCTCCGTCAGGTTCGGCGCGCGGAATCCCGTCTCGTAGGTGCCGCGGAACAGCGCCTGGTCGACCGGCTTGAACTTCAGGCCGACCTTCGGTGAGAAATGCGCCCCGAAGCCGGGGAACTTGTCGAGGCGGCCAGCCAGGTCGCCGTCCAGGTGCTTGGCGATGGGGATGCCCAACTCGGCGAACACGGCTCCGAAGTTGCGGGTGCCCTCGGCCGCGCTCGTGCCGTAGCCGACGATGTCGCCGTTGGCCAGGTTGGACGTCGGATTGATCTTCAGCGTCTCGTGGCGCAGCTCGAAACCGGTGGCCAGTTGCAGCGGGCCGGCGGGCAGCTGCGTCAGGTCACCGTTGATCTTGGCGTCCCAGAAGTCCTGGTGGTTCGTGGCGCTGTAGCCGTACACCGGGAACAGCGTGTTCAGAACCTCGGCGCTGTTGACCTGGCCGATCTGGTAGCCGCCGGCCTTGTTGAAGAAGTCGGGGGCCAGCGTGTCGGCGTTGTAGTCGCCGATTTCCTTGATGAAGCCCGAATCGCTGAACGCACCGCGGCCCAGGCTGCTGGTGTGGCCGCCCATCACGCCGACGGCGCTTTCCCAGTCGAACGCCTTGTAGACGCCCTTCACGCCCGTGAGCAGGCGGTATTGCGTCGTGTTGGTCTGGTTGTACGACGGTCCGTCGACGAAGCGATAGCGGAAATCGGCCTCCTCGCCGGTCTGGTTCAGCGGGTTCTCGGCCGGCAGGCCGCGATAGTAGAAGGTCTTGCCGGCACCCGTGCTCGGGTCGCCCCACACGGTGGAACCCAGCTGCGGGCCGTAGGCCTGATACGGGCTCTGGTAGTTGACGTTGATGTCCGAGGTGGTCAGCTCGCTGAACCACTCGGTATCCGCGTCGAGGCGCACGCGGCTCGACACCAGCGTGTTCATGCGCTTGGCGCCCGGCACCGCCTGGAAGCGCTGGTACTTGTCATAGCGGCAGAGGTGGGACACCACCGGCTCGCAGCCCAGCACGGGGCCCTGCCCCACGATGTTGCCCGGATACGCGTAGGTCGACTTCGCGCCGAAGATGCCGGGCGAGTGCGAGGCGTACTGGGGGTTGACGTCCTTGAGGACATCCGACCACATCACGTTGTCGCGATGGAAGACCTCGACGTTGCCCAGGATGTTGTAGCCATCCTTCTCGTAGTCGCCCATGCCGCCCGTGATGCTGCCGCTGCGCTCGCCGAAGCGGCCGTTCCTGAGCGACTTCTCGCCGGAATAGTTCAACTGCACGCCCTTGAAGCCGGGGCGCGTGATGATGTTGATCACGCCGGCGACGGCATCGGAGCCGTACACGGCGGAACCGCCGCTCTTGAGGATCTCGATGCGGTCGATCGCCTCGAGCGGCAGCGAGTCGACGTTGCTGAAGACCTCGTTGTAGTCGGCCAGCGGGAACGCCGAGATCCGGCGTCCGTTGAGCAGCACCAGGGTCGATTGCTTGCCGAGGTTGCGCAGCGAGGCGCCGGAGGCGCCCGAGGCGAAGGAGTTGCTGCCGCCGATGTCGGACAGCGTGCCCGACGTGCTGGTGGCGGACAGCGAGTCCAGCAGTTCGCGCACGTTGGTCGCGCCGGTGCGGGTGATGTCCTCGCGGCGCAGCGTCTGCACAGGCGAGACGCCTTCTGCGTCGATCTGCTTGATGCGGCTGCCCGTCACTTCGACGCGCTGGAGTGTCTCGGGCGTGCCGGCATCAGCGGCGGATTGGGCAAGGACGGGTGCGGCTGCCGCGATGCAGGCTGCGGCTAGCAGCGAGCGGCGGAACAGTCGCGCCCGAACCGAATTGTGTTCGTACATGGGCATCCTGGGAGTTGGGAGTGGTGCGTCGGGCACGTTAACCAAGGTTTCCACCATGCAAACCTCGTGCTCACCCTCAACGGGTAATCCTCTATCGAGGCATCGCCCTTCGAACGGGGTTTGCAATCCCCTGGAGCCACCAGTCTTCATCGGGCAAGGGCGCCCTCGCGAGGTGCACCCATGCGCCGGGATGGATCGCCCGCGCACCACAAAAATGTGACGCGACTGCAACACTCAGGCGTGACCGAATACCCCTATGGAGACAGGTACATACCTGCCTAGGCAAGCCGGCGGCCGGCAGGGACGTCAGATCCGGCCGGCTGAACGAAAGCCCAGCGGCGACGCGATGAGGCGTGTCGGCCATTGATGGATGGCCGTGTTGTAGCGCTCGACCGCGTCGTTGAAGCCCTGGCGCACGAACAACAGCCGCGGCTCGGACTCGCGCCACCCGGCGAGCGCGGCGGCCAGCTGCGGACCCTGCGCGGATTCGTGGATCAACGCCGGCTGCAGCTCGATGAGCGCGCGCAGGCGGCTGGCCGGCGACGCGACCGCCGCCTCGGCATTGACCCACAGCGACACGTCGGCGATGCGGGCGCGCGCCTGGCGCACGCCGTCGGCCGCCGCGCGCTGCTTCGCGTCGGCCTCGGCCAGCGCCTGCAGCGTCGCGGCCTCGGAGGCCAGCGGCTCGCGCACCGCCTCCACCACCGCGGCCATCGCCTCGCTGCGCTTGACCAGCGCCGCGACGATCTGCTCCCACGCGGAGATGATGGCCGTGCGCAGCCGCACCATCCGGTTGTAGGCGCCCACCACCCAGGCGAGCAACACCGCCAGCACCACCAGCTGGAACAGCCAGTGCGAGGTCATGCGGGATCGAGCAGGCTCGCCAGGAATCCGGCGTGGCCGGCGGCGCGCAGCTGGCAGGCCGGGCATGTGCCGCAGCCATGGCCCCAGGCGTGACGGGCGCCGCGCACGCCGAGGTAGCAGGTGTGGGTCTTGTCGACGATGAGCTCGTTGAGCGCGTCGCCGCCCAGCGAGCGCGTCAGCGCCCAGGTCTGCGCCTTGGTGAGGAACATCAGCGGCGTCTCGATCGTCATGGGCGCCGCCAGCCCCAGGCTGAGGGCGACCTGCATCGCCTTGAGCGTGTTGTCGCGGCAATCGGGGTAGCCGGAGAAATCGGTCTCGCACATGCCGCCCACCAGCACCGACGCGCCGCGCCGATAGGCCACGGTGGCCGCGAAGCCGAGGAACAGCAGGTTGCGCCCCGGCACGAACGTGTTCGGCAGGCCGTTGGCCTCGAACTCGATGGCGCGATCGGAGGTGAGCGCGGTATCGGAGACCTGGCCCAGCAGCGACAGGTCGAGCAGGTGGTCGTCGCCCAGCCGCGCGGCCCAGTCGGGGTTCAGCGCGGCGAGGCCTTCGCGGACGCCGGCGCGGCAATCGAGCTCGATGCGGTGGCGCTGGCCGTAGTCGAAGCCGATCGTCTCGACCCGCGCATGCCGCGCGAGCGCCCAGGCGAGGCAGGCGGTGGAATCCTGTCCACCGGAAAAGAGCACCAGGGCGCTGCGGGGATCGATCATGGAAGGCGGCGGGCGGGTCGGGCAGGCCATTGTCGCCGGATTGGCGCGGCGCCGCCGCGCGCCGGGGCCATGCCCGCCAGGCCCCTCCAGGCAAGGGGTCGCGCAGGCCGCGGGGTCGCCCCACAATGCGGACCGCGTCGCGGCGTCATGCCGCCCGAGGAGCTCGCGAATGATCCCTGCTCGACATGCCCGGCGCCCGGCCGCGGGCCTCGCGGCGCTGGGCCTGCTGGCCACGCTGGCGTCGTGCGGCGGCGGCGTCGTGCCCGACCCGGGCGGCACCTCGCCCGACGTGCGCCTGAACTGCGGCGGCGCCTGCGTGCCCTCCGACACGCTGTCCACCAGCGCGATCACCGCATTCATGTACGTGGTCGACGACGGCGTCCGCACCCAGGCGCAGGCCGGCTTCAACACCGACGGCTCGATCTTCCACAACGTCGAGCTCGAAGGCGACACGCTGTGGTTCGTCGACGGCGGCCGGCAGACGCGCATGGCGCTGTCGCGCGAGGGCGCGTGGGACTTCCTGCTGGACCTGCTCACGCTCGGCCAGCCCTACCTGGCCGACATCGCGCCGCAGCCGACCACCGCGCGCGACTACCAGTTCCAGCTGCGCCGCGCAGGTGGCAGCGTCACCAGCGCGGTGACGCTGCCCGCGCCCTTCTCGTTCGCGACGCCGGGCGCGAGCCAGGTCTTTCCGATCGGCGCGGCGGCCGTGCCGATCCTGGTCACGCGGCCGCTGGACGTGGGCGCCTTCAGCACCACCTTCCTGTGCACCGACGCCAACGGCAACCAGACCAGCAACCGCGTGCCCGACGGCCGGTCGTTCTCGCAGGCGGACGCGAGCGGCGCGGCCTTCCAGTTCAACGTGCCGGCCTTCCTGGCAAGCCTCGAGTGGGACCAGGACGCCTTCCCCGCCGCCCCGGTCACGCGCTGCGACGTGACGCTGCGCGCGGTCGACAGCGTGCCCGGCACGCCGGCGCCCGACTTCCACGCCTTCTCGATCCTGCAGGCGACGCAGACGCGCAGCGTGCGCATCCTGCTTCGCTGAGCGCTCAGCCGCGCACTTCGCCCTCGCCCAGCACGATCCACTTCTGCGAGGTCAGTCCCTCGAGGCCCACCGGGCCGCGCGCGTGGAACTTGTCGGTGGAGATGCCGATCTCCGCGCCCAGGCCGTACTCGAACCCGTCGGCGAAGCGCGTGCTGGCATTGACCATGACGCTGGCCGAATCGACCTCGCGCAGGAAGCGCATCGCGCTCGGGTGGTCGGTCGTGAGGATCGCGTCGGTGTGGTGCGACCCATGCGTGTTGATGTGGGCGATGGCTTCGTCGAGCGAGTCGACGACGCGGATACTGACGATGGGCGCCAGGTATTCCTCGCCCCAGTCGCTGTCCCGCGCGGGCACCAGCTTCGCGCCGCGCACGTCCTTGAGCGCCGCGAGCGCGCGCGCGTCGCCGCGCATCTCGACGCCCTTGGCCGCGAACACCGCGCCGATGAGCGGCAGGAACGCCGACGCCTGCGCGGCGTGCACCACCAGCGACTCGGTGGCGTTGCACGGGCTGTATTTCTGCGTCTTGGCGTTGTCGGCGACGCGCACGGCCAGCTCGAGGTCGACGCGCTCGTCGACGTAGGTGTGGCAGTTGCCGTCCAGGTGCTTGATGACCGGCACGCGGGCCTCGCGCGCCACGCGCTCGATCAGGCCCTTGCCGCCGCGCGGGATGATGACGTCGACGAACTCGGGCATCGCGATCAGCCGCCCCACCGCCGCGCGGTCGGTCGTCTCGACCAGCTGCACCGCCGTCTCGGGCAGGCCGGCGTCGGC
>JAEKKH010000515.1 GCA_019510465.1 Burkholderiales bacterium
GCGGCGCGGCCATCACGGTCAGGCTCAGGCGCGCGGGCGACGACGTGTGGATCGACGTCGAAGACAACGGCCCCGGCCTGCCGCCCGAGCTGCGCGGGCGGGCCTTCGAGCGCTTCGTGCGCGGCGGCACCGCGGGAGAGGGCTGTGGCCTGGGGCTGGCCATCGTGCGCGAGATCGTCGAGCACCACGGCGGCAGCGCCGAGCTGCTGCCGGCCGCGCCGCAAGGCTGCATCGCGCGGCTGACCTTGCCGCTGGGCTAGCTCGCGGCCTTCAGCAGTTCGGCCACGCGCGCCACCGCTTCGTCGACGCCCTGGGGCGCCACGCGGCCAAAGCCCATCAGCAGTCCGTCGTGGTCGACCGAGAAGCTCTGCAGCGGGTAAAGCCCCACGTCCACCCGCCGCGCCAGCGCCGCGAGCTGATGAGCGTCGATGGCGATGCCGGGCTTGAACAACGCGGCCTGGTGGAAGCCCGCCTCGGCCGGCAGCAGTGACAGCCACGGCGCCAGCGTGCCGGCAAAGCGCTGGCGTACTCGGCCACGCAGCGGCGCAGGTGCTTGCGGTAGTGGCCCTCGGCCATGAAGCGCGCCAGCGCGTGCTGCAGCAGGCTGGGGCCGTGCACGTCCGCCAGATGCTTGGCATGCAGCAAGGCCTTGCGCAGCGCCGGCGGAGCGATGACATAGCCCAGCCGCAGCGATGGCGCCAGCGTCTTGGAGAAGCTGCCGACGAAGGCCACGCGGCCATCGGTGTCCAGCCCCTGCAGGCTGTCGCGCGGCTGGCCCTCGAAGCGGAACTCGCTGTCGTAGTCGTCCTCGATGACGACAGCGCCCGTGCGCGCCGCCCAGGCCAGCAGCGCGCGCCGCCGTGCCGCGCTCATGGCCACGCCGAGCGGGAATTGGTGGGCCGGCGTCGTGTAGATGAGCTTGGCCTCGGGCGGCAGTGCGTCGGTGACCAGACCCTCGTCGTCCACCGGCACGGGCGCGATGCGCGCCCCCTGCGCCTGCAGCAGCGCTATGACCGGCGGGTAGCCCGGCGACTCGATGGCCGCCGTGTCGCCCGGGCCGACGAGCACGCGCACCAGCAGGTCGAAGGCCTGCTGCGCGCCCTGCGTGACGATGACGTCGGCGGCCGTGCAGCGCACGCCGCGGGCGTAGGCCAGGTGTTCGGCGATGGCCTCGCGCAGCGCCGTGTGGCCGGCCGG
>JAEKKH010000001.1 GCA_019510465.1 Burkholderiales bacterium
CTGGGCGGCAAGGCGGGCGCCACGAAGACGGCCAGGCCGGAGGCTCCGGCCCGCCAGCGCGCCGCCCGCAAGAATGCAGCGTAGTCCGTCGCGGGCTACTCTCGCGCCACCTTCACCACCGTCTTGCCGAAGTAGCCGCCCTGCAGCAGCCGCGCCAATGCGGCTGGTGCCTGCTCCAGGCCGTCGACAACGTCCTCGCGCAGCGTCACGCGCCCTGAAGCCAGCCAGCCGCCCATCTCGCGCCGGAAGGCGTCGAAGCGCGGGCCGTAGTGGTCCAGGATGATGAAGCCCTGCATGTGGATTCGCCGGGCCAGCAGCGTAGCCATCAGGCCGGGCAGGCGGTCCGGGCCGGCGGGCGGCGCGGCGTCGTTGTAGTGCGAGATGAAGCCACAGACCGGCACGCGGGCGTGAAGGTTCAGCAGCGGCAGCACGGCGTCGAACACCTCGCCGCCGACGTTCTCGAAATAGACGTCGATGCCTTGCGGGCAGGCCTCGGCCAGCCGAGCGGCCAGGTCGGGACCAAGGCGGTCGATGCAGGCGTCAAAGCCGAGCTCCTCGACCGCGTGCCAGCATTTCTCCGCGCCGCCGGCAATGCCGACGACGCGGGCGCCCTTGAGCTTGGCCAATTGGCCCACGACGGCGCCGACTGCGCCCGTGGCTGCGGCGACGACGACCGTCTCGCCCGGCTTGGGCTGGCCGATGTCCAGCAGGCCGATGTAGGCCGTGAACCCCGGCATGCCCAGGCCGCCCAGGGCGAGAGATGGCTGCGCCACGTCGCCCAGCGCCAGCAGGTCGCTGCCGTTGGACAGCGCATAGTCCTGCCAGCCGGCGTTGGCCAGCACCAGCTCGCCGTCGCGGAAGTTGGCGTGCCGCGACGCGACCACGCGGCTGACCGTGCCGCCCACCATCACGCCGCCCAGCGGCACCGGCGGCGCGTAGCCCGGGCCGACCGGGTTCATCAGGTTGCGCTGGTAGGGGTCGACCGAGAGATAGTGCGTGCGCAGCAACACCTGGCCGTCGGCAGGCTCGGGCACCGGCTGCGTGTCGAGCTGGAAGTGTTCAGGCCCGGGCAGGCCTTGCGGATAGGCCGCCAGTGTCAGACGGCGGTTCATGCAGACACCTTCGCCGCGGCGCGCGGGCCATGGCGCAGAGTCAGCAGCGTGCCCAGCGTCAACGCCACGAGAGCGAAGGCGGGGCCGCCCAGCGCGCCGATGTGGTCCACCAGCAGCCCGCCGCCGACGGCGCCGCTGGCGATCGCGATCTGGAAGCCCGCCACGAGCAGGCCGCCGGCGCCCTCGGCCTGGTCGGGCGCGGCGCGCACGATCCAGGTCTGGAAGCCCACCGGGAAGGCGCCGAAGGCAAAGCCCCACAGCGTGACGGCCACCGCGGTCACGGCGGCCGAGCTGCCCGCGACCAGCAGGCTGGCCGCCAGCAGGGCGATCAGCAGGCCGCCGCCCACGATCGCATGGCGCTCGCTGCGACCGGCCAGCCAGCCGCCGGCAAAGTTGCCGAAGAAGCCGCCGATGCCATAGCCCAGCAGCACGCCCGAGATGGCGCCGACGGACAGATGCGTGACCTGCTCCATCAGCGGCCGGATGTAGGTGAAGCCGGCGAAATGGCCCGAGATGACGAGCAGCACCGCCAGCAGCGCCACACGCACCGGCGGGCGGCGCAGCAGCTCGGCCAGCACACGCAGGTTGGGGTTGTCGCGCGGCGGCAGCGCCGGCAGCGTGGCGGCCTGTACCGCCAGCGTCAGCACGCTGACCACGCCGGCAGCGATGAAGGCGCTGCGCCAGCCCCAGACCTCGCCCATCCACGCGCCGATGGGCGCCGCGCAGACCGTGGCCACCGACACGCCGGTCAGGATGACGGACATCGCGCGGGCGAACAGCTTCTCGGGCACCAGCCGCATCGCCAGCGCCGCCGACATCGACCAGAAGCCGCCCAGCGCCACGCCCAGCAGCACGCGGGCCACGAGCAGTGCGGCCAGGCTGCCGGCCGTGGCGGCCAGCACGTTGGACAGCACCAGCAGCGCGCTGAAGGCCAGCATGACGTGCTTGCGGTCCAGCTGGCGCGTCAGCAGCGGCAGCGAGGGCGCGGCAACGGCGCCCACCAGGGCGGTGGCCGTCACGGCCTGGCCGGCGGCGCCGTCGCTGACGCCCAGGTCGGTGGCCATGGCCGTCAGCAGGCTGGCCGGCAGGAACTCGGCCATCACGAGGCCGAACACGCCCAGCGTCAGCGAGGCAACGGCGGGCCAGCGGGGGACAGCCGCGGCGGGGGCCGGGGATGCGGGCGGCACGGCGCTCCCGTTTACGGCGTCTAGGCAGGCGGAGCAGGGCGAGGAAGACAAGATGCAAACCCCTTCATTGAACGGAGGTTCATGCTAGGCATAGCATCTCGGCGTTTCCATGCCGAAAGAGCCGAAATGCTTGACCTTTCGTCCAAGGCCGCCGGGTCGGCGCCCGACAAGCCCGATTCGTTGACCGAGATCCTGCTGGGCCTGCGCCTGGACGGCGTCGAGTACGGCCGCTGCGTCATGCGCGCGCCCTGGGCCGTGGCCTTTCCGGCTCAGCGCTCGGCACGCTTTCACTTCGTCGGTAACGGTGGCAGCTGGCTGCGCACAGCGTCGACCGACTGGGTGCGCCTGCAGCCCGGCGACGCCGTGCTGCTGCCCCACGGCAGCTTCCACGTGCTGGCCAGCGCCCCTGACGTGCCGACCGTCGACATCGATTCGCTGTCGCGCGTGGCCGTGTCCGACAACATCTACTTGGTCGGCAGCCCGCCCGGCACCGACAGCGTCCAAGGCCCACCGGCGGACGTGATGTTCTGCGGCGCACTGCGCTTCAACCTCGACCCGCTGCACCCGCTGATCGCGATGATGCCGCCCGTCATGCTGACCAGCGACCTGGCCAACAAGGACGTCACCGTGCCAGCCTTGCTGGACGCCATGGAGCGCGAAGTGGCGCTGGACCGCATCGGCGCCTGCGGCATCCTGGCGCGCCTGGCCGACGCGCTGGCGGCGAGCATCATCCGCGCCTGGGTGGAATGCGGCTGCAGCGACGCCACCGGCTGGGTCGCGGCCGTGCGCTGCCCGAAGGTCGGCAAGGTCATCGCCGCCATCCACGCCGACCCCGAAGGCGACTGGAGCGTGCCCCGCCTGGCCGGCCTGATGGGCGCCTCACGCTCCAGCTTCGCCGACGCCTTCACCCGCACGATGGGCGAGAGCCCGGCCAAGTACGTCGCCAAGGTCAAGATGTTCCAGGCCCGCCACTGGATCGCCCAGGACGGCATGCGCGTGGCCACGGCGGCCGACCGGCTGGGCTACGAGTCCGAGGCGTCGTTCAGCCGCGCGTTCAAGCGGGTGATCGGGCATGCGCCGAGTGCGGCG